>DATCPG010000385.1:0-4724 GCA_036570225.1 Gemmatimonadaceae bacterium | reverse complement strand
GCGGGGGCTACGACCAGCCGGCGCGCATACCGGCGCGCGACGGCGGTCGCGACGAAGGTCTTCCCCATCCCAACTTCGTCACAGAGCAGGGCGCCACCGAATTCGTCCATCGCGTTGTCGATTCGCATGACGGCCGATAGTTGATGCGGCTTAAGGGAGATCTCGCCGATCCGCGTTTCAGACGGATCATCACCGAGAATGAGTCGCGCGATCCTGGCGCGAACTTCCTCAGCAGTCGTCAGTCGCAGTCGTTCGTCCAGGAGAGCAGGGGCTGAATGTCGGAGAGCGTTGCCCGGTAGGCGTCCAACGCGCCGGCAAGGAGCTCGTCGTCAGACGGCAAGTCACCGCACATTGCACGCAGCGCGAGTGGTGCGAGAAGTTCCCGCGCACAGTCCCAATCGCTTGGCAGTGGCAACAGGGACATGGTCCAGCCGAGGAATCTGCGGTACCCGCCTCGGGCAGGCTCCGCGATAACATTCAGCCATGCGGACACCAGCGGGCCGTTGAGAAGCGCGGCCAGTGTGTGCGCGTCATCGAGCGTGTTGCAGCCGACCGCGTAGCAGGTGTTGAGCGGGACGATCGAATCCCCGGGCTCGATGACCATTGCCCGAGGCCTGGTTCCAAAATCCGCCCAGACCACGCGGGCTCCTTCGCAGCGTGCGCTCTCGGTGCGGAACAACGTCCACCACGGCAATCGCCCGTGCAGATCGGCACGGGCACCGAGGTGGTCCCGAAACGGGAGGAGCCATCGGCGCGCCAGCGGAGGAAGGTCTTTGCGGGGAAGGTTGTTATCGCAGTGAGGCCACACGACGTACTCGCGCTGGCCAGTCGTCTTCCACGCGCTCAGTGTCTCGCCGCGCACCAGTGGCCTGAGCATCTCGCGCTCGATCCGACCGCGACGGTCGCCCGCCGAAATCGATGCGACGTCATTCTCGATCCCGTCGACGTGAACGACGAAGGCTCGGTTGCACCCTGTTTTTACGCCGAGCATTGGGCGTCCGAACGCGCTGCTTGCGAAGGGCGTACCGAGGCTTCGGATAGTCTCGAATGCTTTCCGCGCTGCTGGCGGAAGCAGAATCCACGGGCTCCCGGGTGTGGCGTCGAAACGGAGAGCGTCGGCCCGGACAGACCATCTCACGGTGCGACCAGTCAGTCGAACCTTTGCATCGCAATTTTGGTGGCGGGCTCCGTGTAGCGCCACCCTCTTCCGCGAAACGAGGAGCGACGGATATACAGCTGCCTCGAACTGTGAGGATGACTCCGCCAGGTCCTCGAGAGTGACGAGATCGGTCCGGTCGAGCAGCAGCTGTCTCACTCCACCGCCAGCGAGCGATCGCCATAATTTCGATGGTAGGAGCAATGCCAATGTCCCACCGGGTCGCAGAAGCTCGCACGAACGCTCGACGAAGAGAGCGGACATGTCGATCTGCGCGGAGAATCCGGGCCCCGCGCCTGCGGCGGCGGCTCCACCCCCCCATGCGGCGGTGCGATACACGACGAAATCATCTCTTAGCGTGGCCCGGGATGATTCGGCGATCTGATGAAGGCGCACCCATGGCGGGTTGCCGATGATCACGTCAAACCCACCGCCGGCGGCCACGTCCGAGAAGTGAGCCGCGAACGAGAAGGGCAGCGCCGCACCGCTGCGCAACTGGCGCGCGGCTCGAGCAGCGGTCCTGATCTGAGTCCGGAGTGCGAGCAGACGCAGCTGACCATCGCGACCTGGCGGCTGGCGATCGCCGAATAGATCTCTGGCGCGCAGCGCAATCAGGAGCTCCCTGCGCTGCGCCGTCAAACGCGCGCCTTCACGCTGCAATACCTCAACGGCAGCGCTCCGCTCGGCGCGATCCATTGCCTTGGCAAGCGTTTTCTTGCGCGGTCCGGACGCGCGCATGTAACGCCTGCGGAGACCGGCCAGTTTGCGTCCGCTACGCAGGCGCACGGCGTCGTTGAACGCGCCGCCGGATAGGGAATTCCCGACGCGAATGTGCCGGTCGAGATTCGGGAGTGGAACGACACGCATGGGATCGCCTTCGGCGCTCTCGATGACGATCGCGAGCCAGAGCCGCAGCTCACAGAGCCAGACTGCCATTGGATTCAGATCGACGCCGAATATCGAACTCGTCAGCACCCGGCGTCTGATCTCGGCAATCGATCCGGTTTCGCCGGCATCGAGGCGGAGCGAAGCGAGGCGTTCGAGCATGTGCACGAGAAAAGCGCCGGAACCGCAGGCTGGATCGAGGATGCGAATGTTGGATAGATGCTCGACCCCTGCGCTGCGTGACGAATCGAAATCGAGGGCTGAACGAAGCCCCTCCTCTGCCACCTCCTCGACCAAAGCCTGTGGAGTGTAGAACGCTCCGCTCGATTTTCTCTCGCCCGCGACCATGAGCGCTTCGAATGCCTTGCCCAGCATCTCCGGATCGATCGACGCCTCCGACCAGACTGCTGAATCCTCGCGAGCGCTGAACCGATATCTGGACAGCAGTGAGCCGTATGCGTTTCCGAACGAATCGTCGCTGAAGGCGCACACGCGCTGCCGCTTCTCCAGGCTCGACCGCGAGAACAAGCCACCGTTCAGGAAGGGAATACGCCCAAAGCTCTGGGCGCGACGTGACCGCGCGCGCATCGCCGTGTTGAGTGTCCCGAAGAAGAGCGGCTCGAGCACCTTTCTCTGGTAGCTCCCGCCCGACGCGATGCAGTCGGAGTAGCCCTTGCTCAGAAAGCCAAAGTCGCCGTTCAACCACCCTTTCGTCTCGAGGAACGAGAGAAAGATCAATCGTGAGACGTAGAGCAGGGAGAGCTCACGGCTCTCGGTCCGGCTGACTTGCATCGGTGCCGAGTCGGCCAGCTCGGCCACCGTCTTCTCCAGAACGCGAAAGAATCGGCGGGTGATTGCTTCGCGGCCGAGTATGTCGAGCCAGCGCGCATGGGTGAGCAAATCGGAGTCGCTTGTCACGGAAGCGAGCGCGCACAGCGTTTCAGCGTCGCTCTCGAACAACCTGTCGCGGTTGCACAGCAACGAGACTATCCGCGCTCTCGATGCGCTGGACGACCAGCAAACAATTGCCACTTCGCGTGCGCGGTTCGCGATGACTATCCAAAGAAGCTGTGGTGAAGTTCTGGCAAGCGCGTTGGCGAGAGTGGTAAGTGTTTGCCGAAGGTCCGCGTCATCCGGTAGATCCACGACCAGGCCGCGGATCGATCCTACGCCCTGAGCTATAGATGCGGCGCGGATCGACGCGGGGAGGTGTAGCGCATTCGCCGCCACGGCATCGAGGGGTAGTGACGGTTCGCTGAATCCGAGCTGGCGAAGTAGCTCTGCCAAACCCTCGTGAGAGCCGGCGCCCTCCAGGAGTGCGGTGGCCCGCTTGAGAGTTTGCACCCTCGAGCGTAGCCGTGACAGCAATCAGCGCTTACATCGTTTGAGCACTATGCGACGCGAATCTCTGCCACTTCTCGACGGTCCTGACTTCCGCAAGCAGCTCCGGATCGCTGCGGCAAAAGCGCCACGCGAGCTCCAACTCTCCGGCCCGACTACTCCGACAGGTAAGTGCGCCCCTTCCAGGTCACGCGGCGCCCGCGAATTACCGCGGTGACGAAGATGTAGAGAAGCACGAGCGCTCCCAGCGGATACGCGAGCGCGTACAAAGCGTTTTCGCTGACGGTGACGTAGACGACGAGCCACCAGATGAGCGTCACGATGCCGGAGATCGTCGCCCACAGCATCATCTCCGGCGGAATATGACCCGACGCGCCGAGGATGAGGACCAGCACGGGCAATAGCTGCATGAGCGGCGGGAGCAGGAGCACCAATGGGAAAAACGTTCGCCCGAGTCTGCCGAATGGCACCGCATCCAACCCGCCCGCGAAGACATTCTTTCGCCAGCCGGCGATGATCTCGCCGAGCGATGCGTACATGCGCGTGGACAGCTGGTTCACGCCGAGCATGAGCACAACTCTCTTGCGCGCGGCGAAGAAACGTTGCGCGAGCATCAGGTCTTCCGCCACCGACGAACGCACGGCACCGTGACCGCCGATCGCATCGTAGCTGTCGTGCGTGACGAAAATGCACTGCCCGTTCGCGATCTTGTTGCTGACGCTCGTCGCCTCGTTGATCGACTCGGTGCCACCGTAGCGCATCGAGAGAATCGTGAAGATCTGCGGCTGGATCACTTTCTCCCAGAATCCGCCGAGCTCCTGTCTGCCGGCGACGGAGAAAAGCTGGGCTCTGGCGCCACGCATCGCGTTGGTGGAGCGTGCCACCAGATCTGAGCTGTGCACGGTATCGGCGTCCGTGAACTGGAGCACGCTCCCGCGCGCGACTTTCGCGCCGGTCGCGCACGCCCACTGCTTGCCGAACCAGCCTTCGGGTAGCGGCGGGGAGGTGATGACACGCGCGCGGGGATCGCCCGCTGCCGCTTCGCGCGCAATCGCGGCTGTATCATCGGTAGAGCTGTCGTCGACGACAATCAGCTCGAGGTTCGGATACGAGGTGGAGAGTATCGACGACACGCACCGCGCGATGTTGTGAGCTTCGTTCCGTGCGGGAATGATCACCGAGACGAGTGGCGGATTCTCGAGTGGGGTAGCGCTCTCACCATCGAGCGAGCGCGACCGGCGCAGCCGGGAGTACGTGACGAGTGGCGGCACGATCCACGGCAGCGAGAGAAGTATCGCGATGAAGTAATGCATCAATAAAAAAACGGGGCGCCGCGTTCACG
>DATCPG010000384.1:0-12989 GCA_036570225.1 Gemmatimonadaceae bacterium | reverse complement strand
GAAGTTTTCGGATGCTTTCCGGAAGATTCGCTTCGCTGCTCACTCTCGCGCTCCCGGAGGCGGCTTCACTGGCGTAGAGGGTTTGACGCTCGGCGAAGTGGAAGTCGCGCGCGGGGACGTCGGCGTAGCGGGCTTGACCGTGGCGGGCTCGCTTGCCGGCTCGATCATAACCCCCGTCGCCTGATCAGTGACCGTCACGGTCGCGACTTTGCGATCTTCAAAATCGATTTCGATCACCCTGCCCCGCGCGTAGTTGACAGTCGGTTCATCTGCAGGTGCCTTGGAGTTCTTCATCTGGTAGAACGACCTGGCGTCGCCGAGCGCGACGATCTGATGCACGCGCGGCTTGGTGACGGTGTCGGTTGGAGGAATGGAATCGAACCGGGCGATGATTGTGTCCCCGCTCATCCAGTCTCTTTTCTTGGAGACGACCCCCGAATCCGGGTTGCTTTCGGCGTACGCCTTACGCAATGCCCGGACCTCGCGGACGCGCTGGTCGGGCATAATGGCGTCAATCGAGTCGGCGACTATCTCGCGCTCGGGCGAGATGGCGTGAGCACGGGTTTTCCCCCACGACATGGCTCGCTGCAGTTTGTTGGCAGCGACCCGCAAGTCAATTGTGTCCGCGACCAGCTCGAGATCCTGACTCAGCGCATGACCATTGGGTGTCGCAACGACGCGCTCCACCTGCTTGTTCTTCGAGAAAACGTCGATGATGCCACCCGTAAGCGTAAAGGTGTGCGCTCCGACGCCCTTGACCGAGGGCCCGCGCATCAGCCTGGCGAAGTCACGGCCGCTGTCGAGAAAAGTGGAATCGCCCGTCGCCAGAAGGTCGGGACGCGTGATTTGAACGCGACCGGACGCATACACCAGACTGTCTCCTTCCATTGCGATTTGGTTCGCCACGACGAAGGCGGTGTCGGGAGGCTTGCCCTTGCCGGTCGTATCCTTCTGGACGAGGGTTACCGTGGGACGCTGCGGCGCGAACATTCGGGCAAGAGGTCGCTGCGGCGTGCTCCGATAATATTCCGTCACCGGTCCCCGCAACGTGCTGCCGTTTGCGCTCACCGCGACGACGTCACCTTCAGCGTGGAGGTGGTTGTCATTCTGGTAATACGTCATCGTCCGCGACGTAACTGTCATCCGCGGCTCGGTGTAATGGACATTCCCTACGAGATACAGTCTTCCCTCGGCTTGATAGTACTCTGCGCTGTCCGCGGTTAGAGTATTCCCCTGACCTATACAGTGCGCCACAACGCCACTGCTCAGGAATGTCGTCCTCTTGCCAGCCGCATCCTCCCTAATGGTCATCGCAGTTCCCGGCCTGTTCTGGAGATCGAGATCGCAGCTTCGCGGAATGTCCTGGGCGTGGCCGGAAGAGGCAATTGCAAGCGAGATAGCGACGCCGAGCGTGAGCTTCACGGTGTTCAACGCTTCGGAATTGTCGGCGCGGTCGAGGAAGCAGGCGCTATTTCGGTAGACACGCCTCTGGCCAGACCGCTAGCTCCCTTCAGAATCCTGATGTTCTTCATGTCGGGATCAGAGCGAAAGCCGATTCCCTCCAGTCGGCGATTCGGCTCGGTCATGACGAATGCGCTGTCGCTGGAGATTTCGTTGATCTGCTGGTTGTAATTCAACTCCTGAGTCGTAAGGCGGCGGCCATCCTCCGTCACGACCACGACATTTTTTCGCGCAACCATGTTGTTCGTGCGGCTGTTGTAGCGTCCGCGCTCGGACGTGAGCAGCGCGTTCTTTGCGCCGGTCGCGGTAAAAAAAGTCGTGTGCACTTTCTCGAGCTCGATCCGGGTATTCTCGTCGAAGAAGTAGGCCGTATCGGACTGGAGGAGTGCGCGGTTGAGTCCACGGTCGGTTAGAACGAACCTCATCCCGTACATCACCTGGTCAGCGGAATCGGCGAGAGGCGAATGCGCAACGATCGGAGGCTGCTTCTTCGGGCTACAGGCGACAACTGCGAGGACGGCAAGCGCGCATACCAGAATGGAGCGCATCAGACAACTCCAGCGCGCATCAGGTCGTGCAGATGGATCACTCCGACGATCTTCTTGCCGGCTCCGAGTACAGGCATCGCGATGATCCCATGGGTTTCCATTCGGTAGACCACCGCGCTTCCCAATTCGTCGGATTCAGCGATTTTCGGATTCCTGTTCATCACCTTGGTCACCGCGATCGGGAAGACATTCTCTTCGTGCTCCATCAAGCGGGAAAGGTCGCCGGTCGTAATGACACCCGAGACGGTTCCATCCTTTCCCGTAACAACGGCGAGTCCTCGCCGTTCGGCGAGCTGAACGACCGCTTCTCGCATCGTCGCTGACTCGGGTAAAATGGGAAGGTCCTCAGTCACCATCACGTCCGACACTCGTGTCAGGAGACGCTTTCCGATCGAGCCCCCGGGATGCAGACGCGCGAAGTCGTCGGCATCGAACCCCTTTTCCTCGAGGAGCGCGATGGCGAGCGCATCACCGAGCGCAAGAGCAACGGTGGTGCTGGTGGTTGGTGCGAGATCGTGCGGACACGCTTCCTCCTTCACCCATCCGTCCAGAGCCACGTCGCTATGACGCGCCAGCGTGGATTTCGCGTTACCCGTCAATGCAATCGTACATACACCAAGCCGCTTCAAATGGTCGAGCAGACCGAGGACCTCGGCTGATTCTCCGCTCTTGGAAATCAGAATCGCGACGTCCGACTTGCCGACGATGCCGAGATCTCCGTGAACGCTGTCCGCGGGGTGAAGAAACGTCGCGGGCGTGCCGGTAGAAGTGAACGTCGCGGCGATCTTTCGTCCGACTAGCCCGGACTTCCCTACCCCCGATACGATCACTCGACCTTCGGACCTCGCGATGCTCTCGACCGCGCGCACGAATTCGTCGCCGATGCGGCGCTCTGCCTCGCCGAGCGCCTCAGTCTCCATGCGGAGCACCCGACGTCCACGCTCGACTATGTCCTTGTGCGTCATCGGTTGATGCGCGCCCAAATGTCTACCGCACGGTCCATGAGCGAACCCAGCTCCGACAACGGAATCATGTTCGGGCCGTCGCTGGGCGCACAGTCCGGATCGGGATGCGTCTCGAGAAAGAGCCCCTGAGCGCCCGCGGCGATTGCCGACAAGGCGAGGATGGGAACGAATTCCCGTGCTCCTCCGCTCGCGCCATCGGGTCCTTGGCTGGGCCTCTGGACGCTATGAGTGGCGTCGAAAATTACAGGCGCCGCGCACGCTTCCCTCAGCCGGGTGAACGAGCGCATGTCGACGACGAGATCACCGTAGCCGAAAAAAGTACCGCGCTCGGTGACAGCGATGTCGCGTGAGCGTCCGCTGCCGTTGCCACGAACCTTCTGAACGGCTCCGCGCATTCCCTCTGGCTGAAGCCATTGCCCCTTTTTCACGTTCACCGGTTTCCCGGTTGCTCCGGCGGCCTCGAGCAGATCTGTTTGCCGGCAAAGGAAGGCCGGAATCTGAAGCACATCGACAACGCTCGCGGCGGGTGCGCATTGATCCGGAGTGTGTACATCAGTGAGAACGGAAAGCCCGGTGGCCTTGCGCACTCGCTCGAGGGCGGCCAATCCCGCGTCGAGTCCGGGGCCACGAGCCGCGTTTCGGTTCGACCGATTCGCTTTGTCAAAGCTCGCCTTGTAAATGATTCCGCCCGGAACCCTCTCGGCGATCTTCGCCAGCGCCTCACCGACCCTGAGGTTGAGCTCGTCGCTCTCCAGAACACATGGGCCGGCGATGAGAAACAGTTTGTCCGCGGGAAAGAATTCCGCCACGCTATTCCGCCGTTTCTACTGGCGTCCGCTTGCGGCTACCTCGTGCCGGCGACTTCGCCTGCACCGCGGCGGCGATGAAGCTCGCGAAGAGAGGATGCGGACGGGTGGGACGCGATTGAAGCTCCGGATGGAACTGGCAGCCAATGAACCAGGGATGGGTCGGAAGCTCGACGATCTCCACGAGCGAGCCGTCCGGTGACAATCCGCTGAGGTTCAATCCGTGCTCTATGAACCCGTCACGGAATTTGTTGTTGACCTCGTAGCGGTGTCGATGCCGCTCACTCACCTGAGGCGAGGCGTAGATCATGGCTGCCTGCGTTCCGACTCCGAGCTTGCACGGATAGGCACCGAGTCGCATGGTGCCGCCCATATCGGTGACGTGTTGCTGACCTTCCATCAATGAAATCACGGCGTTGTCGCATTCCGGCGCGAACTCGCTCGAGTGGCTGTCGGACAGTCCCATCACATTGCGCGCAAACTCGATGATCGCGGTCTGCATCCCGAGACAGATCCCAAAGAACGGCAATCCTGATTCTCGCGCGTAACGAATCGCTTCGAGCATTCCTTCCACGCCGCGAACGCCGAAGCCGCCGGGTATGAGCACGCCGTGAAATTCGCCGAGCAGCTCGCGCGTCTTTTCGCGACTCGTGAACAGGTCACTCGCGAGCCATGACACTTCGACACCGACGTCGTTGGCGATCCCACCGTGGATGAGGGCTTCCTGAACGCTCTTGTAGCTGTCGATCAATCCCGTGTACTTGCCAATGACGGCTATCTTCACGCGACCGTGCGGGTGCAGAATCCTCTCGACCATGCTCCGCCACTTGGAGAGATCCGGAGCTCTGCGCCCGAGCAACCCGAGCTTGTGCATCACCCGCTCGTCGAGGCCCTGCTCGTGAAAGAGCAACGGAATCTGGTAGATCGACGGTACGTCCCTGCTCTCGATTACGGCGCCGAACTCGACGTTGCAGAAGAGCGCGATCTTGCGTTTCACTTCTTCGGAGAGGGCTCGCTCTGTTCTGCAGATCAGGATATCGGGCTGGATTCCGATTTCCATTAGCTCGCGAACAGAATGCTGCGTCGGCTTGGTCTTTACCTCGCCGGCTGCCGCGATGAACGGAACCAGCGTCAGGTGGATGAAGATCGCGTTCTCGCGACCGATCTCGTGCCGGAATTGACGTATCGCCTCGAGGAACGGCAGCGACTCGATATCGCCGACGGTGCCTCCGATCTCTACGATCACTACGTCGCTTTCCGGCGCGAGGCGCTTCATCGCGCCCTTGATCTCGTCGGTGACGTGCGGAATCACCTGGACAGTAGAGCCGAGGTACTCGCCGCGGCGCTCCTTGGTGATGACGCTCAGGTAAATGCGGCCGGTGGTGATGTTGTTGGCCTGTGCCAGCGAGCGATCTATGAATCGCTCGTAGTGCCCGAGGTCGAGGTCCGTCTCGGCGCCGTCGTCGGTGACGAAGACCTCGCCGTGTTGAAACGGCGACATGGTGCCAGGATCAACGTTCAAGTAGGGATCGAACTTCATTATCGTCACACGCATCCCGCGCTCGACCAGAAGTCGTCCCAGAGAGGCGGCCGCTATACCCTTGCCGAGCGAGGATACAACTCCACCCGTCACGAAGATGTAGCGCGTCTGTTGGCTGGAACTACCGGACATTTGTCACCGCTCCCTTCATAAAGGCGTCCCAGTGCGCGTTGGCGCGCTCCAGGTCTTCTTCCGTATCTATTCCGCTTGCTGGTGCTTCATTCGTGACCGCGACTCCGATCGCGAGCCCGGCGGCCAGCGGACGCAGCTGCTCGAGGCGCTCGATCTCCTCGAGCGGATGAGGCGGTAGCGCTACCCACCTCATGAGCGCGTCCCGCGAGTATGCATACACTCCAATATGCTGCAATGTACGCTCGGCGAGCCTCCCAGAATCGGCGCGATCGCGTAAGAACGGAATCGGCGCTCGCGAGAAGTACATAGCACGCCCATCGTCCGCGATTACGACCTTGACGAGGCTCGGCGTATCCAGGATCTCCGAGCTCGCGTGGGAGGCTGCGGTACCAAGCGGGAACTGGCCCGTTGCGACGAGCTGGGCAGCGCCACGCACTGCCCCTTTCCCGATGAATGGCTCATCGCCCTGAACATTTACGATCGTGTCGTACTCCACAAAGCGCTTCTGGGACGCGACCTCGGCGACCCGCTCCGTCCCTGAAGTGTGGGCAGAGCTCGTCATCACGCACTCGGCGCCCGCCGATCGAACCGTCTTCGCTACGGCTTCATCGTCCGTTGCGACGACAACGGTGTCGGCGACATCCATTTCTGAGATTCTTTGCCATACCCGGACGATGAGGGGAAGTCCGGAAAGGAGGCGGAGTGGCTTGCGGGGGAGGCGCATTGCGCCGAGGCGCGCCGGAATGACCACTAGCGTCCCCATCACCCGCCCATTTTTGCGCGACACAAGGCAAAAGTCACGCTCAGTAATATACCCACCGGGCAGAAGCCGGGCAAACTTTTTCTCGCCTACATCGGGAGCGAAAGTCCGAACGAAACTGCCGATTTCCGTGACAATGGCGAGCGATTCCGCGCGGGATCAATGCTGTAGTCGACGCGGAAGAGACTCGCTCCAGCGCCGACGCCCAGATTCTGGATGAGGGGAGGCAGGCTCCCTTGTCCGGCACTCCCAGCTGAATATCTCAAGCCTATGAAGGGGCTGCCAACAATAGGCACCTGGATGCGATCGATGGGCACGACATAATCAGCCTGCACGTACAGCAGACGATCGCCTCCCAACGCAAGCAGATTGACTGTCGCGAGGGTTCCGGAACCGCCCAGATACGCGAAACGCTGGGGTGGCGCGATGCCACTTGTTCCGAACACCGCGTGGCCGAGGAAGGAGAAGGTCTGCGATCCGAACGTAGCAAAGTTCACTTCGCTATGGAGCGTGCCCTGTGTGAACTCCACGGCCGGCAGCGCACATGCGGCATCGGTCGGAGATCCGGAACAGTCGGGCTTGAGCGAACTATTGAACGAATGCTCCACGGTGGCGTCGAGCTTGGCATCCACACCACCACGCGACAGCGCAATGCCGGATCCCGCGAGAAACGAGTTAATGCGTCCGGTTTTGACCCGAGGGTTTGCACGTTTCATCTTGAGGACACCTTTCCTCCCGAAGAAGCTCCACGGAGATTTGAGTGGCACGATCGAGCCCGTGGACCAATCGCGCTCAAGGTTGCCGCCGACAAACGGCGTCAACGTGAGAGACCCGGTGGTGAACGTATGCGTGAAACGCGCAGCGGCCCGGTCTGCGCGAAAATAATTTCGCGAATCGCTGCCAACGCCCAGAGCAGCCACCGAGTTGGCGAGGTCTGAACGGATCCATGAATCGTTGGTGAACGTGCCGCGCCCGACGTACAGTTTTATCTCATCAGCATCGCCGGGACGCACGAACCCCTCCAGCGAAGGATCCCATTTCCCGAGATTGGAGCGATACGTCACGAGACCATCGAGCTCCAATTTCTCCTCGCCGAGAGTCAGTTTCGGACCCCAGGGTAGGGCGAGACCGTTGACGCGATCGTACGAGGGAATTCGCAGGCCGATTCCAAGAGGAAGCGACAGAGGAGGCTCGTTGTAATCGACGTAACCAGTATCCGGGACGGCAGACGTCGTGTCCTGGCCCCGCAAGACCGTCGTAACCCCAATCAGGGCGCAAGCGGCGACAAAAGAAGCTTTCATTGGGAGATGTTCAGAAAGTTTCGCAGAATTTCCTTTCCGTTCTGCGTTAGAATGGATTCCGGATGAAATTGCACACCCCATACCGGGTGCTTCCGATGCTTCACCGCGTGTATCTCGGTGGGATCGTCCTGGTTTTTCGCGACGACCTCGAGGTCCTTCGGCAGCGACTTTGATTCGATCACGAGCGAATGGTAGCGCATCACACGCAGTGGACTCGGAACGTTCATGAAAATCCCTTTTCCATCGTGTGTTACCAGAGACGTCTTGCCATGCATCAGCGTGCGGGCCCGGACCACCTTCCCGCCGTACGCCTCGCCGATCGCCTGATGTCCGAGACAAACCCCCAGGGTCGGGATCGTGCGTCCCCATTTCCTTATCGCTTCAACGGTGATTCCCGCCTCGGACGGAGTGCACGGGCCGGGCGAGATCACCAACCGGGTTACCCCCATGGATCCAATATCATCGACGGTAATTTCGTCGTTGCGCTTGACTACGGGTTGCTCGCCGAGCTCGCCCAGATACTGTACGAGGTTGTAGGTGAAGGAATCGTAGTTGTCGAGGACGAGAAGCATAGGTAATTCTAGCGGTTCAGATTACGAGCGGGGGTGGAACTGCTTGTGAACGCTGCGCAGGTATTCGCGATCGATGTGCGTGTAGATCTGGGTCGTGGCGATGTCCACGTGTCCCAACATCTCCTGTACTGCCCTCAGATCCGCGCCTCCCTCGAGCAAATGGGTCGCAAAAGAATGCCTGAGTGTATGTGGCGAGACTGGCTTCGTGATTCCTGCCTGACGCACATATTTTCGCAGGATCTTCCACGCGCCCATGCGCGACAGAGGCTGTCCACGCGCGTTCAGAAAGAGTACGCCCTTCCCTTCGCCCTTCTCCAGCGACGGACGAAGCTCGCGGAGATAGATCGCAGTTGCTCCGATCGCCTTTCGTCCAATTGGGACCAGTCGTTCCTTGGCTCCTTTGCCGAATACGCGAATGAGATGGTCCTTGAGCATCACATCGCGGACGGTGAGCGAAATCCACTCGGACACGCGCAGGCCGGCACCGTACGCGAGCTCGAGCATCGCGCGGTCGCGAAATGCAAGTGGCTCGTCGAGCGATGGCGCTGCGAGAAGCTTCTCGACCTCCTCGATACCGAGAACTTCCGGGAGCGTGCGCCAGCGCTTGGGTGTCTCCAGCCGCTCGCTCGGATCTCTGACGACGAGACCCTCGCCCAGGAGAAACTTGAAGTAGCTGCGGACGGCCGAGACGTTCCTGCGGATCGATGCCGGCGCGAGTCCGAGGTCCTTTAAATGGTACACGTATTCACGCAGCGCGCGAGTTCCGACTTCGCTTGCGGATGCCGAGCCCTTGACGGACACATAGGTCACGAACCGGGCGATGTCGAGCTTGTAGGCCTTGCCGGTCTGGACTGACGCACCCTGTTCCAGCGCGAGAAAGTCGTCAAACCGCTCGACGTAGAACGCGCGGGAAACGGCGTCGTCCAGCCCTTTCCTACCCACGTTTCTTTCCGTGCCGTTTGTAGAGCCAGAGCGCGACTGAGAGCACCACTATACCAATTGCGATTGCGCCGGCCACCTTGCCCGATCGCACGAGGTAATGCTGTACTACGTCCCAATTGTCACCGGCGCGGAAAGCAAGAAAAGTAATGAGCGCGAACCAGACCGCGGATGCAGTGGCGACTGACAGCAGTACCTTGCCGGCGGGAAGCTTCATCGCGCCCGCGAACGGCGGGACGATTGCGCGAACACCCGGCAGAAATCGGCTCACGAAAAGTCCTCCGAACCCGTACTTCTTGTGGAGCTGCTTGATCCGCTGTTCGGCGTCGGGACCCGCGTATTTTTCCAGTCGCCTCAGAAATGCCTTTGATCCGAATCGGCGGCCGAGTGAATATGTGATGCAGGCGCCGGAAACGTTGCCAAACCACCCGAGGAAGAACACGGTGAAGGCGGAGCCGTGAGCTCTGTCGGCGAGGAAAGCACCGAACGCTATGACGGCATCGGAAGGAAACGGAGGAAAAAAGTTCTCGAAAGCCGATAGCACGGCAATCGTCACATACAGCGATCCGAGCGGCAGGTCACCCAGCCACCCCGTTATTGACTCCAGCATTCGCTAGCGGTTCCCGATTAGCGTTGCGACGGCGATGCAGGCGAGGCCCTCTTTGCGCCCGATCCAACCCATTCCTTCGTTCGACTTCCCTTTGACGCTCACGCTCTCGGAATCGATACCGAGTGCGGTGGCCAGCCGCGCTCGTATTTCCGCGCGATAGGGGGCGAGCCGCGGCATTTCCGCGATCACCGTGACATCCACCTGACCCACGGTGTATCCGGCGCTCGAGACTCGCCTCACCGCCGCCTCGAGCATCCCGATCGAATCGCGGTCCTTATTCGCAGGATCAGTGTCGGGGAACATCTCTCCGATATCCCCCATTCCCGCGGCGCCGAGCACTGCGTCTGTGATCGCATGACAGATCGCGTCTGCGTCGGAATGACCCTCGAGGCCGATTTCCGATGGTATTAAAACGCCGCCGAGTGTTAGTGGGCGGCGGCGGGAGTACCGATGAGAATCGTAACCGATACCCACGCGGGGGTCACGCTGCATCCGCTCGTATTGCCAGTGGCGGATCGATCAGCGTGTAGTCCTGCTTTCTGCGGGCGGGGGTGAACCCGGCATCGCGGATCAGACGCTCCATCTCCGCGGTCGATGTGCGATTGGTGGTGTTGGCGGCGGAAACGACGTTCTCCTCGATCATCAGCGAGCCGAAATCGTTGCAGCCGAACCGGAGGGCGATCTGTCCGATTTTCATTCCCATGGTCACCCAGCTCGATTGCAGATTCGGGACATTGTCGAGGACGACGCGCGCGAACGCGACCGTGCGGAGGTACTCGGTTGCACCGGTTTTCGGCTGGCTCGACATGGTCGGCGTGTTTTCCGGCTGGAGTGGCCAGCAGATGAATGCCGTGAATCCGCCCGTCCGCGCCTGCACTTCGCGCACTCTCTGGAGGTGCTCCAACCTTTCGGCCAACGTCTCTCCGAGACCGTACATCATCGTGACCGACGTCTTCATGCCTTCGTTGTGGGCCAGCTCCATGATCTCGAGCCAACGGTCAGCCCCCGCCTTCTTGGGCGCGACGATGTCCCGAACGCGTTGCACGAGAATCTCTCCGCCACCGCCGGGGATCGAATCGAGTCCCGCCTTCCGCAGCTCGCGGATCACTTCAATCGCGTCCATCCGGAAAAGCTTGGCGAAGAAATCGATCTCGCTCGGACTGAATCCGTGGATGTGGATGGGATGATTGCGCTTGATGTAGCGCATCAGGTCGAGGTACCAATCGAACGGGATGTACGGATTGTGACCGCCCTGGATCAGAATCTGAACGCCGCCGAGCGCCTTGAGCTCCTCGATCTTGGCGCCGATCTGCTCGAAGGAGAGGGTGTATCCTTCGCCGTGCTTTGGTCGGCGCGCGAACGCGCAGAACCCGCAGTCAGCTACACAGACGTTGGTGTAGTTGATGTTGCGGTCGATGATGTAGGTGACCGTGTTGCCCGGGTGCTTTTCCTGGCGCACGCGATCGGCGGCCGCTCCCAGCTCGAGAAGAGGCGCGTTCGTGTAGAAGTCGAGCAGCTCGGAGGTCTCGCTCATGCGGCGGGCAGGAAGGTAAGTGTTCCGTTGGGAATGCGGCCGCGCTCGACGAGTCGCCGATAGAATTCAGTCAGTCCGGCGAGGTGCGGATACGACAGGCCGTAATCGAGGCCCGAGAGGTACTCCACGCAAATCGAACGCGCAACGCCTGTGGCCTGATGGGCCTGCTCCGCGAGATCGGTCAAGTGCTGAAGGCCCCAATCGCGGGAAGCGATCAGTCCGGCGTGGGCTACGAGCGCTTCCTTCACGTTGGTGGAACGCTGCGCGACCCATACGGCGAACACGAAAGGCTGGCCGGTCCAGTCCTTCCAAATTTGGCCGAGATCGTAGACGAAGGGATACCGGTCGCGATGGTTGGAGCCGAGCACGAGCGCGGCGTCACCGATCACCAGTCTGGCGTCAGCGTCGCTCGCGGTGTCAACGACCACATCCTTGACCTCCGCGTCGCCCGGAACGAACCGTGGACGTGCGTGCCAGACATTCTCGAACAGAAGCTCCAGGAGAGCAACGCTGGTCATCGAGCTTCGGCTGACGATTACGCTTCTCCCTCCGAGCTCGCCGGCGGGGCGTCTGGAGAAGAGCATGACGCTTCGAACGGGTCCGTCGCAGGAGATGGCGAGATCGGGAAGCAGGAGGTAGCGATGTGCGTCACGCGCGTACTCGACGGCGGACACCACACTGATGGCTAGCTCTCCAGCTGCCATCCGGCGATTCAGATCTGTCGGAACACCGTCAACCAACGTTGCGTCGAGGCGCACTTTTCCGCGGTCTATCGCGCCGTAGACGGGATAGCAGTTGATGTAAGGGATTCGGCCGATCTTCATCATGCGGCCGCCGCGCCGTGACTGCGGTCGAAAACGCGAAGAATGTTGTAGAAGGAATCGCGCTCAGCCGGAGTCTTGCCCGCGGACCGGATCAGATCGAGGATCTCATCGAGACTCAGGCCCTGTGCAGTGTGGGCACCAGCCTCGTGATAGATCTTCTCCCGCACCACCGTTCCCTCGAGATCGTTGACACCGAAGGCCAGCGATGTCTGCGAAAGAAATGGGGTGACCATTATCCAGTGCGTCTTGATGTGCTCGAAGTTGTCGAGGAACAGCCGGCCGACAGCAAGATTTCGCAGATCGTCGAAGCCGGTCGTTGCTGTGCCCTGGCGGCCCAGCTCGATTCCCAGCTCATTGTGATCCGGGTGGTACGCAAGCGGGATGTACGCGAGGAAACCGCCGGATTCATCCTGCAGGTCGCGTAGCATCGCCAGATGTTCGACCCGATCCTGAATCGATTCGACGTGTCCGTAGAGCATCGTGCAATTCGAGCGGATCCCGAGGCGATGCGCGGTCCGGTGCACATCGATCCAGTCCTCGGCGGCGAGCTTCTTGTCGGCGATCTCCATCCGGACGCCTCTGCCGAAGACCTCGGCTCCCCCGCCCGGCAGCGTGTCGAGTCCGGCTTCGCGCAGCGCAACGAGCACATCCTCGATCGACATCTTGTCGATGCGGGCGATGTGTGCGATCTCGACGGCGGTCAACGCCTTGATGTGGACGTGGGGATACCGCGACTTGAGTCCGCGGAACATCTCGCTGTAGTACTGGAGGCCGGCTTTCATGTCGAGCCCGCCGACGATGTGGAACTCCTTCGTCAGACCGCTGGCCGCCGTCTCGGCCTCCGCGTACACCTGATCGAGGGTGTAGTGATAAGCCCCTTCTTCTTTCGGCAGACGCGCGAACGAGCAGAATACGCAGGTCTTTCGCAGGTAGCAGACGTTCGTCGGATTGATGTGCTGGTTGGCAGCGAAGGTCACGACGTCGCCGTGCTTACGGC
>DATCPG010000383.1:0-5235 GCA_036570225.1 Gemmatimonadaceae bacterium | reverse complement strand
GAAGGGCGGGCGGGGAATCGGCGCGTTCATAATCACGCCCGATCTCCCCGGGTTCAAAGTCGGCAAGAAGGAGGACAAGCTCGGGCTTCGAGCTTCCCCGACCGTGCAGCTCAACTTCGACAACATGCGGGTGCCGGCCGACAATCTCCTCGGCGACGAGACGCAGGGCTTTATCTATGCAATGCAGTCCCTAGACAACGGGCGGCTGGGCATCGCTGCGCAGGCGATCGGGATTGCGCGTGCGGCGCTCGAGCATTCGGTAGCCTACGCCGCGGAGCGCAAACAATTCGGCAAGGCGATCAAGGAGTTCGAGGCGATCCAGTTCAAGCTCGCGGACATGGCGATGCGCGTTTCGGCTTCGCGGGCGCTGCTGCACGCGGCGGCCGCGGCCAAGGACCGGGGTCAGAGCGTGCGCCAATTCAGCTCGATGGCGAAGCTGATGGCGAGCGAGACAGCGATGTGGGTGACGACGCAGGCCGTGCAGATCTTCGGAGGATACGGTTACGTCAAGGATTATCCGGTGGAGCGTCTGTTCCGCGATGCGAAAGTCACCGAAATTTATGAGGGCACTTCGGAGATCCAGAGGATCGTGATCGCGCGTGCGCTATACGGTCAATCATGAAGCGTCGCGGGATCGAAGCATCGGGCGACGAAGAGATAAACATCACCCACTATCAACCAAATAAATGAAGCTGTTCGATACACTGGCAGAGATGGGACACGAAGAAGTCGTCATGTGCAGCGACCCTTCCATCGGCTACAGAGGCATTCTTGCGGTCCACAGCACCAAGCTGGGGCCCGCCCTCGGTGGTACCCGATTCTGGCAGTACGCCACCGACGAGGAAGCAATCACGGACGCGCTCCGACTTTCGCGCGGAATGACCTATAAGAATGCTGTCGCGGGACTCCATCTTGGCGGCGGCAAGTCGATCATCATTGGCGACAACAAGACCAAAGACCGCGAGAGGATTTTCCGCGCCCACGGTCGGTTCGTCGAGAGCCTCGGCGGCAGGTACATAACCGCGGAAGACGTGGGCACAAGCACGAAGGACATGGACTACGTGCACATGGAGACCGGGCACGTCGCCGGACTTGCCGGCAAATCCGGAGATCCTTCCCCGGTTACCGCGCATGGAGTATTTCGCGCAGTGCAGGCGTCGGCAAACAGAATGTGGGGATCCGACAGCCTCGAGGGAAAGTGCGTCGCCATACAGGGATGCGGCAGTGTCGGAACCTACCTGGCCAAAGAGCTCCACGAGGCGGGTGCAAAACTGATTGTTTCTGACATCGATGCCGCGAAAGCCGCCCGGGTGTCCAAGATGACCGGAGCGCAGATCGTCGCTGGAGACGCAATCTTCTCCGCGGACGCCGACATTTTCTCGCCGTGCGCACTGGGTGGAATCATCAACGACAAGACCATCCCGATGCTCAAGACATACATCGTGGCGGGAGGCGCGAACAATCAGCTGCTCGAGGAGCGCCACGGTGACGAGCTCCAGCGGCTCGGAATTCTTTACGCTCCGGACTACGTTGCCAACGCCGGCGGCGTTATCAATGTGTTTGGCGAGGTCGCCGGCTGGAATGCCCAGCGCGCGCTGGACAAAGCGGATGACATCTACGATACCATACTCAAGGTGTTCGAGATCGCGGACACCCAGCACATCTCGACGTATGAGGCCGCAGATCGTCTGGCCGAGCAGCGCCTGGCGGAGGCAAAATGAGCGAAACGATTCCGATTGCTTCCGATCATGCCGGAGTGGAGATGAAAAACCGTCTCGTCTCGGAGCTCAGGAAACTGGGATATCAGCCGGACGACCTTGGCTCCAACGATCCGGACAAACCGGATGACTACCCCGACTACGCTCACCCGTTGGCCAGCGAAATCTCTCACGGAGAGGCCAAGCGTGGCATCCTTCTATGCGGAAGTGGAGTGGGAATGGACATAGTTGCCAACAGATATCCTGGAGTGCGCGCCGCGCTGGCCTGGGAGCCGGAGATCGGCGAGCTCTCGCGCAGGCACAACGACTCCAACATCCTCGTTCTGCCCGCGCGTTTCATGACCGACGACAAGGCTGTGGAAACCATGAAGGCGTGGCTGGATGCTAAATTCGAGGGTGGCCGACACGAGCGGCGGGTAGGCAAGATCGAACCCAAGGACACTTGATGCCCCAAACTACTGAAGCTCCGAGACAATCCGAATCAGCCAGGATCGCGATGCCGAGTGGCAACCTCGCGCAGAGTGATCCCGAGATCGCGCGCTTCATAGATCTCGAGGTTGACCGCCAGCGCAGCGGACTCGAGCTGATTGCCAGCGAGAATTTCGTTTCGCCCGCGGTTCTCGAGGCGATGGGGACTCCGCTCACGAACAAGTACGCCGAAGGGCTGCCGGGAAAGCGGTACTACGGTGGGTGCGAGTTCGTGGATATGGTCGAGCAGTGCGCTATCGATCGCGTGAAGCAGCTCTTCTCCGCCGACCACGCCAACGTGCAGCCCCATTCCGGTGCGCAGGCGAACGCCGCCGTCTATCTCGCTTTTCTCAAGCCGGGCGACGTGGTGCTCGGTCTCGATCTCTCTCAGGGCGGACACCTCACGCACGGCTCGCCGGTGAATTTCTCCGGCCTCCTCTACCACGCCATCCACTACGGCGTCGGGGAGGACGGTCGCATCGACTACGCGCAGATGCAGAAGATCGCCCGCGAGCAGAAGCCCAAAATGATCATCGCCGGCGCTAGTGCGTACGCGCGCATAATCGACTTCGAGCCGTTCGCCGAGGTTGCGCGCGAGATTGGAGCGAAGTTCGTGGTAGACATGGCGCATTTCGCCGGACTCGTAGCGACCGGTTACCATCCCTCGCCCGTTCCGCACGCGGACGCCGTCACGAGCACTACCCACAAGACTCTGCGTGGTCCGCGCGGCGGTTTGATCCTCTGCAAGGAAGAGCACGCCAAGACTGTCGACAAAGCGATGTTCCCGGGAACGCAGGGCGGTCCGCTCGAGCACATCATTGCAGCCAAGGCGGTGGCGTTCAAGGAAGCGCTCGACCCGTCATTCAAGGACTACTGCGGCCAGATCGTGCGCAATGCGCAGGCGCTGGCGAACGCGCTGATCGAGCACGGCTTCAACATCGTTTCGGGTGGAACCGACAACCACCTGATGCTGGTCGATCTCCGCAACAAGGACGTCACCGGGAAAGTGGCGGAGAAGGCGCTGGATGCCGCCGGCATCACCGTCAACAAGAATACCGTTCCCAAGGAGACGCAGTCGCCCTTTGTCACGAGCGGTATTCGGATCGGCACCCCGGCAGTCACGACGCGCGGGATGAGGGAACGCGAGATGCACCAGATCGCCAAGCTGATCGACAAGGTGATTGTCAGTTCTGGTGACCCCGCGGTCGCGTTGTCAGTCAAAGAGGAAGTACTCGACTTGACGAATCGGTTTCCGCTCTACAAATCCTTCCCCTCAATGGGGGGCAAAAAGTAGAAAATGGCTGAGCTGGCGTTTCGCGAAGGCATCATGGACCGGATTCGCATCCGCGAGCCGCGGTTTGACGAGCAGGCATACCTGTTCGTTCTTTCCGCGCTCGAGCTGTGCCAGGCGCAGCTCACAATGCGACGCCACATCACCGGCATCGAGCTCGCCAATGCGTGCCGCGATCTGGCGCTCGAGCGATACGGCCTGATGGCGAAAGTGGTTCTCGAGCACTGGGGAATCTCGGCTACGGCGGACATCGGCGACATCGTCTTCACCCTCGTCGATCTCGGCTTTCTCCTCAGCCAACCTCAGGATACCCGCGACGAGTTCGTGGACGTGTTCGACTTCGACAGGGCATTCGAGCGCGACTACCCCTGGAACTGCGCGCAACAGGCATAAACTCCAATCGCCCGAGCAATGCCCCTGTCCGTCAGGGTGGTCAGCGCCAATGAATCAGCGGAGCGCGATCGGGCGGCCATTCAACGAGGAACTCCGTCACGCGTGCTGATGCAGCGCGCGGGTAGCGCCGCGGCGGAAGAGATCTCGCGCCGGTATGGCGATCGACTGCGTCACGGAGCCATCGTGTTCACCGGGCCAGGCAACAATGGAGGGGACGGCTGGGTCGTCGCGGCGGCGCTCGCGCGAAAGGGAATCGAGGTTACCGTCGTCGAGGCAGTAGTCGTGAAGAGTCCTGATGCAGTCGCCGAGAAAACCGCCGCCGCCGATGTAGTGAAGTCCGTGAGAGCGACTTTACCCCCCGATGAATTCGACAGTCGCCAGGTTGTTATCGACGCCCTGCTCGGCACGGGGGCCGAAGGCGAGCCGCGCGGCGCGATCGCGGATGCGATCTCGAGAATAAACCAGATGCATTCCGACGGCGCGCGTGTGGCTGCGCTCGACCTCCCGAGCGGCCTCGACGCGACGACTGGACATCATTCGGCGTGTGTGATCGCAGATACAACGCTCAGCTTCGGGGGAGTGAAGCGTGGCTCGCTCCTCGCGCGCGACTGTTGCGGCGATATCGTCGTGCTCGACATCGGGCTCGATGACCTGCCGGCCTCAGCGAAGAGAAGCGTCGGCACCGAAGCCGCCATCCTTCCATGGCTCGTCGCTGGCGCGTGGGTCCGCGCCCATGTTCCGACAATTCGCTACGACGCCCACAAGGGGACGCGAAAGCACCTCGCAATCATAGGCGGCGGAAAGGGGATGGCAGGCGCCGTCGTCCTCGCTACTCGCTCGTCACTTCGCAGCGGTATCGGTCTCGTTCGCGCGCTCGTTGCCCCCGAGAACGTGGGTGAGATTCTCGCCGCCGCGCCGTCGGCACTGATAGCGTCCTGGCCAACGACCGCGACGGACACATCGTCGCAGATTTCCCGGTGGGCCGATGCAATTGTCATCGGGCCAGGATTGGGAAAGTCTGAGGAGACCCGTCGCCTCGTCGAGAACATTCTCGCCGATTCCAGACTGCCAGTGCTGCTCGACGCGGACGCTCTGAACGTGTTCGATGGCGACGTCGCCGCTCTGGGACGACTGCTGAAGGGAAGGCCCGCACTCATCACGCCGCACGTCGCCGAGTTCGCGCGACTGGCGAAGCTCGATGTCAGCGACGTGCTCGACAAGCGATTCGACATCGGCATCGACATGGCCCGGAGCCTCGGCGCAACAGTGCTGCTCAAAGGATCTCCTACCGTGATCTTCGCCCCCGATGGAGAGCGTTATGTCGTCGCGCGCGGTACGGCAGCGCTGGGAACGGGCGGCAGCGGT
>DATCPG010000382.1:0-8968 GCA_036570225.1 Gemmatimonadaceae bacterium | reverse complement strand
GGGCAGGACCTCGCCGGCGGCATGAAGCGGCTCAGTGGGGAGATACGGCCGTGGCTTCCTCCGGCTAAGCGGAAAGAATAGCGGCGGATCAACTACAACTGCAACGGAAAACGACCCGCTACCTGCAGATCGCGGCCGCCGTTCGCAACCTGCTTTTTCGGCCCCAGGTTTGTAAGCCGGTCGCGACCAGCCTGAAGCGACCAGCGGGCCGCGTGTAGTGTTCAGTTGCGTCGCCTCCTGCAACCCCCTCTCGCCCAAGTAGCGGAAAAACATTAGCTTACCCTCAACTACGCGACGACTTTGCGGCGCGATAGGGGCCGCCTGTGGCTTTGCCGCGGGCCCAACATAGATATATATGACGAACACGGCGTGGTTCTCCGCAGCCGGCATAGTTCTGCTCGTAATTGCCAGCGCGGTTTTTTTGTATATCGGAAGAAGGATCGGCGGGCGCACCGAGCTCCGGCGTCAGGAGCAGGCCCACGCAACCGCTGAACAGACATCGAAGCGCATCGTCGGAGACGCCGAGCGCGAGGCCGAGAGCCTCCGCAAGTCGGCGGTCCTCAGCGGGAAAGAAGAGCTGATCCGACTTCGCGAAGAATGGGAAGTCGAGGTCCGCGGCCGCCGCGAAGATGTGGAGAAGGAAGAGCGCCGCGTCATTGATCGCGAAGGACAGCTCAATCGCAAGTACGACCTGCTGGAGCAGCGCGAGCGCGAGACCGCGCGTCGCACCGAGACCCTCGGCAGCCGCGAGCAGATCCTCACCCAGCGCGAGCAGGAGCTCGACAAGCTTATAGGCGAAGAGCGCCGGAGGCTCGAGCAGCTGGCCGGAATCA
This sequence comes from Gemmatimonadaceae bacterium, assembly GCA_036570225.1. Taxonomy (GTDB): domain Bacteria; phylum Gemmatimonadota; class Gemmatimonadetes; order Gemmatimonadales; family Gemmatimonadaceae; genus UBA4720. The sequence goes on along the minus strand of DATCPG010000382.1, from coordinate 8,135 downwards.
CCGCTGCCGACGCAAAGGCGGAGCTGATTCATCGGATGGAGGAAGAAGCCCACGCCGATGCCGCTAACAAGATCCGCGAGATCCGCGAGACCGCGAAGCGGAACGCCGAGCGCGAGGCGAAGAAAATCATAGCGCTCGCGATCCAGCGCATCGCCGCGGAGCAGAGCGTAGAAGCAACCGTCTCCGCCGTATCGCTCCCCAACGATGAGATGAAAGGGCGAATCATCGGGCGCGAAGGCCGAAACATTCGCGCGTTCGAGCTCGCGACTGGAGTCGACGTGATCATCGACGACACGCCCGACACAGTCGTCGTGTCGTGCTTCGACCCGGTACGCCGCGAGATCGCGCGTCTTTCGCTCGAGAAGCTGGTTGCGGATGGCCGCATCCACCCGGGCCGCATCGAGGAGGTAGTAAACAAGTCCCGCCAGGAAGTCGACGCTTCGATCATCGAGACGGGCGAGCGAGCCGCTTACGAGAGCGGTGTCCACGGTTTGCACCCGGAGCTCGTGAAGCTGATCGGCCGCATGCGGTGGCGCACGAGTTATGGCCAGAACATTCTCAATCATTCCAAGGAAGTCGCGTGGCTGGCCGGGATCATGGCGGCGGAGCTGGGGCTCGACGTCGCCATGGCGCGACGTGGCGCGCTGCTGCACGATGTCGGCAAGGTCCTCACCCACGAGCACGAAGGAACCCACGTTCAGCTCGGCGTCGAGATGGCGACGCGGTACGGCGAGAACCCAATGGTCGTCAACTGCATCGCGGCGCACCACGACGATGTCCCGCATGAGACCGAAGTGTCGGTGCTCGTCCAGGCCGCCGACGCGATCTCCGGCGCACGACCCGGCGCCCGGCGCGAAGCGTTCGAGACTTATGTGAAGCGCCTCGAGGGACTGGAAAAAATCGCATCGAGCTATCGCGGCATCGAGAAGGTTTTCGCGATCCAGGCAGGAAGGGAAGTGCGCGTGATCGTGACGCCGGAAGAAGTCGACGATCCGCGGATGGCGACCCTCACCGAGGAAATCGCCCGACGGATCGAGGCCGAGCTCCAGTATCCGGGGCAGATAAAGGTGGTGCTGATCAGGGAGACGCGATCGGTGGACTTTGCCCGCTGAGCTGATCGATGGCCGCGCAATAGCCAGGAAGATTCGCGCGGACGTTGCGGAGCGGGTGAAGAAGCTGGTCGCCCGCGAAGTAAAGCCAGGTCTCGCGGTCATTCTCGTCGGAGACGATCCGGCGAGCGAGGTCTATGTTAACTCGAAAGGGAAGGCGACCGAAGAGGCCGGAATGTACAGCCTCACGATCAGACTCGAGGCCGACACATCGCAATCGGAGCTGCTCGCGCAGGTCGAGGCACTGAACGACGACCCGCGAATTCACGGAATCCTCGTGCAGATGCCGCTGCCCAAGCAGATCGATCCGGATTTCATAATTCGAAGCGTCGACCCGCTGAAGGACGTCGACGGATTTCATCCCATGAACGTCGGGAAAATGCTGGTCGGTGAGCGCGACGGGTTCGTTCCCTGCACGCCGGCGGGGATTCAGCTGTTGCTGCGAGAGTCCGGCGTGAAAACGCCCGGTAAGAACTGCGTGATCATCGGGCGGAGCAACATCGTCGGAAAGCCGATGGCGGCGCTCATGATGCAGGACAACCCCGATGCGAACTGCACAGTCACTGTCTGTCACCGTCACACCGCGGATCTCACCGACCAGACGCGCTCGGCCGACATTCTCATCGTCGCGGCCGGAAAAGCCGGAATCGTCAATGGCGACATGGTAAAGAAAGGCGCGGTCGTCATCGACGTGGGAACGAACAGAGTAGAAGACAAGAAGGCGAAGAGCGGATTCAGGCTCCGGGGCGATGTCGACTTCGATTCGGTCAGGAAAGTTGCCTCGAAGATCACGCCCGTTCCCGGTGGTGTCGGACCGATGACAATCGCGATGCTCATGGCCAACACGGTTCGCGCGGCGGAGATGACGCTTCGGTGAGGGCTGCTTACGACGTCTACGCATCCGTACTCGGCCGCGCCGGAATTGGGTTCACGCCAGATCGTCCCGCTTCGGTTTCCGATCTCGCCCTCGAGACGCGCGCGCTCGTCGAGTCCGGCTTGCAGCCGCTCTGGGTCAGAGGCGAGATCAGCGACTTCAAGCGCCACCGCAACGGCCACTGGTACTTCTGCCTTCGCGACGCCTCCGCGCAGATCAAGTGCGTGGTTTGGTCGCGCGACCAGCGCGGCCTGCCGGCCCCGCCCGACGATGGAATGCAGGTCGTGCTGTACGGGCAGATGACTGTCTATGCAGCGCGCGGCGATCTCCAGCTCAAGGTGTTGAGGATCGAAGCGGAAGGCGACGGCTTGTGGCGCAAAGCGATGGAGCTGACGCTCGCCAAGCTTCGGCGAGAGGGCCTGCTCGAAGAATCGCGCAAGCGACCGATCCCGCAATTTCCCAGGCGTGTCGCTGTCGTCACAAGTCCGGACGGCGCCGCGGTCCGGGACATTGTCGCGGTCCTTCGACAGAGACACAGCGGCGTGCAGCTCGTGGTCTGCGCGGCAAAGGTTCAGGGCGATGGCGCGCCTGGTGAGATCGCCGCCGCAATTCGCCGTGTTGGGCGATGGGGCCTCGCGGATGTCCTCATTGTGGGACGAGGCGGGGGCGGAAAGGAGGATCTGTGGGCATTCAACGACGAGCGAGTGGCGCGCGCCATTGCCGCCTGTCCGATTCCCGTGATATCCGCCGTGGGACATGAGGTGGACATCACAGTGTGTGATGCGGTCGCCGATCTCCGCGCTGCCACTCCATCAGCCGCGGCTGCGGCGGCCTGTGTGGCGCGGGATGAACTCGAGAAGGCGTTCGTTCTGGCACGGCGTGATCTGTCGGAAGCGGTCGCAGCGAGAGTGCGTGCGGCGCGCATCGAGCTTGACAGAGTGCGCAGGAACATCGGACAGGCGTCGGAGCGCGTCGTAGTCGCGAAGCGCTCAGTTATCGGGACGGCGGCTGCTCGATTGAATGCGCTCAGCCCTTTGGCAACGCTCTCCCGGGGCTATGCGGTGGCGCGAGATGCCGACGGGGGCGCGCTCACTTCCGTGAAGCACTTTAAGCAGGGGCTCGAGTTCGAGCTCATGTTGCATGACGGAAGTGTGGGTGCCGAGGCGAAATCAGGCGGGTCGGAGTGACTGCGGACTAAGACTTCGGACCAACGGCACTGCGGATCGCAGACTAACTGCGGACTCATGACTGACAGCTCTTGGTGTTCGCAGTCCGCAGTAGTCCGCAGTAGTCCGCAGTAATCCGAAGTAGTTCGCAGTCCCTAGAGCAGTTGCTGGTTGCACATGAGGAGGACCACCCTCACTTCTTCCTGGCCGGTGGCGCCGACGACCTTGGCCGAGTAGTAGAACGGCTCGCCTGGCATTTTCGCCTCACCGAATACCAGTACCGAGTCCGTTTGGGTTATCGGTATTTCGAAATCGCCGTTTCCGTTGCTCGTCGCGTAGCCCAGCGTGCGTGCGTTTCTCACCCGTGTCAGAAGTCGATCATACTCCACGGACGCCGCTCGGATTGCCGCCGGGTCACCGTTCTCCCAGTCGAGGCTGTCGAGCACGACGAGAGATTTGCGGATCGCGGGGACCTTCTTCGCATTGAATACATAAGCGTGAACGCCGGGCACGCCGGAGGTGTTCTCTCGCGAATCCGCGCACGGCACGGCAGAGCCGTCTATGAGCGTCTTCTCTGGCGCTTGGCCGACCACGGTCAACAGGCCAAGCAATGCTGCTCCTCTAAAGAACACACGAACTCCGGATTAAGGACGCACTTAAGACGCACCAGTCGGTTTTTGGGAACGCGGGGACTGCGGATTGCGGACTTCGGACTAACGGCACTGCGGATCGCTGACTAACTGCGAATTGGGGGACTAACTGCGGACTGAGGACTGGTTGTGCGAGAGGGCTTTTGGTTGCGTGTCCGAAGGCGTTGGGGTGCAAACTGGAACTCATGCCAGGGCCAGCGGAGGAGAGACCGAAAATCGATAATGGAGATCCGCTCCATCGGATGCGGGCCTATCGTTTGGCGTGTGAGCTTGTCAACGAGTCGTGGGAAGATGCGGAAAAACTCACGCATCACAGAACCATGGAAAAGGTCTCGGGACAGCTATACGCCGCTGTCGGGTCGATCGCTGCGAATCTCGGAGAGGGCTACGCGCACAGCTCGGGAAAAGATCGAGCACGCATTTTCGAGTACGCCCTCGGCTCTACTCGGGAGAGCATTGCATGGTTTCGCTCCGCTGAGCCCGTGTTAGGCCCCGAGGTTGTGGCCAAGCGGGTGGAGAAACTCGACGAGATCCGCAGACTGCTGCTGGCAATCATCCCACGCGAGCGCGGAAGACTAATCCGGCCATCGAAACGCTGAGGCATCGGCCCCTGCGGCTGTGCCGAACTACTTCGGACTACTGCGGACCATTGCGAACTATTGGGGACACCTAGAGCAGTTAGTCTTCAGTCCGCAGTTAGTCCCCCAATTCGCAGTTAGTCAGCAGTCCGCAGTGCCATTGGTCCGAAGTCCTCAGTCCGCAGCAACCGAAGTCCTCGGTCCGCAGTTCCCATGAGCCTTTACACCGGTACGATGCCAAGTTAAGTTACGAGGCTACAGCGATTTAAGAATCAGAGACATGCGCCGGCAAATGAGCCGGTGCGAGATCAAATCCAAATGGCATTCGAGAAAACACCCACCGTAGAGAAGTACCGCACCCATAAAGACGACAGCGGATCGAGCGAAGTTCAGGTCGCGCTTCTCACCGCAAGAATCAACTATCTCACCGATCACTTCCGCACCCATGCGAAGGATCACCACAGCCGTCGCGGGCTGCTGAAAATGGTCGGTAGAAGGCGCCGTCTCCTCGATTATCTGAGGCGTACGGATCTCGAAGGCTACCGCAAGATCATCGCTGATCTTGGACTCCGGTACTAATCTGGCTCTTTGATCTGACCGCGCGGCGCACAGGGTGTCCGCGCGGTTTGTGATATTCAGAAGAGACAACAACACAACATATGCAACGTATCGAAAGAACTTTCGCCGGCAGACGCCTCGTCATCGAGACAGGCCGCATGGCGAAGCAGGCGGCAGGGTCCGCAGTAGTGCAGTTCGGCGAGACGATGGTTCTCGCGGCAGTAACGGTCAGTGACACGGAAAGTCCCCTCCCGTTTTTCCCACTCCTCGTCGAGTACAAGGACAAGGCCTACGCCGCGGGCAAGATTCCCGGCGGCTTCATCAAGCGCGAAGGCCGTCCCTCAGACCCGGAAATCCTCAAGGCGCGAATCATCGACAGATCGATCCGCCCACTCTTCCCCGAAGGGTTCAAGAACGAGGTCCAGGTTTTCATCTACGTAGTGTCGGCAGATCAGGAGAATGACGCAGACGTGATGGCGCTCGTCGCCGCCTCCTACGCGCTCAACTCCTCGAAGATCCCGTTCATGGGTCCGATCGCTGGCGTTCGCGTCGGTCGCGTCCAGGAGAACTGGATCCTCAACCCGACTTTCCAGCAGCTCCCGTACAGCGACATGGACATCGTCCTCGCCGCCTCGAAGGACTCGATCATGATGGTCGAGGGAGGCGCGCTCGAAGTCACCGAAGCCGACGCGCTCGAAGCTCTGACGGTCGGACACCGCGGCGCTCAGGAGCTGATCCAGATACAGGAAGAGCTTCTCGGACAGGGCCGCGCTGAGAAAATGAAGTGGACGAAGGCGGAAGTCGCGCCCGAGATCAAAGTCAGGGTCGACGCACTGGCCAAAGGCCGGATAGCCGATGCCATCAACCAGAAGGAAAAGCACACCCGCATTGAAGCCGTCGAGCTCGTCAAGAAAGAAGCGGTCGAGCAGCTGCTCACCGAGTTTCCTGATAACTCGAAGGACGTCAAGGCGCTCGTTGAGGACACCGAGTACCACGCGCTCCGCTCGCAGGTACTCGACACCAACAAGCGCGTCGACGGTCGCGGCACCAAAGACGTCCGCCCGATCACCATCGACACCAAGGTGCTCCCACGAGCCCACGGGTCCGCGCTGTTCACGCGCGGGCAGACACAGGCGCTCGTAGCCGTTACGCTCGGCACCGCGAACGATGTGCAGCGCCTCGACAGCATCGACGATGCCGGCGAGACGACCAAGTCCTTCATGCTGCACTACAACTTCCCGCCGTTCTCCACGGGCGAAGTTAGACCGATGCGCGGCACCAGTCGCCGCGAGATCGGTCACGGGAACCTGGCCGAGCGCGCGTTGCAGAGCGTGCTGCCCGCGTTCGAGGATTTCCCGTACACGATTCGCATTGTCTCCGACATCCTCGAATCGAACGGCTCGTCGTCGATGGCATCGGTCTGCGGTGGCTCGCTGGCTCTGTTCGACGCCGGTGTTCCGCTTCGCTCCGCTGTAGCAGGCGTGGCGATGGGACTGATCAAGGAAGGCTCCAAGTACGCAATCCTCACCGACATCCTTGGCACCGAGGATCACCTCGGCGATATGGACTTCAAGGTTGCGGGGACCGAGACTGGAATCACTTCGATCCAGATGGACATCAAGATCGAAGGACTCGATCTCAAGATCGTGAAGGAAGCACTCGCGCAGGCGCGCGAAGGCCGCCTCCACATCCTTGGTGAGATGAAGAAGGCCCTCGGTGAGCCACGAAGCGATCTGTCGCAGTACGCGCCACGCATTGTCACGATGAACATCAACCCCGAGAAGATCGGCGATCTCATCGGGCCCAAGGGCAAGACGATTCGCGGCATTCAGGACGAGACCGGAGCAGAGGTCACCGTCGACGACACCGGTTTGGTTACGATCGCCGCGGTCGGTGGAGAAGCGATGGAGAGAGCGCGCCAGATGATCCAGGCGCTCACAGCTGAGCCTGTGATCGGCGAGACCTACGAAGGCACCGTCAAGAGCACGACGGCTTTCGGCGCTTTCGTCGAGATCATGCCGGGAACCGAGGGACTGGTTCACATCTCCGAGCTCAAGCACGGCCGCACCGAGAAGACCGAGGACGTGGTGAGGAAGGGAGACCGGGTCAAGGTCAAGCTTCTCGAGCGCGACGAGCGCGGACGCCTGCGTCTCTCGATGAAGGCGCTTACCTCCAGGCCCGAGGGCGAAAGCCAGTCGAGCGGAAGCGGGGAAGGCGGAGAAGCCACAGCGATGGCGGCGGTCGGCGCTTCTGGCGAGCAGGCGGATGGCGGAGAGAGTGGCGGTCGGTCCGAGCGTGGCGACAGACCGCGTCGTCCCCGCAGCGGCTCGCGTGGCGGAGGCCGCTCGCGCGAGTGAGCGTCGTGACGCCGTGCGCGGGTTCTGATCTGCGCCGCACCGTTCTGCCGAACGGACTGACCGTACTCTCGGAATCAATGCCGGGAGTACGGTCGGTCGCATTGGGGGCGTGGGTTCGCGCGGCATCGCTGCACGAGAGCGCCGAGAAGATGGGCGTCTCTCACATGCTGGAGCACATGGTTTTCAAGGGAACGCCGACGAGGAGCGCAAAGGAGCTGGCGCTCGCCCTGGAGGTGCTTGGCGGCTCACTGGACGCCTACACTTCGCGCGAGCACACATCGTATCAGGCCAAGGTGCTGGACGAGCACCTTCCCCAGGCGGCCGACGTGCTCGCGGACCTGATCTTTCGTCCAACTCTGCGTGGAGCAGATCTCGCGCTCGAGAAAAAAGTGGTGCTCGAGGAGATCAACACCGTCGACGACACTCCGGACGATCTGGTGTTCGAGCTCCACAACGCACAGATGTGGGGGAATCACCCCTACGGATACCAGATTCTCGGTACCCGGGAGACGGTCGGCGCGCTCGGCGCTTCGGACCTTAGAGCTCTGCATTCGCGCGCGTATCATCCCGAGCAGATCGTCGTGGCCGCAGCAGGAAACGTCGAGCACGACGATCTTCTGGAAACACTACAATCCACGGGGTGGGCCGACATTCCGCGCGGCGGGCTGGCGGCGCTCAAATCTCCGGCTCCAATCGTGCAGACTCCTGCCGCCGTGCACTTCGAGCGAGAAACGGCTCAGACCCACATCGTGATCGGAAGCGAAGCATTCCCCCACAGCGATCCACGGCGCTACGCGATGTCTATGATCGGGATGCTCTTCGGAGGCGGAATGAGCTCACGCC
>DATCPG010000381.1:0-7530 GCA_036570225.1 Gemmatimonadaceae bacterium | reverse complement strand
GCACAAGCCACAGCCGCATCCGGATCTCGCGGTGGTCGAGGCGGCTCCCGACGATGCAGACCTGAGTGACTGACGATCTGGCGCGCGCGAAAGCGGCCGCCCTGGACGTCGTTCGTGAGATAATTCGCCGGGCCGGGCACGAGATTCGGAACGCCTTGAACGGCGTCGCGGTAAATGTGGAGGTCGTAAGGAGCAGGGTGTCTCGCCAGGGCGCCGCTAACGAAATCGCCTCTTTCGCCGAACGCGCCGGAGCACAAATTGGAGAGGCGACCGCGCTGACCAATGGGCTGCTTTCGCTGGTCGGTGCCGTGCTCTCGGCCGAGGCTCAGGGGACGCTCCGCTCGGCTCCGGCGGCGAGCGGCGGAAGTCGATTGGAGTTAATGATTTACGGCGATCGGGCGGCCCGCCTCGTGTCCGATATCGAACACCTGGCAAACTGTATCGGAGTAGGCGTCGAGCAGGGCGTCGAGCGGGTTATATTAACAGTCTCGCCTGAAGGTAAAAGCCATTCCAAAGACTGAAGTGAAGCACGCCAGAATTCTGATCGCGGACGACGACCGTTCCATAACAGAAGGGTTGAGCGCCATTTTGCGCGATGAAGGCTACGAAGTCGCTGTCGCTGTCGATGGCCAGAAGGCCCTCGATCAGCTGGTCGCGGAGAGCTTCGGCGTCATTCTCGCCGATCTCAAGATGCCCAAGGTCGATGGCCTGGCGCTTCTGAAGGAGCTGCAGCTTCGCGCGATTCCCACCGAGTGCATTATCGTCACGGGCCAGGCGACTGTCGACTCCGCCGTGCAGGCGATGCGCGAGGGCGCCTACGACTACGTCGAAAAACCACTCACCGCGGACAAGCTGAATCGCCTCAAGGCTCTCATACCGAAAGCCCTCGAGAAGTTCAATGTCCAGCAGAAGAATCGCGAGCTGTCATCCAAGCTCGAGGGACTCACGCACTTCGGAGAGCTGACAGGACAATCCGAGGAGATGCGCGCAGTCTATCAGATCATCGAAGCGGTCGCGCCTTCCACCGCAAGCGTGCTGATATTTGGTGAATCGGGCACCGGCAAGGAGCTGGTCGCGCGCGCCGTGCACTCCAAGAGCGAGCGAGCGAAGGGGCCTTTCTTCGCTCTCAACTGCGCAGCGCTTCCCAAAGACATTCTCGAGAACGAGCTATTCGGTCACGAAAAAGGCGCGTTCACGGGCTCGGTTAACGAGAAGCCCGGCGCATTCGAGATGGCTGATGGGGGAACGATCTTCCTCGATGAGATCGCGGAGATGCCGCCGGATATCCAGGTCAAGCTTCTGCGCGCGATCGAGTCGAGATCGATCAGGCGTTTGGGCGGCAAGAAGGAAATCGAGGTCGACATCAGGATCGTGGCGGCGACGAATCGCGACATCCAGAAGGCACTCTCCGAAAATGATCTGAGAGAGGATCTGTACTACCGGCTCGCAGTCGTCGAGCTCTTCCTTCCGCCGTTACGCGAGCGCGTCGGCGACATCAAGCTTCTCGCCAACGAATTTCTCGTTCGGTTCGCCGAGCAGAACGCAAAGCCGATGTCTGGCTTCGACGAAGCGGCGTGGGAATGGATTCTCTCCTACAACTGGCCGGGCAACGTTCGGGAGCTGAAGAATGGAGTCGAACGGGCAGTGATCATGAGCCGCGGCGACAAGATTACGGCGGCCGACATCATGCCCCGTCATTTGAGGCGAGGCGTGGATCCCAATGCATCGATCACGGTTCCACCGGGCGCGACGCTAGCCGACACACGACGCCAGCTGGTGCTCCGAGCATTCGCTTCTACGAACGGCGATTACGCCCGGACCGCGACCATAGTGGGAATGACGCCCGGGGACGTGCGCGCGGAGATTGCATCTCTGCTGAACGGGACTGACGGTGCCGGGGCTGGTGCGTCGAGCGCAGCCAACGGTGTCCATCGCCCGTTGAAGGCGTCGGAGTCACCAGCATCGACCCCGAAATCAGCGAAACCGGTGGCGAAGGGCGCCAAAGCCAGGAAGCGTTAACTCGCGGAGGAGTTGAATGGACGAGCGCGATTGGTACGATGACGATCCTTATATCGAGCGGCCGTACGTCATCGTGGAACGCGGTGATGCGGGTGCCGGAATCGGTCCACTGCTGCTCGGGCTTGCACTCGGCGCCAGCGTAGCGCTGCTGCTGGCGCCGCAAAGCGGTGAAGAGACGCGACGCGCAGTGGCGCGAAGAGCGCGGCGGGCCCAGGAGGCGGCGCAGGGTTTTGTCGAGGACGTGAGCGGCACCGTCGCCGACAAGTTCAGCCAGGTGCGCGCTTCCGTCGAAGAGCGAATTGACGCGACGTTCGAAGCGGTCGACGCCAAGAAGCGGCAGGTGTCCAATGCAGTCCAGGCGGGGCGCGCCGCGGCGCGTCAGACGCGCGGAGAGCTCGAGGACCGCATCGCCGAAAGAAAAGCGGCGTACAAAGACAGCTAGTGCCTGAGCGCGGGCTCTCGGCCCGGCTCGGTTGGCTGCTTCGCGACTACGCGAAGCGGGTCTGGGACAACAGCGGCGAGGACAACGTTTTCTTTCTCGCGGGCGGAATTGCGTTCAACATTCTGCTCGCTGCCGTTCCCTTTTTCCTGCTACTGGCGACAGGTCTGGTCAATCTCCTGAACCAGTCGCCGGACACCACTTCTGCGGAAGTGCTGCAGATCGTCGACAAGTTCATGCCCCCGCATCCGCCCGGTGATTCCGGGCCCGCTGCGAACATCCTGAACGAGGTCATCAAGCGAAGCGGCTCGCTCACCATATACAGCGCGATAGGCTTCATCTGGTTCTCGACCCGCCTGTTCGGATCGCTTCGTACCGTGCTCGCGGCGATCTTCGACATCGACACCGATCGCGGGATCATCGCCGGCAAAATCTTCGATATCGAGATGACCCTGGTTTCGAGCCTGCTTCTGGTCGCGTACACCGCTCTCAATGCTTACCTCGCCATCGCTACCAGTCGCGGGGTCCTGGTACTCGCTGATCTCGGGGTTCGCAAGGAGCTTATGGGTCAGGTTGAGTACAACCTGGGCCAGATACTCGCCTTCTCATTCATCGCGACGATGTTCTTCTGCCTGTACAAGTTCTTGCCGCACAGGAAGATCCGCTGGAAGACCGCTCTCATCGCGGCGCTCTTTACCAGTGCTATGCTTGAGATCGCAAAGCGGGCATTTTCGGCCTACGTACGCTCGTTCAACCCGGGGTCCTTCTACAGCGGCACGGTCGCTGCACTGGTGATCGTGGTTATCTGGGTCTACTACGCCTCTTTCATCTTCATCATAGGCGGCGAGGTAGCGCAGGTATACGAGCTTCGGCGCGTGCGCAAGAGGCAGCGCGAGGCGTTCGAGGATTGAGTATTATTGACGATGTTGTCCGGGTCTTCCGGCAATCACACTTTTTGGAGGGCGTCTCGTGCGCAAGTTAGCAGCAGTCGCGGCCGTGATGGCCGTCGTCTCGATCTCCGCATGCAAGAAAACCGGAGATGGAGAGTATCAGGTTGAGAAGCCGGTAGTCGGGACCCAGACGGACACAATTCACACTCCGACGGTCCAGGTCGGCAGCGAGACCACAACGGTCGCGGTCCCCAAGGTCAAGATGGATTCTGCGAAGATCAAGACCCCCACGATCACAGTGAAGAAGCACTAACTCCTCACTTACTGGGCGAGAGCACCACCGTTGATTCAAAGAAAGCCCCGTCAGAAATGGCGGGGCTTTCTTTTCATGGACTGGTTACGGGGGCACTTATGGGGGATGCAAGTTTTGAGTGGACAGTCTTGAGTTGTTAGTTGGTCAGTGGTTATCAGTGACAGGCGCTTCACTGGCAACCACTCTCAACTGACGCAACTAACGACTGACTACTCTGAACTTGGATCCCCTTAGCCCGACCTCGTGATCAGCTATAACAAACTCCCCTCGCCCTTCACACGAAGGTATATTTGAAGTGCCCCAGGTCCCGGAGGGCGTAAGCCCGCTAACTCCGTCAGGACCCCGAAGGTAGCAGCGGCATGCGGTGTCTTTCGTTGCTCCGTCAGGCCTGGGGTACCCCCGCCTCGCAATGTCTCTCGCACTAGCCCGCAAATACCGCCCAAAGACCTTCGCTGACGTTGCCGTCCAGTCGCACGTGTCCAATACACTGCGTGGGGCCATCGCCAGAGGAAGAGTCGCGCACGGCTATCTCCTGTGCGGACCCCGTGGGGTAGGGAAGACAACTCTCGCCCGCGTGCTGGCGATGGCGCTCAACTGCGAGAACAAACGCGACGACGGCGAGCCATGCGGCGAGTGCATCTCGTGCCAGCGCATCTGGGCCGGATCGTCGAGCCTCGATGTCGTCGAGATAGACGCCGCATCGAACCGCGGGGTCGACGACGCACGCGACCTCCGGGAGAGAGCGATGTACGCTCCTTCCGGTGACGACCAATTCAAAGTCTACATCGTCGACGAAGCCCACATGCTGACGCGCGAAGCATGGAACGCGCTGCTCAAGATTCTCGAGGAGCCGCCGCCGCGCGTCGTTTTTGTGTTCGCGACCACCGAGCCGCAGAAGATCGCCCAGGCTGCCGCGCCAGTCCTGAGCCGGCTTCAGCGCTTCGACCTCAAACGCATTGGACTCGGTGACATCACGAAGCGCCTCACGACGGTCCTCCAGAATGAGGGAGTGAAGGTGGCTGGCGACGCGCTGGCCATGATCGCGCGCGCGGCCGACGGGTCGATGCGTGACGCGCTCAGCCTCACCGATCAGGTGATTTCCATCGGCGAAGGCACCGTGACCGCCGAGCGCGTCCGAGAGGCGCTCGGTCTCGTACCGGAGGACGAGTTCCTGGCGATTCTGGACATCATCGCGGAGCACCGGGCCGGAGAAGTGTTCGGCGCGGTGACCAGGCTCGCGGATTCAGGCGTCGACTTCGGCGTGTTCCTCTCCGGATTTGCCGACATGCTTCGTGCGCAGCTCGCCGTGGTACTCAATGGGAAAGCGGATGGAGTTTCGGCCACCGCCGCCGCAGCCTTGCGGGAAAGGAAGGAGCTGTTCACCGCTGGAGATCTGCTCCGAATGGTCAGCGCGGTCAACGCGCTGGAGCCGACCTTCCGGAAGAGCGGTCAGCAGCAGCTCCTGATCGAGATGCTCCTCGTCAGGATGGCGCTGCTCGACAAGACAGTCGCGCTGGAGGATCTGCTCAAGGGTCTGGGTGCCGAGTCGCCGGCAAGCAGTGAGCGTGGAGAATCGCGAAGCGGCGCGGTGCGCGCGCAACCCGTGCAGGCGTCTGTGGCGCGAACGGTGCAAAGGCCGGCAACTCGTCCGGGCTATCCTCCCCAGCTGAGCGCGCCGAATGCGCTTCCGCCGGAGATGCCAGCGAAAGCGCCTTCACCCGTCAACGAGGGGCAGCTCGGCGAAATGAAGCGCGCAATGGAAGCGACGGCACAGGATTCGAACCGGAGCCGCATGACGCCGGAGGCGCTCAAGGAAGAGCGCATCGGTATGCTTCGCCAGAAGGATCCAGCGCTGGGAGCAGCGATCGACGAGCTGGACCTGGAGCTTCTCGACTGACGTCGGACAGCTCATTCACAAACTGGGACAATGGCTGATTTTTCGAAGATTTTCGAGCAGGCGCAGCAGATGCAGGCCCGCATGCAGGCGATGCAGACCGAGCTAGAAAAGCAGACGGTAACCGCTGCCGCCGGCGGCGGGATGGTGACGGTCGAGGCCGACGGCAAGGGGACGGTCACGAGGGTCAGGATCGATCCGAGCGTGGCGGATCCCAAGGACGTCGAGATGCTCGAGGACCTGGTGCTCGTCGCCGTCAACGAGGCCCAGAAGAAGGCCAGCGAGCTCGCCAAGGGCGAGATGAGCAAGCTGACGGGTGGCCTGAACCTCCCATTCAAGCTGCCCTTTTAGCGTGGGAGCGATAGACGATCTGGCCACCGAGCTGTCGAAGCTGCCCGGCATTGGCCGGAAGACGGCGCTCAGGCTGACGTACCACCTCCTGAAGCAGTCTCCGGAGCAGTCCAAGCGCCTTGCTACCGCGCTGGAGACGCTCGCCGAGAAGGTGCGCCCCTGCCCGCAATGCTTCAATCTCACCGAGGAAGATTTGTGCTCCATTTGTCGTGACGCGCGCAGGGATACGGGAGTCATCTGCGCAGTAGAGGAGGCTTCCGATATCGGTGCTATCGAGCGGTCCGGCGAGTTCCGGGGTGTGTATCACGTCCTGGGTGGCCGTCTATCGCCGCTCGACGGCATCGGACCGGAAGATCTCACCATTCCACAGTTGGAGACCCGTGTGTCGGCTGGAGTCGTGCGCGAAGTGATAATTGCCACCAACCCGAGCATTGAAGGGGAGACGACCGCACTCTACGTCCAGCGTAAGCTCGCCCGCTATCCTCTCACCGTCTCGCGTATCGCGCGTGGGCTGCCCGTGGGTGGCGATCTCGAGTACGCCGACGGCGTGACGATCGCGCAGGCACTCACCGCGCGGAGATCGATGTCGTGAGCAGTCAGCGCGCGAGTTTCGTAGCCGTGGGATTCATCGGCGGGATAGCAGCCGGCACTCTTGTCTGGAGCAGGATGCAGCGCCAGTACCGCCGCAATCTTTTCAGCAAGTCCCCCCTCCACCGCGTGGCTGCGCTCGGTTATTTGCGGGCGCGCCCGACCGTGGGAACGGCGCAGCTTCTTCGCGAGTACGTCGCGTGGGAGCCGAGCGCGACCCTCCGCTCGCGCGGTGCGCGGCTCCTCCGGCATCTCGAGTCCTCTCTGTGACCGGAGCACGATGACGGCCGGCACGGCAAACTGGTCCTTCACGCAGGACGACTTCACCGCGATCACCGATTCGCTGAAGCGTTTTCTTGGCGAGACCAATTCTCGGTGCGCGCTTCTCGTCGACCGGTCTGGCCAGCTCGTCACGACCGTCGGTGAATCACTTTCTCTCGATACCACCGCGTTTGCGACGCTGACGGCTGCCGACTACAGCGCCAACGATCAGCTCGCGAAGCTCGTGGGCGAGAATGACTTCTCGAGCCTGTTTCATCAGGGCGAAAAGGAATCCATCTACGTCGCCGACATCGCTCGTCGGCTGCTTCTGGTGATAATCTTCGATTCACGCACGACTGTCGGTCTCGTCCGCTTGAGAATGAAGGCCGAGATCGAAGAGTTGACGCTGTTGGTCGATCGCGTATTTTCGCGCGGTCGGAAAGGCGCCGCGCCCCCGGGACTTCTCAAGGGCGCGGATGACGAGATCGACAAACTCTTCAACTGGTGAGGAAGAGCTAGCGTGTCGATGATCAACTACGCCTCGCGCGAGATCAATTGTAAGATTGTTTACTATGGTCCCGGGCTTGGCGGCAAAACCACGAATCTCGAGCACATCTACGGCAAGGTTAAGCCGGAGACGAGGGGCAAGCTCATATCTCTCGCCACCGAGACAGAGCGTACGCTCTTCTTCGATTTTCTTCCCGTAGACCTCGGAACCATTCGCGGATTCAAGACGCGTTTCCACCTGTACACGGTGCCGGGCCAGGTCTATTAC
>DATCPG010000380.1:0-1840 GCA_036570225.1 Gemmatimonadaceae bacterium | reverse complement strand
GGATGATCCCCATCATCCCCGTCTTGTGATACAGGTCGAGCTTGCTCTTCTCCGGGACGTTGTACGGCTGGCCGAGCTGGATGTAGAGCTTGTTGTCCGGCCCGATCCGGCATGGTCGCGCCGTATGGTTGTAGCTTTCCTCGTCCTTCGGAATCAGCTGCCCTTCCGGAACGATCGCGTTCGGCACGACATCCGGGCTTTCATAAAAGAATTCGGCCGCCGGATATTCGACCACCCGGTTCTGCTCGACGACGTACAGGAAGCCGTCCTTCGAAAAACATGGGCCGTTGGGAATCTTCTTCGGCAACGTCGGAGCGAACTCCTTCACCTCGTCTGCGACACCGCCGCGCGCGCGGTCGGTCACGGCCCATACCTTCGTCTTGCGCGAGCCGACGAAGGTGACGATGCCCTGCGGCCCGACGGCGATGTGACGCGCATCGGGAACGATCGCGTAGAGCCCGATGTGAAATCCCGCTGGCAACTTGATCTTGGTCAGGTTCTGCTTGATCTGATCCGCCTTCGCGCCCGTTTGCGGAATCATCGGCCAGTCGGCCGTCGAATAAGTCGGGTGCATCGCACTCAGCGTATCGAGCTCGGCCGCCTGCGCGCACAGCGAACCGAGCGCGATCGCCGTCAAAAGGACTACCGCCTTCAAACGAAATTTCATCACCGCCTCCCGTAAATGACGAAGCCCACATTCGAATGCAGGCCCCCAACCGACCCCGTTGCCAGGGAATGAACGTCGCCTTGATTTCGTAAAACTCTATTCCCCCTGGTCGCAAACGGCAACCGGCACGCGTTTCGTGGGCCCGGCGAATGGGGTTTTCGAGTCCTCTCACCGATTGCAAAGATTGCGCTAACATGGCATCGACATCTCATTTTCCAATCGCCCGTCGGCCCGGGAACCATGGGCGTGGCGATGGCGGTCGAGCGCTGAACGCTCGCGGTGCTCGTCACCGTGACCGACACACGGCGACATCTGACAACAACGCGGCAGGAGGAGCGATCCATGGCGACACAACGCATTGCACTGGTCACCGGTGGCATGGGCGGGCTCGGCGAAGCGATCTGCATCAAGCTCGCCGCGCTGGGTTACACGGTGGTCACGACGTTTTCGCCCGGCAATACCAAGTCGACCGACTGGCTGCAATCGATGCAGCGGATCGGACATAGCTTCCATGCTTTCGCGTGCGACGTCGCGAGCTTCGATTCAGCGGCCGCATGCGTCGCGAAGGTTGGCCAGGATCTCGGACCGATCGCCGTGCTCGTCAACAACGCCGGCATCACGCGCGACATGACGTTCCGGAAGATGGACAAGGCGAACTGGGATGCCGTCATCCAGACGAATCTCGATTCGTGCTTCAACATGACCAAGCAGGTGTGCGATGGCATGGTCGAGCGCAGCTGGGGCCGCATCATCAACATTTCTTCGGTCAACGGACAGAAGGGTGCGTTCGGCCAGACGAACTATTCGGCGGCCAAGGCCGGCATGCATGGCTTCAGCAAGGCCCTTGCGCTCGAGGTGGCGCGCAAAGGTGTCACCGTCAATACGATTTCGCCCGGCTACATCGGAACGAAGATGGTGATGGCGATTCCGAAGGACGTGCTCGACAGCAAGATCATCCCGCAGATCCCGATGGGCCGACTCGGAAAGCCCGAGGAAGTCGCCGGACTCGTCGCGTATCTCGCGAGCGACGAAGCGGCGTTCCTGACCGGCGCGAACATCGCGATCAACGGCGGGCAGCACATGTTCTGAGTCGCCGATGCGCGCCGACTCGCTCCAGCAGTCCATTCGTTCCGCCGAACGGGTGCCGTGACGCTCATCGACGTTCCGATACGC
>DATCPG010000379.1:0-7381 GCA_036570225.1 Gemmatimonadaceae bacterium | reverse complement strand
AATGTCCTGAGCATCTATCTGCCTCCGCTGAGGGAGAGGCGCGAAGACATCCCGCTGCTCGTGCGCAGGTTCGTCAGGGAGTTCTCGTCGCAGCACGAGCGCAAGTTTCACGGGATCTCGGCGGAAGCGATGCAGATCCTGATGAGTTATCCGTGGCCGGGCAACGTGAGGGAGCTGCGGAACCTGGTTGAGAGCATGGTGGTGCTGGCGCCGGGCCGGGAGATCGGGCCGGAGGACATCCCGCGCGCGATCAGAGAGGGGGGGGCGGCTCGCTTCCTACCGGTGCATGTGGGCCCCGTGGTGAGGGGCGCGGTCGGGACGGAAGGAAGAGAGCTCGAGTTCCTGGTGAGGAGCATGCTGGAGCTGCGGCTCCAGGTGGAGGAGCTGCGGAGGCGTCTGGACGACGAGCGTCGCGACGGACACTGGGTTGGCGAAGTTCATCCGGCCGCGCTGGGCTCGGGTGCGATCACGGGTGCGATCGAGCCGCCAAATCAGCCGGCGGCGCCGAGCGTGCTGACGCTGGCTCCGGGGATGACGATGGCGGAGATAGAGCGGGCGGCGATCGAGGCGGCGCTCAGAGATACGAGGGGGAATCGACGGAAAGCGGCTGAGATGCTCGATATCGGGGAGCGGACGCTGTACCGGAAGCTGCGGGACTACGGAATCGAGCCGGAGCTCGTGGCGGCGCAGGGGTGACGGCTGGTCAGCGTCTAACAAACCATCTCGCGAGGAGAACAATTGTGAGCGACCGGATGGAGAGACTTGAGAGGGAAGTGCGGTTCCTGAAATTCTTCGCAGCCTGCACGACTGCTCTACTCCTGGTTGGTGGGCTTGCAGCCGCTCGAACCAGCCGTCCCGATGAGCAGATTCTTCGCGCACGGGGCATCGTCATCGTCGACGACGCGGGACGCGAGCGCATTCTCATCGGAGCCCCGATTCCCCCGGCGAAGAATCGCCTCAGGACGAATCTCGTGCGCGTCGACAGCGCCTGGGCCGCGCGCTTTCCCAAGGGCGCGTACATGAAGTACTACCCCACCTACCGCAACGCCGTGTCCGGCATGCTGGTGATGGACGAGCACGGCGTCGACCGCCTCGTCGTGGGCGATTCTGTTCCCGACCCCAACATCGGCCGCCGGATCGGGTCGAGCACCGGCGTCTTGATCAACGACGCGCAGGGATTCGAGAGAAGCGGTTACGGGCTGCTGACGGTCAAAGGCACCGACCGCATGGTGCTCGGACTCGACACGAATCGTGGCGAGGAAGGTGTCGCGCTGGCCGTGATCGACGGCGGCCGATTCGGGATACACGTTGCCGGACAGGACTTCCTCGGATTTTTCGGCGCCGCTCCGGCAGCGGACAGCCTGGGCGGAATCGGCGAGCCGTTTGCCGGCCTGTTGCTCAAGAAGGGAGAAGCGGTAAAAAGACTTACACCCTGAGCCGCGTCGGCGCGCACCTTCCAACCTTCATTCCGCCACGACATTGAACGGCTGCGACACCGACTCGGCGTAAGGGAGCTGCGCGTACTCTCCGGCCACGTACGCCGACAGAAAGAAGTGCACGCGATAGACGCCGGGGCGACCGACGAAATCCCGCGAGGAATCGCGTGCGGCCACGATGGTGAGCGGGACCGTCACGCTTTCGCCGGGGAGAAGCGGTGGCCTGGTGTCGCCCAGGTCTGGACAGCCCTGTTCCCAGACCTCGGTCCAGTCGGATCCCTGGCGATCCGGCGCCAGCAGGTAGCGGTACTCCTCGAGCGCGAGCGCGCAGTCGGACCAGAGGATGGGGTTGCTCGAGTTGTTGGTGATGACAATCGATACGCCGATAGCCGTCCCGCTGGTTGTGTTCTCCAGCGAGACTGTGTGGGTGGTGGGCGCGATGGTGACCGAGCTCGCGCTCTGTGCGCCAGGCGAGCACGCGGCCAGCACCGCCATGTACGCCAACGCACAATTTGCTCGCTCAAGCGCGAGCGATATTCTCTTCTGCAAATGGAGCTCGTGCGTGTCGAGGAGGATGTCGCGAACCATGGTGTGCGGCGCCCACGCCGGGAATCTCGCGACGCGCGCTGATAGAAAAATGACCATCGAGCGGCGCCGCCGAGGCGCCTTTCCCGCGCGCCGGTGATAGGAAAATGGCAAACCGCTCTGCAGTGGCGATAGTTGCCTTCTCGCTCACGATCTCGTCACGAGAGTGTCGACGCCCTGGAAAAAGATTTTTCCTCCCTCTGTGGGGGATCATTTTGCTTGATAAAAAATCAGTCGTCTACGATATTGGCCACCTGTTTGTAACCACGCATCGAAATCCCGCAGACAATTTTGAATTTGAACAACATCGCCGGCAGCGTTCTCCCGATCAAACGTGCTGAGGAGCTTATCCTCACGCTTCCGGGAGTCGTTTCAGCGAAAATCATAGAGAGCGAGAGCGGCGCGGTGGAACAGATACACGTTCTGACGACTGCAGAGCTCACGCCGAAGCAGGTAGTCCGCAACATCGAAAGCGCGCTGATGGCGCACCTGGCGATGCGGGTGGACCACCGGAAGATCTCGGTAGCGATAACGAGCGAGGCGAAGCCCAAGCCGCAGGCGGCGCATCCGACGCCACGGAGTCAGTTCGTGGTGGGAACGACCCCGGAGGGGGGCGTAAGGCGCTACACGGGCAGGAGGCTGTACTTCGAGGATGTGGAGGTTCGGGGATCCCGGAGCAAGGGCGTCTCGTGCAGGGTTACCCTGAGGAAGGGTGAGGAGTCCTACATTGGCGAAGCCCATGGAATCGAGGGGGACAGATCCCGCCTCGATCTGGCTGCGCGGGCGACGGTGTTTGCGATCGGCAGCGCCGAGGGCAGAGAAGGGCAGCTGGCGGTGGAAGGAGTCAAGGTGATGGAGGCTTTCGAGCGGGAGTACGTGTTCGTGGGTGTGACGGTGCGTTCGGGCCGGGACAGCCAGCTGTTGGTGGGGAATTGTGAGATCAAGGGGAGCGCGGAGACAGCGAGCGCTCTGGCGGTTCTGGCGGCAACGAACCGTTGGGTAGATCAGGCAGCCGAGTAGAGAAAGCGGGCGGATTCCGCCTGGTGAAAGGATAGAAGTCTGATTTTGAAAGCGGGTCTAAAGACCTGGTAAGCAGAAAGGATCGTTGGGCGCAGTTTCACCTTAACACGGATCCTATAGGATAAAAGAACCCCCGTCCCGGCTAAGAGATGAGTCGAGCGGGCAAGCCCAGTTACAAGAGCGGAGCCTACCTATGTAGCGCATTTCGGCGGATGCTGAGTGCGACTGAATTCTTGGGGGGGTGACGCAAAATGTTGAGGACTATTCTGGCTTTCTTATTCCCAGATACTCAGGGCTGGTAACCGGTGCGGGGGTTTCTCCTCTTTTTTATGACTAGTCGGATCGGGCGTTACGTCGCGTTGGTGTGTCTTGCGGCGCTAGGTGCAGGTTTCGCCCTGTACGTCAGCGAGCCGGACTTTTCCGTGCCTTTCGCCAACGCCGCGGTCACCTTTGGCCTGATCAGCGTTCTGGCACAGCTCCTCAGCTATCGCACGGGCCGAAGCTCTACGGGGTCCGTCTCTTTCATACCGGTCCTAGCCAGCGCCGCGATTGCTCCCCATTGGGTTAGCGTCATCGCAGTCATCGGCTCGTCGCTCACCGGGCAGATCGTCGCGAAGCGTAACCGCCTCCGAACCATCTTTAATCCCGCGCAAGAGGCTTTGTCACTAGCACTCGCGATACTCGCGTATCGCGCGTTCGGGGGATTGCCACTACACAACATCGGAGAGTCAGGGTCGCTCTCGCTGTTCGCTCTTTTCCTTGTATTCTTTGTTTCGAATTCGATTTGTGTGAGCGGCGCCCTTGGAATCGTCGGTGATCGCAGCTCGTGGGTTATTTGGAAGGAGAATACTCTTAGCGCGTTACCTTACGATTTCCTCTCGCTGCCAGCGATCCTGTTTTTCGTTTGGACGTACACGCAATACGGCACTGTGGGCGCGTTCATTTTCGCCGTGCCTCTACTCGGTCTCCGACAACTGTATAAAGTCACCGGGCAGCTGGAACAGACAAACAAGGAATTGCTGGAACTCATGGTCGCCGCCATTGAAGCCCGAGATCCGTACACCTCCGGGCATTCACGTCGCGTTGCGGACAAGGCCCGAATCATTGCGCGAGCGGTTGGCATGAGGGATAAGGAAATGGAGCGGATTGTAGCTGCTGCGTTGCTTCACGACGTCGGCAAGATTCACGAAGTCTTCGGACCGATTTTGAGTAAGCCCGGCCGCCTCACTCCTGAAGAGCAAGTGATCATGAGGACGCACCCAATCAAGAGTGCCGAATTGGCCGCCAAAGTGACGGAGCTCCGCGACGTCGTACCTCTGATCCGTCACCATCATGAAAACTGGGACGGCACTGGTTATCCGGATGGGTTGAAGAACGAAGAGATTCCATTGGGATCCAGGATAATCATGTTCGCGGACACGATCGACGCTATGACTACCGATCGTCCTTATCGAGCGGCCCTAGACCCAGCATCCGTGCGCAGGGAGCTGCTCAGATTCCGCGGGACGCAATTTGATCCGGCGATGTGCGACGCCCTCCTTCGTAGCCCCGAATACTCGAAGCTCTTTGCGGCAAACGAAGTCGAGGAGATTACTTGGCCTCAGAGAACGCCCGACCGAGGCACGGTGCTTCGAGTGGCCGAAACCGCTTAGTTCGTCGGAACAACACTAGATCGAATTGGCTCGCGTTCTATCGGGATTCTAGACTGGCTTCTAGAGTTCTTTACGTCCAGCTGCCTTTGAAGGTGCGAAGTTCGCTGAGACGTCGCGGTAACGGCCATCTCTCGCGTCTATAGGTTGTCGCGTAGTCGTTTAGCAACCGATGAGCTTTTTCGGCTTCACCACATGCGCTGAGGCCGGCGAACAAAGCTTGCGCTTCAAAGTCCTGCCAACCAGATGCGCGATTCTGTATGTGCATTGACTCAAGATCTGCCACAAGCGGGCGAAGAGAGTAGAGAGGTGTTTCGTTTGAAACTCCAACCATTATGCCTAGCGCTGCAACCGAGCTCCGTCGGTTAATGGTTTGGTCGGAATTGGTTTCTGCTAGAGTAAGGGCGTAGTACGCGGAGGCGGCCTCGATATTTTCTTCCTCAAGGGCGACCCGCGCTTGTAAGTAGTTGCGATCGCTGATCAAGTGGACGTCCTCACCGAAATCTGCCAGCATCTCGGATCTGTCTAGAGCCTCGCGAGCGCGCGGAATGTCTCCTGCCGCCAAATAAAGCCGAATGAGGGAATACAAAACGAACATCGCGCGACTTGAATGTCCGTGGGCTAAGGCGTGATCAAGCGCCTCTCTCAAGAGGATTTCTGCTTCCTCTCTCTCACCAGCAAGCCTATACGCTGTCGCAGCATTGACCAATCCGCGGGAAAAGGTCAACTCGTTTGTCTCCCTACGCACGACCTCAATAAACGCCTTAGTCGCAGCGATGAGTTTTCCTACGTCTCCGCAGGCCGAGTGGAACACCATGTCGATTTCTGGCCTAAGAGACGAATTGCCTCTTGGTGAGTCCACGAGTGGTACGATCGTTTGGTAAACCTCCTCCATGGTCCTGATTTCATTCAGAGAACTCGCTACTTTGAGAGCGAGGAGCCCGCAAGCTACTCGATGACCAACTGAGGCTTCTTTGCTGGTAATACAGCGCAGTAAGTCCATCAATAGAGCAGAGCTTTCCAAGCTGGCGCGCCAGGTCGAATCGAAGAGCGCAAACTCTGCTTCGTCATGCGGGTTCGCTTGGGGTGAAGTCGCGGCGCGTATTCTCCGAAACCGCTGAAGCACCTCCCTCGCCTTCTCCCAGTCCCCGTGCATCTGTCGAGCAACTGCTAGTCGAGACAGAATCGTCAGCCGTTGCTCGGCTGTGACGCAGTAGTCTAGCGTGCGTTCAAATGCATAGGCGGAGTCGAGCGGTAGTCCCACCTCTAAAAGGTGCTCAGCGCACGCACGAGCGACGCCAAATGACCGCTCTCGATCGCCAGCGTTTCGCCAGTGAAGAGCGCAAGCCCACAGCAGCGCCGTAGACGTATCGCCGCCAAGCGTTTCTTCTTGCAATACAGTCCCAGCGCGGCGGTGCAAAAATGCGAGAGCTGTTTTAGCTAACCGGCCCAAAGCTGCGGTACCCAACAGATCATGACGTACACCGACACGGTCAGGAACGTCGGTGGATTCGTCAAATTCTTCGTGTAACATTCCGGATACGCTAAGCTCCTGCACTGCTGAGAGAAGCTGGTGTGATTTGTATTCGAGCAAACGTTCGATACGCTCAATCGTTGCGTTGAGTCCTAGAACAACGCAGACCTGCAGCACATGCAACGCCTCAGCAGAAAGATGTGACAGTCTGTCCTCTACTACAGCGGCAATTGACGGAGGAAATTCGTTCTGTCCGCCGCTTTCAATCCAATGTTTCCCCAACTCCTGCAAGAAAAATGGATTCCCTTCACCGATTGCTAGCAGTCTCGCGATCAGGTCCTCATCTGGTGCGCCTGCTTGGTCACGAAACATTGCGGTGAGCAACGTTCTTGCCGATGAAGCGGCGAGGGCGGACAACGTCAAGATTGGGAAATCAACCCCTGAGATCTGCCTGCTCAATAGGTTGATTTCGGTTCGTTGATTAAGGAGGAAGAACAACTTCTTGGCGTTGGCCCAAGGTATCATCGCTCCCAATAGAGTCGCTGATGCGGGATCCAACCATTGGACATCTTCGACGATAACCAATACGCACTGCTCGTCGGCGATCGCGTCGAATAAATCAAAAAGTGCTCGGCGCGTTCTTGCGTACACCGTGGCTGAATCGCTGCTTGCGATATCATCGCCTGCGGCCGTATCAACCTCAGTTAACCGCTTGAGAACTCCGATAGTCTCACTCGAGCATCCGAGCGCTCCACGCAACTCTCGCAGTCTTGGGACCAGATCGACAAAGACCGAAAGTGGTCTGTCCAAGTCGGATCTTCGGCATACCGCTCGTTCGACGATGACGCCATCGAGCTCCGCCCGTTTCGCTAACTCTAGCGCGAGTCGACTCTTTCCGATTCCAGCTTCGCCGATTACGAGGCAGCCGCCACCTTTCCCCGCCCGCGCCGCCGTTAGCCTCAAGTTCAATTTCTCCATTTCAACGTTGCGACCCACAAACGCGCATTCTTGCGTTCCTGGAACGCTCCGTTCGGAGATTTTCTCAGTGATCCGCTTCCGCAGGATTGTCGCGGGTAGCGTCAAATACTTGTCATAAGATCCCATCTCTTCGAGATATCGATCCAGGATTGCAATGGCCTCCTTCTTATTGCCTCGGATCGCGGCGGCCTCTGCACGCGCAATTGTCGCTGTCTCATTAAAGGGGTCAAGCTTATGAC
>DATCPG010000378.1:0-14007 GCA_036570225.1 Gemmatimonadaceae bacterium | reverse complement strand
GGGTGGAACCGCCAACGTCGTCGCCAGGACTCTTCGGATCCCGCTCAATCCGGCCCGCGCCGTGCCGCTATTGCTGGCGGGCGACGAAGCGACGATGGACCTGGGCCGGCTCGGGGACGGGCGACGCTTCGCGATCGGCGTTGGTGTTGGTCTGGATGCGACGATGATCTCGCTCGCGCCGGACCGCCTCAAGAGGCGTTTTGGCTTCATGGCCTACGTCCTCGGTGGGTACAAGGCGGTACTTCGCAACCAGAAGTTCCACCTCCGTCTCACGGTAGACGGCGCGATCTATGAGCGGACGGCGTCGGCAGTCCTCGTGGCGAATTTCGGGGCGGTTCTCAACGACCTGGTGGCGTTCGGCGACGGGATCGTCCACGACGATGGGCTCCTGAACGCCTGTGTCTTCTCGCCCGATTCCCTGTGGGATGCGATGAGAATCCTCTGGAGGATGGTCCGGAAAGATTTTGGGGCCGATCCCTGCCTCTTCTACAAGTCGGGCCGTGAATTCACGGTCGAGACTAGCCCTGCCATGATCGCCCAGGCCGACGGTGAGTTGCTTCCCGATACCCCCCTCTCGGTATCGGTTGACCCATTGGCCGGCTGCTTGCTTATCCCAAAGAGGGAAAAGACGGAATAACAAGATGAGGTGAGTGGGTGGCAACTTCTGCGTCTGCGCGAGTAAGACCGAGCGCCGGATCGGTTCTCGGAACGTTCTTCTATATGTGGCTGTTGGTGGGCCTGGTCCTTGGCACGGCCGTTCTCGTCGGCCCGGTTAGACTGATCACCGAGGGGATGGGCCGCGCCGGTTGGGAGCAGAGCTCTCAGGATCATGTACTGATAGTGGTGATCCTCCTTTACCTCGCGTTCTCGCTGCTGCTAACCCGCTGGATAGTTGGGGTAATGTTTCGTGCCAGAAACCGGAACACCCGCTGGGCTATCGCGGCAATCTTTACCTTGCTGGGGGCCGGGACAGCCTGGGAATGGTCGAATCCGGCCAAGATGCTGTCGGGCATTGCGGGTGGTGGCGACGGCGGGTCTTACCACGTCGCCGGTGGCGCGGAGTTCATGTTCGGAGCGTATCCTGACGAGGCGAAGCTTGAGGCACTCAAGAAAGAAGGAGTGACCGCTGTGATCTCACTGCAGCACCCGGGCGTCGTCATAGAGCGCGAAGGCATCAGCGCCGAGCGCGACGCGGCCAAGAGGCTGCACCTGGAATTCATCCAGGCTCCGATGCTCCCCTGGGTCAGTGACAACGAAGAATCGCTGCAGAAGCTGCGCGAGATCGCTCGAACCGGGAAAGGAAAATATTTCGTGCACTGCGGACTCGGTCGCGACAGGGTCAATGTCGCGAAACGCATCATTGAGGCGGAGGGGAGCAAGATCGCGGGCACCTCGGACGTCAAGACCGCAACCGGATTTGCTGACCGACCCGATCCGTTCGAGCGCGGGTCGTTGGCCCACCTCGATGTTGGCAAATGGTTGATCCCCTATCCGAACAAGCACGAGATGTTCGGCTTCATCCTGGGCGGTCAGTCCGGGGCCGTCGTCTCATTGCTCGATCCGACGGATCCACAGCAAGCCGGATGGAACGCCGACATGGAGAAGCTGCTCAAGGAGTACTCGATAGCCTTCCTCATGCGGCCGCTGCCAGTGAATGATGCCGCGAGGGCCACCTCGATCGCCAAAGAGGTGAAGGCTATGCCGCAACCGGTTACAGTGATCGTGCCTTACACGCCTGACGAGGAGGGCAAGCCGGGCCCGCACACTCAGGCCGCATTCGCGTTCATCACGGCTTACGGGCACATTGCTCCCGGGTCCTACGCCGCGAAACCGAGTTGGCACCTCAACAAGGCGGCGCAAGCGACTTATAAATACGGCGACACCACGTCAGGAACGGTCGAGAAGTCGCGGTAGGCGCAGGAAAAAAGGGCGGGCAACCATGGAACGCGGGCCGCAGTTTCTCAAAAGGCAGGTCAACAACGCCGTCGTGCAGCACCGCGCATTTCTCGGCGCGCTCGAGGCGCATGAGGATCAGGCCGACGACGATCGCTTCCGCGATCTTTGCTCTCGCCACATTCCGCTCATGCGCGAGCATCAGCGCATGCTCGAGGAGTATGAGTCGCAGCTCGGCGCAGAAGAGGGACCCGGGAGCAACATTCTTGGCGCAATTCTGGGGGCGGCCCGCGATCTCGCCGACTCGGCGCGCGAGAGCGATTTTGCGCGTCTCGTAGCGGACATCGTTATGGCGCGCCAGGCCGAAGACACCTTCAAGACGTTCCGCGAAGCCGGCAAGATGATGGGGTATGACACTCTCCACGAGATCGGAGACATTGGAGAGAGGCGCCACGACGCATACGTGAAGGAAGCGAACCGACTGGTCCAGCACATGTTCGTGGAAAATGTTCAGGGTGTCGATCGCGGCGCTCGCCGGTCAGTCTCTCCTGATCTCGAAGCTTCGCCGCCCTGACGCCACCCACTCGCTGCGCTAACTTCCCCGCATGACCGATGTCGTCTCGCTTGCGGCGGAGCTGCTCTCGATTCAATCGACGACGGGCTCCGAAGGCACCGCTGTGGATTTCGTCTCGCGCTGGCTCGTGGGGCGCGGGTGGAATGTGACTCTGCAGGAAGTGAGTCGCGGACGCGCCAACATTTGGGCATCCCGCTCCGGCGGAGGCGTCACCTTCTCGACGCACCTCGACACCGTTCCACCCTATGTCCCGCCGCGGCTCGAGGGCGCCAAGCTATACGGCCGGGGCTCTTCCGACGCGAAAGGAATTGCGGCGGCGATGCTGGTAGCCGCCGACCGGCTCGTCTCCGCTGGTGAAAAGCGTGTCGAGATTCTGTTCGTCGTTGGCGAGGAAAAAGGCTCAGACGGCGCGCGAGCGGCAAACAACCTTGGAACGAAGAGTCGCTTTCTCATCAACGGCGAGCCCAGCGAGAGCAAGCTGGCGAGCGGCGCAAAGGGCTCGCTCCGCGCCACGATACGGACTCGCGGACGCGAGGCCCATTCCGCTTATCCGCACCTCGGACGGTCCGCGATCGAGCCGATGCTCGAGCTGTTGCCCACACTGAGAAAGCTTCCGCTTCCCACCGACCCGGTGCTCGGGAACACGACCGTCAACATTGGAACGATCAAGGGGGGAACTGAAGCGAACGTGATCCCCGCGCACGCCGAGGCGGAGATCATGTTTCGCCTCGTGAGCGACGTCGAGCCGATCAAGAAAATGATTCTTGACTGGGCAAAGAAAGGTGGTGCCGACGTCGAATTCGGCTCGCACATACCGGCGCAGCGGTTTGCAACGGTTCCCGGCTTCGACACGGAGCCTGTAGCCTATACCTCGGACATCCCGCTTCTCTCCAATTGGGGCGAGCCGTTCCTGTTCGGACCCGGTTCGATTCACGTTGCCCACACGCCGGACGAGTTCATCGACGTCGAAGAGCTGAGGGCGAGCGTCGATGCCTACGAGCGGCTGGCCAAAACCCTCCTAGCGCGATGACTACTTCAAAGCTGCCGGGGAATCGGAAGGGCAAATGGCCGGTCGCGGTGCTCGGAGCAACGGGAGCCGTGGGACAGATGTTCGTCCGCCTGCTCGCCGACCACCCATGGTTCGAGCTCAAGGAGCTGGCCGCGTCGGAGCGATCGGCGGGGAAGAAATACGGCGAGGTCACACGGTGGCTCGAGGGCGCCCAACCGCCGGCCTCCGTCATGTCGCGCAGAGTGATCGCGTGCGATCCGGGGCTCGTGAGCGCTCCGATCGTCTTCTCCGCGCTCGATGCGGTCGTGGCCGGTGAAGTCGAGCTGGCGTTCGCGCAGGCGGGAAAGTTCGTGTTGAGCAACGCGAAGAACTTCCGCATGGAGCCCGACGTCCCACTCGTCATCCCGGAAGTGAACGGCGATCATCTCGCGCTGATCGATTCGCAGCGCAGCAAGCGCGGCTGGAGCGGCGCGATCGTGACCAACGCCAATTGCTCGGCCACAGTCGCCGCCGTCGCTCTCGCGCCGTTGCACCAGAAATTCGGCATCAGGCAGCTCTTCCTGTCGACGATGCAGGCGGTGTCCGGTGCAGGCTACCCCGGAGTTCCATCGCTCGACATTCTCGGCAACGTCATTCCATACATCGCTGATGAGGAGCCGAAGCTCGAGCGCGAGATGCTCAAGCTGCTCGGGAGATACGAGGACGGTGAAGTCATGAGCGCGACGTTCAAGGTGAGCGCGCACACCAATCGCGTGCCCGTCGAGCACGGTCACACGATCTGCATGACGATTGGGTTCGAGGACAAGCCGACGCCGGAGGCCGCGATTCAGACAATGCGGGAGTGGAAAGGATTTTCGGCGACGGCAGGACTTCCGACTCGACCCGCACATCCGCTCGTCGTCACCGACATGCCCGACCGTCCGCAGCCAAAGCGTGACGTCAACGCCGGCAACGGGATGACGGTGACGGTCGGACGCGTACGCCGAGACGCCGTGCTCGATCTGCGGATGGTGGCGCTCGGACACAACACCGTGCGCGGCGCGGCAGGTGGCTCGGTTCTGAACGCGGAGCTACTGGCCGCGAACGGCGCTCTCGACAGCGCGTGATCGTCGTAAAGTTTGGTGGCACGTCTGTCAATGACGCGGAGGCGATCGAGCGCACCGCGGCCATTGTGAAAGGCCGCCTCGCGAGACAGCCGGCGGTAGTCGTGTCGGCGCTTGGCGGAGCCACCAATTCTCTCCTCGCGATCGGCGAGCAGTCAGCGAAGGGCCATCTCATCGGAGCATTGCGCGGCGTCGAGACGCTCCGAGACAGGCACTTCGCGCAATGCGAAGCGTTGCTCGGTACGTCGAGTGAGGCATCGGATGTGGCGGGAGAGATGAGCGCGACTTTCGACGAGCTGGCGAGCCTCGCCGAAGCGCTGTCCATTCTTGGCCATGCTACTCCCCGCAGCTTCGACGCGATCGCCGCATTCGGGGAGCAGCTCTCATCGCATCTCGTCGCCGCCTTTTTCAAGCTGCGCGGAATCCCCGCGGAGCACGTCGACGCGCGGGATGTCTTCATCACCGACGACAATTTCATGACGGCCGAGCCGCAGACAGATGCGATCGCCGAGAACGCGCGCGATGTCGTGCAGCCCTTGATTCAGGAGGGCAAGGTCCCGGTGATGGGTGGATTCATCGGCAGGACTGCAGGGGGAATTACGACGACTCTCGGGCGAGGCGGCTCCGATTACAGCGCGTCATTGCTCGGGGCCGCGCTCCACGCCGACGCGATCGAGATCTGGACGGATGTGGATGGAATGCTGACCGCGGACCCGCGCGTCGTAAAAGGGTCGAAGCTCATCGAGCAGATCCGGTTTGACGAGGCGTCCGAGCTCGCCACCTTCGGCGCGAAGGTGCTGCATCCAAATACGATCGCGCCCGCGGTGCGGCTCGGAATTCCTGTGTTCATCTACAATTCCCGGAATCCTGCTGGCAAGGGCACGCGCATAACGTTCGATGCTCCGCGACGCGCCGTCAGCGCGATCGCTGGAAAGACCGGGATTGCCATCATCAAGGTCGGAGCCGCGAAGATGTTGTACGCCCGCGGATTCCTGCGGCGGGTGTTCGAGATCTTCGAGAAGAACGGAGTGTCGGTGGACGTCGTCGCCACATCGGAGGTGTCCGTCTCTGTAACCGTAGACGACCCGTCCGGGCTCGAATCTCTCGTCGTCGAGCTCTCGGCCCTCGGAGATGTGTCCGTGGAGCGGGATCGCGCCATCGTGGCAGTCGTGGGCGCCGCGATCAGTGAGGACAGCGGGGCCATGGGGCGCGCCATCAGTGCCCTCGACGGAATCAAGGTCCACATGATGTCCCTGAGCGCGACCGGAATAAATCTCACGATCATCGTCGATGCAGATCAGCTCACTCCGTCGCTGGAGCGGCTGCACAGCGCGTTCTTTGGAGCGCCGAAGAAATGAGCCAGCGGACGATAGCCATCATCGGCGATGGCAAGATGGGCCAGGCCATTCGCGAGCTCGCGCAGGCGAAGGGCTGGAAAGTCGCGGCGATGATTGGCGAGCGCGAGAGCGCCGGCGGGAGTGGGATTACAAAGAGCACGCTCGGCAATGCGGATGTCGCCGTGGAGTTCACGGAACCAAAAGCCGCGGTTGCAAACATCACCGCCGCTCTGCGTGCTGGACTCCCAGTCGTGGCCGGCACCACGGGATGGCATGACCAGCTCTCCGCGGTAACGCGGGTCGTGAGCGAAACGGGAACGGCGCTGCTCTGGTCGCCAAACTTTTCGCTGGGGGCAAATGTCCTGATCGAGCTCGCCCGCTACGCTGGAACGCTGATGCAGCCCTTAGAGGAATTCGACGCGCACATAGTGGAGATTCACCACTCGAAAAAAAAGGACGCGCCGTCGGGCACGGCCGTCGCCATCGGCAAGGCGGCGAGCGAGGGACTGAAGCGCGCGATTCCAACCACGAGCGTGCGCACGGGATCTGTTCCGGGATCTCACGAGCTGATCTTTGACGGTCTGTACGAGCAGCTTTCGCTTACGCATGTCGCGCGCGACCGCCGCGTTTTCGCCGAAGGCGCGCTGGCGGCGGCTGACTGGCTGGTGGGCAAGCGCGGTGTGTTCACCATGCGCGACGTATTGAATCTCCAGCGGGGCTGACAGTAACTCGCTCTTCGCGGTGAGTGCCGCGTAGATTTAACAGATGAAATCGGAGCGGCTCACGGGCTGCGGAACCGCCCTCGTCACGCCTTTCGCGACATCGGAGGAGATAGACGAGCAATCCCTCCGCGCGTTCGTAGACTGGCAGATCGCGAGTGGCGTGCACTTCCTCGTTCCGTGCGGCTCTACCGGCGAGGCGGCCACGATGACGATCGCGGAGCATAAGCGCGTCGTCCAGATAACAGTCGAGCAGACCGCTGGTCGAGTGCCTGTCGTCGCGGGCGCCGCGTCCAACGACACGAAGAAGGCAATAGCGCTCTCGCGCGAGATGGCCGCAGCCGGCGCGACACACCTCCTGCATGCGTCGCCGATGTACAACAAGCCGCCGCAGCGGGGAATAGTGGCCCATTTTCGCGCGATCGCCGATGCGGTGAAGATTCCGGTTGTCGTGTACAACGTGCCTGGCCGCACGGCGAGTAACATCGAAGCCGCCACGACGCTCGAGCTTGCCGAGCACGAGAACATCGTCGCGGTAAAGGAAGCGTCGGGTAATCTCGCGCAGATAGGAGAGATCATCCGCCACCGCCCGGCGCGCTTCGCGGTCCTCTCCGGTGACGACCCTCTCACGCTTCAAATCATGGCGGATGGGGGCGATGGAGTGATCTCTGTCACGTCCAACGTCGCACCGGCGCTCGTGGCCCAGCTCACAGATCTCTGCGCGGCGGGAGATTATGCGGCAGCGCGGGGCGTCAATCACCAATTGGCTGAGTGGACGGTGGCCGCGTTCGTCGAGTCGAATCCGATTCCCGCGAAAGCAGGCCTCGCCATGATGGGGAAAATGGCGAACGTGGTGCGCCTGCCTCTCGTGCCGATGGCGGAGAAGTTCGAGCCAACTGTGCGTGCCGCGCTCGTCTCGGTGGGAGCACTGTCTGGGTGAGCCCGTCCATTGCGGAAATCGAGAAGCGGGTGGAGGCGATTGCGGCGACTCCCGCCAAGTCGCCACTGCCGAACGATGCACGCGCTGTAGTCGATAGCCTCCTCGATGCGCTCGAGAAGGGCAGCATACGTGCGGCCGAAAAGGATCCCGCCACCTCCGAATGGCGAGCCGTACCCTGGGTGAAGCGCGGAATTCTCCTTGGCTTCCGCGTTGGCATTATCGCCGACATGTCGATTCCCGCCGCGACTGATCGTGCTGGGTTCTCCTTCCTGGACAAGGACACCTATCCTCCGCGCCGGTTCACGTCCGCGGACGGCGTTCGCATAGTGCCGGGAGGATCGAGCATTCGGCGCGGTGCGTACGTCTCGAGCGGCGTCGTGTGCATGCCTCCGATGTACATCAACGTCGGAGCGTACGTCGGAACGGGAACGATGATCGACTCCCACGCGCTCGTCGGATCGTGCGCACAGGTTGGGGAGCGCGTCCACCTGAGCGCGGCGGCGCAGCTGGGTGGCGTGCTCGAACCCGTGAACGCTGCGCCGGTCGTGATCGAGGATGATGTCGTTGTCGGCGGCAACTGCGGCATCTACGAAGGCACCGTGGTGAGAAAGGGCGCGGTGATCGGAGCTGGTGTGGTGCTCACCCGAGGTACGCCTGTGTATGACCTCGAGCGCGAGACGGTCCATCGCGCAGAGAAAGGACGAGCGCTCGTGATCCCCGAGAACGCGGTCGTGGTTCCGGGCGCGCGCCAGGCGAAAGGCAAATGGGCGCAGGAGCAGGGGATATCGCTTCAAACGCCGGTCATCGTGAAGTACCGCGATGAAAAAACGGACGCGGCGACGGCGCTCGAGTCTTGGCTCCGCTGACTGTCGCCGGTGCCGTCAGGGTGCCCGGTGACAAATCGATCTCGCACCGGTCGCTTATTCTCGCGTGCCTCGCCGAAGGAGAATCCCGCGTGGCCGGCATTCTCGATTCAGAGGACGTTCGCTCGACGGCCGGTGCGCTGCGCTCGCTTGGAGCCGACATTCCCGGGCTTTCGGGCGAGATGCGGATTCGTGGCTCCGGATTGCGTGGCTTGCTCCAGCCGAAGCACGCTCTCGATTGCGGCAACAGCGGAACGACCACTCGTCTTCTCGCCGGAGTGGTTGCGGGTCATCCATTCTCCGCGCGATTTGAGGGCGACGCCAGCCTGAGCCGTCGCCCGATGAAGCGTATCGCGGAGCCGTTGACGTATATGGGCGCGCAATTCGACTTCGAGCGCGGCGATGGATTGCCGATGACGGTTCACGGTGTCGATCTGCGGAGCGTCGACTGGGACACGAAGTCGGCGAGCGCGCAGGTCAAGAGCGCGATCCTTCTCGCCGGTCTGGTCTCGCAGGTCGAGGTGCGGGTGACCGAGACTAGCCGGTCTCGCGATCATACGGAAAGGATGCTTCGCTCAATGGGTGTGGATGTAGAGAGTGACCGAAACCAGGTCTGCCTTCGCCCCGCCGCGAGTCTCACCCCGCTGGACCTGGCGGTGCCAGCCGACCCGTCGTCAGCGGCTTTTTTCGTAGCGCTCGCGTCGTTGGCCGGGAGCGGAGAGCTCCAGCTCGATGATGTCTGCCTGAACCCGACGCGCATCGGGTTTATCAGTGCGATCAAACGAATGGGAGGCGACATTCGGGTGACCGCTCGCGCCACGGAGGGCGGTGAGGAGACGGGCACGTTGTCCGTGCATCCCGCTTCCCTCAGTGACATTCGCATCACGGGCTCCGAAGTGCCATCGCTCATCGACGAGCTGCCGCTGCTGGCTTGCGTGGCGGCGGCCGCTGGGGTGCAGCTTGAGGTGACTGGCGCGGCGGAGCTCAGGGTAAAGGAAAGCGACCGCATTGCCGTCGTCGTCAGAAATTTGCGCGAGGTCGGCGCGACGGCCGAGGAGCTGCCGGACGGACTGCGGGTTCTTCCGGGAGCGCGAGAATTTTCCGGCACCGTCGATCCACAGGGCGACCACCGTATTGCGATGGCGTTCGGGATTCTCTCAGCTGTCTCGGGGAAGCGAATCGAGATCAGGAATCCGGGTGTCGTCGCAGTTTCCTATCCGAGCTTCTGGAAAGATCTGAGACGGGTCGCATCATGAAGCGTCGCACAACTGTCATCGCGATCGACGGTCCCGCGGCATCCGGCAAGTCGTCCACCGCGCAGATGGTCGCCGACAAGCTTGGATTCCTTCACGTCGATTCTGGCTCACTCTATCGTGCAGCTACTGCGGCAATGCTCCGCCGCGAAGACAATGCGTCGCAGTGGACGGAGGACGGCGTGCTGGATGCGGCGAGACCGGTCGAGCTCCGTGCGGCTCGAACGTCTTTTTATCCGGTTCTCGATGGACGGTCGCTCGAGGAAGAGATTCGCGGACACGACGTCACGCGTCACGTGTCCCGCGTCGCGCAGATGCCGCGTGTGCGTGAATGGGTGAACGAGAAGGTGCGCGAGGCGGCGAATTCCCGAAACGTCGTTGTTGACGGGCGGGACATGGGGACCGTCGTATTCCCGGAAGCGGAGTTGAAGATTTTCCTCATCGCCGATTCCAGGGAGCGCGCGCTGCGACGATTGCGGCAGCGCGGCACCCCGACATCGGAACAATTGCTGGACGACGAGACTATTCGTATACGGGAGCGCGACGCACGCGACGCGAAACAGACCGTCGCCGCGCCGGACGCCGTCACCATCGATACGACTGCGCTGACGCAGGAAGAGCAGGTTGCGCAGATCGTAGCCCTTTCGAAAGAACGCTCGGAGTAGCAGGTTTGCGTTCGCTTCCTGGTGCTCTTGCTCGCAGGTGTGAGGAGGTCATTCGCTGATGCGCAGATTCACCGATCGGGGAGGTCTGGACTGGAGTGCTTTCGAGTCCACGCGGCCGGATGGTCTTCGGGACCGGAGGCAGAAGCCGCCCAGTGTGACCGTCGCATTCAAGTGCGACGACGGGACCGAGATGGCGATGGATCTCCCCCTCGGCGCTCTCGAGGGCCTCACCGACGAGGAGCTGATTCTCCTGCTGACGAAGGGACTGAAATAGCGGCGTAGCAATTCCGCTCGGGGGAAGTTGACCCATAAGCATAGAGAGTCTATACTTAAAGGCTTGACTGGAACGCACTCAACCCTTTAACCCGCAACATGATAGACTCGCCCAACGAAACACAAACCACTACCGGCACGACGCTGACAGCGCGCGAGAAGCGCGATCTGCAGAAAGCGCAGCTGCGTCCGCTTGCCAACCTGAGACCTGAGCTCTACGACGAGGACGATTACTCGCAGGACGAGCTCGAGACAATGATGGAGATGTACAACGGGACGATGGCTTCCATCGAGGAAGGCGAGATCGTCAAGTCCCGTGTGCTCGATATCCGTGACAACATGGTCGTCCTCGACATCGGGTTCAAATCCGAAGGGACGATCCCGCTCGAAGAATTCAAGGACCTGCCCGACCTCAAGCCTGGCGACGAAGTCGAGGTCCTCCTCGAGCACCTCGAGGACATGGAAGGATCCGTCGTCCTCTCGAAGAAGAAAGCGGACTTCATGCGCGTATGGGAGCGCATCCGCGTCGCCTATGAGAACGACGAGCCAGTCCGCGGCTCGCTGATCAAGAAGATAAAAGGTGGTGTTGTCGTCGATCTCATGGGAGTGGATGCATTCCTTCCCGGCTCGCAGATCGCGCTCCGTCGCGTTCCGAACGTCGACGAGCTGCTCGGTCAGACCTTCGACTTCAAGATCATCAAGCTCAATAAGCGCCGGCGGAATATCGTCGTATCGCGTCGCGTGATTCTCGAGCAGGAAAGAGCGGGCAAGCGCGAGAAGCTGATGAAGGAGCTCCAGAAGGACCAGGTCCGCAAAGGCGTGGTCAAGAACATCACCGACTTCGGTGCATTCATCGATCTCGGCGGTGTCGACGGTCTGCTCCATATCACCGACATGTCGTACGGACGCATTCAGCATCCGTCCGAGATGGTGCACATCGGCCAGGAGCTCGAGGTCAAGGTTCTCGACATCGATTGGGATCGCGAGCGCATCTCGCTCGGCCTCAAGCAGCTCCAGAGCTATCCGTGGAAGGACGTCGCCGAGAAGTATCCGGTCGGCACGCGCGTCAGCGGAAAAGTTGTCTCGATCACGAACTACGGCGCGTTCATCGAGCTCGAGCCGGGAATTGAAGGACTCGTTCACATCAGTGAGATGAGCTGGACGCGCAACGTGCGTCACCCGTCGAAGCTGGTTTCGATCGGTGAAGCGATCGAAGCAGTCGTGCTCAAGGTCGATCCGAATGAAGAGAAGATCTCGCTCGGCATGAAGCAAACCGAACAGGATCCGTGGATGATGCTGCCGGAGAAGTATCCGGTGGGCACTAAGCTCAATGGCAAGGTGCGCAATCTCACGAGCTTTGGCGCGTTCGTGGAGATCGAGCCGGGAATCGACGGCCTGATTCACATCTCGGACATGTCGTGGACCAAGCGCGTCCAACATCCATCGGAAGTGGTGAAGAAAGGTGATTCCGTTGATGTCGTGATCCTGAACGTAGACGCCGAGAACAAGAGAATCAGTCTTGGGCTCAAGCAGGCCACAGAGGATCCGTGGCTCAGAATCGGTGAGACGTATCCGGTCGGCACGGAGCTGCGCGGCAAGGTCGTCCGCCTGATGGATAAGGGCGTCGTCGTCGATATCGGCAACGACATCGAAGGCTTCGTTCCGGTGAGCCAGCTCAACTTCGGCCAGCCGGTGAACAGCCCCGCGGATATCGTCTACGAGACGATGAATCTCGATCTCAGGGTTCTCGAGGTCGATCCGATCCACCGCCGCATTGTTCTAGCGGTGACAGCAATTCCTGAGGAGCAGCCGCCCCGTCCGGAGACACCGTCCAAGGTGATTCCGATGGAGTCCGACGATTACAATCTGTCGGATCCGATTCCGACGCCGCCGGATTCTTACGTGGAAGAGCCGGCCTAGGTCTTCCATTCTGATCAAGTGAACGCCTCCTCGTTCGAGGGGGCGTTTTTTTTTGTTTTCAGGGTTACGAGAGGCACCGGCGGGTTCCCGGGAAATTCGATACGCATCGCACATCGGAATCGTCTACATAGGCACGATTCCGACGCCTTATGAACTCAGGGTTCCTCCTCTCCAGCCATTCATGATCAGTCCGGGCTCTCCGCACGAAGCTCTGGTGGTTCTCGACACAGATCTCGTCGTACGCGCTGCAAACCAGGCCTTTTACTCGATGTTCCGAGTCGCCCCCGAGGAATGTGTCGGGCACAAGGTCTATGAAGTGGGTGGCAGAAGCTGGGACATCAAGTTGAAGCCGATGCTCGAGGCCGTGCTCCAAGGAGCGCCACAATCCGACCACTTCGAGCTCATACACGACGGTAAGCCCGGTGGGCAAGCCGTACACTGGTTAAGCGCTCGGCTCGTTCCTTCCGCCGATGCGAACGACGCGACGATCCTGCTTGCGATCGAAGACCTCAGCGCGGGTGGGTCGCCCGAAGAGAACCTGGCGCTCAGGACGCAGGAGCTTCGCAGCTTTGCGGAGCTGGCCGGGAGCTCGGCGCACGAGCTGAACAACATGCTCACCGTAATCCGGATGAATGCCGACCTGATCGAGGGAACCTTGAATCAGGCCAAGCTTTCCGCGGGAGAAGCGGTTGATATTCGTAACGCAGCGGACCGCGCAGAGACGCTGACGAAAAAACTGCTGCTCGCCAGCCGTCGCACGCTTCCGCAGCCGACCGGCCTCGATCGCGGAGTCGCGCCAGTTCCGCTTCCAGGCTCTCCGCTCAAGGAGTCTCCGGAAGAAACTGCTGCGCGTGAATCGCTCGAGGCGCAGGCCGGACGAGTGTCGGGCCTCAAGCATGGTGCCGCGACAGGACGCGAGACGATTCTTCTGGTCGATGACGAGAAGGCGCTCCGGAAATTGGGCAAGCGCGTTCTTTCGCAAGCGGGCTATCGCGTTCTCGAAGCGTCCGATGGAGCGATGGCGCTCCGTATCGCCGCCGAGGAAGTGGGTGAGATAGATCTCGTGCTCACCGACATCGAGATGCCGACACTCGGCGGACGCGGCATGGTAGACGAGCTGCACGAGATGAGCCCGGATATCAGGGTTTTATTCATGTCCGGCTACACCGACAACGAGATTCTCCGACGCGGCATTCGCACCTCGGAAACCGATTTTCTGCAAAAGCCCTTCACGGCCGAGAGCCTGTGCGCCGCTGTGCGGTCCGTTCTGGCAAGACCCGCCACTCCGTCAGCTTAAAGAGTAAGCAGCTCCAGTAGCCTGGAAGCTGCGGCGGGTTTTTTGCCTTAGTCCCCTCCGAACCAGGGCGCCTTGCGGAGGGCTAAGCCATGCTGTGGACATCGGGCGGACGGAGTCCCAATCTGGAGGACCGCCGGTCAGCCGGCGGTGGGATGGGCAGA
>DATCPG010000377.1:0-1987 GCA_036570225.1 Gemmatimonadaceae bacterium | reverse complement strand
ACCGCACATGGCGCAGAACTCCGCGCTCTTGAAGTACTCCGCCGGCAAGGTCTCGTCGTGATATTCCTGCGCCCGCTCCGGATCGAGGCTCAGGCGGAACTGCTCCTTCCAGTCGAAGTTGTAGCGCGCGCGCGACAGCGCGTCGTCGCGATCGCGTGCGCCCTTCCTTCCACGCGCGACATCAGCCGAGTGCGCCGCGATCTTGTAGGCGATGACTCCCTGACGGACATCCTCGGCGTTCGGCAGGCCGAGATGCTCCTTGGGCGTGACGTAGCACAGCATGTCCGACCCGAACCAGCCGATCATCGCCGCTCCGATCGCGCTAGAGATATGATCGTACCCCGGAGAGATATCAGTCACGAGCGGGCCAAGCGTGTAGAACGGCGCTTCGCTGCAGACTTCCTTCATGCGCCGGACGTTCATCTCGATCTGGTCCATGGGGATGTGCCCGGGCCCCTCGACCATCACCTGTACATCCTTCTCCCACGCTCGCTTCGTCAGCTCTCCAAGAGTGTCCAGCTCGGCGAACTGCGCGCGATCGCTGGCGTCGGCAATGCAGCCAGGACGGAGGCTGTCGCCGAGGGAGACGGTGACGTCGTACTGGCGGAGAATGTCGAGTACGTCGTCGAATCTTTCATAGAGAGGGTTCTGTCTGCGGTGCGCCATCATCCACACCGCGTGCAGGGATCCGCCGCGACTCACGATTCCGGTGATCCGTCCGTGCACGAGCGGGAGGTGCTCGATCAGGATCCCGGCGTGCAGCGTCATGTAATCGACGCCCTGCTTCGCCTGGTGCTCGATCATGTCAAGCAGGTCGTTCGCGGTCAGCTCCTCGAGCTGCTTGTCCCACTTGCCGTCCGGGCCGCCCTGCACGGCCTGGTAGATC
This sequence comes from Gemmatimonadaceae bacterium, assembly GCA_036570225.1. Lineage (GTDB taxonomy): Bacteria > Gemmatimonadota > Gemmatimonadetes > Gemmatimonadales > Gemmatimonadaceae > UBA4720. Next base: position 1,101 of record DATCPG010000377.1, on the reverse strand, counting down.
GGCACAGTGCCGATCGGGACGGGCGAGGCAGCGATGATCGCGCGGCGGATTCCATCGATGTTCCCGCCGGTCGAGAGATCCATCACCGTGTCGGCGCCGTATTTCACGGCGATCTGCAGCTTGTCGATCTCGCCATTCACATCGGAGGAGACCTGCGAGTTGCCGATGTTGGCGTTGATCTTCACTCGCGAGACCTTGCCGATTGCCATCGGCTCGAGCGCGCCGGCGAGGTGGTGGATGTTGGCGGGGATGATGAGCCGCCCGATTGCGATTTCGTCGCGCACCAATTCGGGGGATAGCTCTTCGCGCCCGGCGACGAAGCGCATCGCGTCGGTGATCTCGCCACGACGCGCGTAATGCATCTGCGTTGTCATTCTTTCGACTCCCTACGCCGGTACTAACCGGATCAGGTTCTGAGGGACTTTCTCAGCCGGCGCTGCCGCCCCAATTGGCGAAGCTGCGATACAAGGCGTCGGCACCCCTGTCTTCCGAACAATCTAATGCTTGTACACACGTTTGCTCTTGACGTCGCATCAATTGGCACCAACACTCCTCCAGCTGTGACCCGGCTCGCATCCACATCCCTAGCCCGAGGATCGCATGGCCATTAACACAAAGAAGGTGCTGCTCGGAGGCATCGTTGCCGGTGTCGTCATGAACGTCATCGATTTTGTAGTGCAGTACATCCTCGGTGCGCGCATGAAGGCGGAATCGGATGCGTTCAAGCCGGGTATGGCTGACGCGATGATGACGGGCTCGGCGATCGCCACGTCGGTCGTCATGGATCTCATACTTGGAATCGCGCTGGTGTGGACTTACGCGGCCATCCGCCCGCGTTTCGGCCCCGGACCGCGGACGGCGATGTACGCTGGAGCCCTGTTCTGGGTGCTCGCCTCGATCTTCTTCTCGGGCTTCATGCACATGGGAATGATGTCGAGTGGGCTCTGGTGGTCGTTCGCGTTCTTCGGGCTGGTGAACTTTCTGTTGTCAGCCTGGGCCGGAGCGAAGGTCTATTCGGAGGACGTCGGGGAGTAATAGGCCTGCAGGAAAGCCCGCGTGCCGGTCACGGCCTCTACTCGTCCATTGGGTATGGGCTGTCTC
>DATCPG010000376.1:0-3379 GCA_036570225.1 Gemmatimonadaceae bacterium | reverse complement strand
CGATGTGGTAGCAGTCCAGGACGTGCCAGCGACCACGCGTCTGGTGCGGATATCGTCGGTCGGCGGAAAAATCACTCCTATCACGTCAGCGACAATCGACACGCAGTGGATGGATCCGCGGTGGTCTCCGCAGGGATCGCGAATCGTCGCCGTCGAGCAGACTCGCGGGATTTCACAGATCGTCATACTCGACGAGAGTGGTGGGCAGCTGATGTCCTTCGGAGCGTCGCGCTCGATAAACTCGCAGCCGAGCTGGTCACCGGACGGAGCCCGCATCTATTTCTCGTCGGAGCGGAATGGGATGTCACAGATCTATGTCGCCGACATCACGGCCACGCCCATCCGGCTCGCACGCCTGACGGACGCGGCGACCGGAATCTTCTCGCCGGAAGTGTCGCCCGACAAAACGAAGCTCGCGACAGTTCTTTTTCTCGCCGACGGGGATCACATCGGCGTCGCACCGATTCCTCAGCCACGCAGCTACTCCGACATCGACAGCTCGCGGGTCAGTCCCCGCGCGGGGTGCGCAAACTGCGTGGCGCTCGTGGAGGGGCTTCCGCCGCTGGGTGCAGCGGACACATCGAAGTCGACGCGCTATTCGCCGTGGCTATCGCTTCTGCCCCGGTACTGGCTTCCCGTGTTCGGCAGCACGACGACCGATGGAAGCTATTTCGGCGCGGCCACAAGCGGATACGACATCGTCAGCCGCCATGACTACATGGTCGAGGTGCACCGCAATGTTCGCTTTCATGAGAATTCCGGCTGGCTCTGGTACCGCTATGCGGGTCTGGGTCTGCCACTGCTCGATCTGTCGGCGAGCCAGGACTTCTCTCACGACATCCTGTACAGTGGAACTGCCGGAAACTATGCCAATGTCGGATACTTCATTCAGCGCGATCGGATTGTTTCCCTCCAGGCGACGTTCATCCGCCCGCGGTTCCGCACCTATTCGATCGCGTCCATAGGTGGCGAGATCGAGAATTTTGCATTCTCGACTGCACCCGACACGCTGCTGCCCTACCTCAATTCGTTTTACACGGCGTCGCCCACGTTTCCAGCGATCGTCGCATCGCTCGGCTGGTCGAACTCTCAAAGGCCGGGACTGAGTATCTCCCCGGAGGATGGCATCAGCGTCAGCGTCGTGGGACGTCAGCGCTGGCAGAGCGGCACCTCGGGCAGCTCCACCCGGGGCGTGGTTGGAGTGAGCAATCTTTACAAGTCGCTCGATCTCCCGGGATTCGCGCACCACGTACTGGCGCTTCGCGGCGCCGGCGGGTTGACGGACGAGCGAAGCCCCGATCGATTCTCTGCCGGCGGGATCAGCGGAACCTCGCTCGAGGTTTTTCCTGGAATCCCGCTGGGTGAGCAAAGGCGCACTTTCGGCGTTCGAGGATATCCAGCTGGCGCGGAAGGCGGGATTCGCGCGTATTCTGCCGCGCTGGAGTATCGAGCGCCCCTCTCGGCTCCGTCGCGCGGCTACCGCTTCATTCCGGTTTTCATTGACAAGACATCGCTCACATTTTTCGGGGAGACGGGGCGAGCGTTCTGCCCCGCGAGCGCGTCCGCCTCCGGATCCGGCGTCTGCACGGCATCAGATGCGGCAAATCCCGTGATGACCTCGGCGGGCGCGGAGCTGAATGTCGACACGGGTATCCAGCTCGACGTCCCGGCCAGGGTCCGACTGGGTGTCGCTTTCCCTCTTGCGAATCGTGCGTTGCTGCGCGCTCCAACGGCACAGCTCTATGGAACCTTTGGGGCCTCTTTCTGACGCCGATCGCTGACGTGTGTGCGGGCAACCCCACCGTACAATTGGGCCGATAGCGGGCTCAATCCATCGCCACTTCGTCGCCGAACAAACCCGAGCCTTTGGCTCTAAAAAATCTGCGGCTGAGATCTAACCCAAAGGCCCCGGTGTACTTACATGGAGAGCCCCACCTGTTGAAAATGCCACGCCCAGGGCGGCCCATTCGACGACCGAGTACGGAGCCCGATTTGCGTGGCCAAGGTGGAAAGTGGGAGCCAAATCTCAATTCGTGATGTGGATTATGTAAGTCCTTGTCAGAACAGAAGATAACTCGACACTGGCGCGGACTCACGAATACCGGTAGTATCCGTCCCCGCATCGAAATTACCCGATGCCCAAGCGTGCAGTTCTGAGTTCGTCGTCTTCTTCTTGACAGGCCTTTTATTCTGCGGAGAGTTGTAATAATGCCTATACCTGCCGTGCCCCCACAGGGGGATGCCCAGCTCAATGACAATGCGCGGACCGTGATCGGAAAACGGTATCTGATCAAGGACGCAACGGGCACGCCTGTGGAACAGCCGGAAGACATGTTCTGGCGAGTGGCCGGCACCGTCGCCGAAGCGGATCGTCGTTACGGATCCAACGACAGTGAGGTCACGTCCATCGCGGCCGATTTCTATCGCCTGATGGTCGAGCGTCGCTTCGAGCCCAACTCTCCGACGCTGATGAACGCTGGCCGTCCGCTTGGCCAGCTCTCCGCCTGCTTCGTTCTTCCGGTAGAAGACGCTCTCTCTAACGGACACGCCGGTATCTACGACACGCTTCGCTCAATGGCGTTGATCCATCAGTCCGGCGGCGGCACCGGCTTCGGCTTTTCCAAGCTGCGCGGCAAAGGCTCGATGGTCCGTTCGACGACCGGCGTCGCGTCGGGACCAGTGTCGTTCATGAAGCTCTATGACGCGTCGACCGACGCGGTAAAGCAGGGCGGGACACGCCGCGGCGCCAACATGGGCATTCTGCGCGTCGATCATCCCGACGTCATGGATTTCATCACCTGCAAGGAAGACCTGACGCAGATCACGAACTTCAATATCTCAGTCGCGGTCACCGACAAGTTCATGGATGCGGTGAAGGCGGGCACGAGCTACGATCTCGTCGATCCTTCCAGCGGGAAAGTGACGGGGCAGCTCGACGCGCGCACCGTGTGGGACAAGATGATAGACGGAGCGTGGAGGACGGGCGAGCCAGGGTGCTTCTTCATCGACGAAGCGAACCGCTACAATCCCGTTCCGCACGTCGGTCACTACGAGGCCACGAATCCGTGCGGAGAGCAGCCGCTCCTTCCGTACGACGTCTGCAACCTCGGCTCGATCAACGTCGGCTATTACGTGAAGGACGCGCAGATGGATTGGAACGCGCTCAAGCGCGACATCCACCTCTCCGTGCATTTCCTCGACAACATCATCGACGTCAACAAGTATCCGCTGCCGGAGATCGACGCGCTGTCGAAGAGAATCCGGCGCATTGGATTCGGTATCATGGGATTCGCCGACGCGCTCGTTCGACTCGGCATTGCCTACAGTAGCGTCGAAGGCGTCGAGTTCGGACGGCAGCTTCAGAAGTTCGTGGACGTCG
>DATCPG010000375.1:0-8130 GCA_036570225.1 Gemmatimonadaceae bacterium | reverse complement strand
ACACAGCGCCAATCAGCTGCTGCCACACCGGGAAACGGGCCTCCACGCTGCCTTCGACCACGAAATTCCCGCCCAGCGGGCGCGGCTCGAAGTCACGGTCCTTGAGATTGCCGGCGTTGGGGTCGCAGGCCGTGACATCGGTTCCCGACGTGCACGCCGCGTTCAGCGTGTCGTGCGACTGGAGAGTGGTGATGGGAATTGTGAGAACGCGTGGTCCGAGCTGATTCTCCCCGAAGCCCCGCACCGAGTGCGATCCGCCGGCGTAAAATCTCTTTCTTGGATGCAGCACACCGCCGCCGACCGACGTGGAAACGCCAACGGCCTGGGTCGTGCTCCCGAGGGAATTCACCCAGCCAATTCTGGCGTGCGCTCCGATCGAGCCGCGCTTTCTCACCGGCATGAAGGCGGCACCATCGATCGTTGCACGGTTGTAGCGGAAATCAGAGAGAGTAAACGACGACGCGTGCTCGACGCTTCCGTTGGCGCGGTATCCTGTGGTCGGCGAGAACGGGTCGTTGGTGCGATCGATCGTCGACGTGATCGCGAATGGAGAGAGCTTCTGATTCCCGCGCAATGCCTCGAGCGTGGGCTGATCGCACACTCCGTAGTTGATGCAGAAGTACACGTCGCCCGCATCGACCTTGCTGATCTCGAACCGGTAGTTCGCGCTCGTCGGAGCGCGCTCCGCGAATTCTCTCGTGAACGTCAGGCTCGTCCCGTAACCGTTGTCGATGTAAATCCCCGGAGCGCTGCGCCTATGGGAGAAGACACTCAGCGCAAGCTCGTTGTGCGGTGAGCCGAACCACGGCTCCCGCAGATCGACGCTCGCGTTGTAGGTGGGAGAGAAGTACCGCGCCAGATTGCTTGTCTGCGGTACCGAGGCGTTGTGGAAAATCCCGCGTCCGTTCAGCGAGCTGGCGAGCAGGTTTCCAATCGCGCCTTGTATGTCCAGCCTGCGGGCGGCGCCCAGGAAGTTATAATTCGTGAACCGGCCTTCGACCTGGAAGAAGTCGATGGTATTGAATCCCGCGCTCAGACGTGCTTCGCGCGGCGGCGCTTCCTGAACCGTGACAAGGACGACCTTCGCCGAGTCGGGTGTCGCGATATCGATGGGAGGCCGCGGCTCGATTGCCGCGCGTCGGAACAGATTCGATTCGTACAATGCTCTCTGGCTGCGCAGCATCTCCGAGCGCTGGAAGATGTCGCCGACGTGGAACGTGAGAGATTTCCTGATCGTGCGGTCGTTCACACCCTTGTTGCCGCTGATGACGATGTCCTCGACCGTGGTCTTGTATTTCGGGTTGAGAGTGAATGCCACCGTCGCCGAGTGCGCGGCGCTATCGATGACAATCGCGGTATCGACTTCGGCGTCGGCGTACCCCTTGTCGAAGAGGTTTCCCTGAAGGAAGTATCGCGACGAATCCACTCTGATCAGATTGAGTGGTCCGCCATTGCCGATCATGAGGTGCCTCTTGATCTCGCGTCGCGTCAGCAGCGGAGTGGCCTGATTCACTGTGACGCTCGAGACGAGTATGGGCGGTCCTTCCTTGATGAAGAAAGTGACACCCACCTTGTTGGATCCGCGCGAGACTACAGCGGTGTCGACCTCTGTCTCACGGTAACCGCGCTTCCAGTAGAAGATGCGGATGCGGAGAACGTCCCTCTCGAGCTCCTGGTGGTCGAGATACTTTTTTGTGTAGAAGTAGCTCGATTTGCTGATCCAGCAGAACGGCTTGAGGATGAAGCTGTTGCAGTACGAAGCCGTGGTGTAGATGCTCGGAAGGAGGTCTGCCACCTTCATTGCCTTCACGCCCTTGAGCGTGAGGTTCACTACCTCAGGATGGCTGGATCCCTTGAGTACCGATTCCTGGGAAGTGATCTCCGCCGGAACGAGAAAGAGCGCGCCAGCGAGCAGTGCACAGACGTGCGTCCGCATGGAGCGAGACGGTCTATAGACCTTCCAGCAGCGCGTCGTTGCCCGGGGTGGCCGCGATGCGCTTGATGAGCCACTCCATTGCCGAACTGGATGGCATTTGCTGAAGGCCACGTCTGAGTGTGTAAACATGCTCTAGCTGATCAGGACGGAAGAGCTTGTCTTCACGACGCGTGCCGCTGGTCGATACGTCGATTGCGGGAAAGATCCGTTTTTCGGAAAGCGATCGATCGAGCTTGATCTCGCAGTTGCCGGTGCCCTTGAACTCCTCGAAGATGACGTCGTCCATGCGCGATCCGGTCTCGACGAGCGCGGTCGCGATGATCGTGAGCGATCCGCCACCGTGCTCCGGGGCGACGGAGCGCGCGGATCCGAAAAAGGCCTTGGGCTTGGCCATCGCGGACGAGTCGAGCCCGCCCGACAAAGTTCGGCCAGTGCCGCGCTCGACGGTGTTGTAGGCTCGTGCCATGCGCGTGATCGAATCCAATACGATGACGACATCCTTGCCTAGCTCCACTAGTCGGCGAGCCCGCTCCAGTACCATCTCGGTTACGTCCGTATGGCGAACCGCGGGCATGTCGAAGCTGGAGGCAACAACCTCGCCATAGCCCCAGGTGATCATTTCGCTGACTTCCTCGGGTCGCTCGTCGACGAGCAGAACCAGGAGAACTGCCTGCGGATGATTGATCGCGACGCCCTCGACGATCGCCTGCAGGAGCATCGTTTTACCGGCGCGGGCCGGGGCCACGATCAGCGCGCGCTGGCCGTAGCCGATCGGCGCGATGAGATCGATTGCCCTGCGCGTCAGCTCGGGTCCGCCCTTGGCGGGCCGGCCTGTCTCGAGCTTGAGCTTGCGCTCCGGATACGAAGCGATGAGCGATCCGAAATCGGGGCGTCGTGCCGCTTCATCCGGACTCGCGCCGTTGATCTCCTTGACGTCGACAACGACGATGCGATTGCGGTGATCGTGTCCGGTCGTTGCGAGCACCTGGTCGCCGCGCCGCAGCATGTACTGACGCATCACGTTCGTCGGCACGTACGCGTCGCCCGGTTCGGCGAGATAGCTGTTCGCGGCGCGGCGGATGAAGCCGCCCTCGCGCTGGGGATCGAACCAGCCGGTGGTCTCTCCATCGGGAACAACCGGAGCTGCCGGCGCGCGCGAAACCTGCTCCCCGCGCGGCGCATTCGGCTGTTGACCCTGCTGCTGCCGTTGTCTTCCGCGTCCGCGCTGGTTGCGCCCGCGTCGTCCGTTGTGCCGGTGCTCGCGCTCGCCAGGATGACGCTGCTGCTGGTTCCCATCGCGCTGCTGGCCGCCTCCCATCGTCTGCGGATTGTATTGCTGTTGCTGTCCACCGGAATTGCCCGACCCGTTTGCGGGCGGAGCAGCTGGAGGAGCGGAGTTTGATTCGGAGCTCTGCTCACCCGAAGACTCGGGGACGTTTGGAGCTGCGGAGGGGGAGGGGGAAGGGGCGGGAGACGGAAGTGCGGGTGATGTCATATTGTCGCGCGCATCGGGAATCTGCGCGGCGTCGGGTGTAGGTGTTGAAGGATCCATTGGCTCCAGATACGGATCGGCATCACCGTAGGATTCGGGAGAGAGTGGTTGATTGCCGGACGGACGGCTGCGCCGGCCGCGACGAAAAGGACGTCGGGGTTCGCTCATGCAGTTGTGGTGTGGCTGAGAAGAAAAGTGCTACTCGAATGGCTCACGGGGACCGCGGACATAACTCACGCGAAATCCGGAACCTTCATTCTGTTTGGAATGGCGCGCTACGGGAGCTGCGCTCGTGCAAGAATGGTACTATCGGCCGTTGGAAATGTCCAGCAACAAGTAAATGGTAGGGCTAGGTACATCGCTTGTCCAGCGCGAATACCTGCCGATTCTCGACCCGCATTACCTTTCTCCTTCGATACTGAAGCAGGGAGCTGTTGGCTTTGCAGCTGTAGCTTGGGAGCTTTTCGAGTCGAACCTCGGACCTAATACTCAGTTAACAATTTGACACGCATGACAGAGCCGCAGGCATTCCACGCAAACGAAGAACCGGTTGATCCGACGCCCGCGCTCGAGCGCGCGGTGGCCGAGCGTCCAGAGGACGCGAAGGCGCTGGTCGCGCTTGCGAACCACTACTGGCTGCTCGGCGCTGGCCCCGAAGTCGTGGGCGACCTCGCGTCGCGCGCAATCGCGTCGGATGCGGACAACCGTGCAGCCTGGCACCTATGGGCTCTGGCCGAATCCAATCCGCGAGAGCGAGTGGCGCGCTGGCAGCAGGTGTCAAAACGGTTCCCGACGGACGATCTCGCGAAAGCAAACCTCGCCGACAACGCCGCGAGCCTGGCCGGCGCGGAGCACGATTACGAGTCGGTGGATCTGGCGATCGAGACATACGAGGATCTTCTCACGAGAGCCGAGCACGCGGATCAACGCAGTGCACTGGAGAAAGCGATCAAGACGCTGAAGGGCTGGAAGTTCTGACCCACGCCCGAGACCACCAGAGCGAGTGTAATCTAGGACGTCTGCCGCGCCCATTCGTCGCGTGACCGTGCGACACCCGCGCACACCACGCGGCGCGAGGCGCCGCATGCAGTAACTAAGCTAGGGGGAAGGAGGGTGAGGGGTCCTGCGTAGCGAGTTTGGGACCGAGGGAGGAAGGAAAGGGCGCCGCGCTTGGCGCGCCGCCCTTTCTTTGCTCCGGACAGAGTTACTCGCGAGCAGGACCCCTCGCCCGACTGACCGCGACAAGGTCTGTAACTGCACGTCTAGCGCTTGGCGCCTGTCGTAGTTGCTGGTCGAGCGATGACAGCAGGATTGCCGTCCGAGATGTACATGTTGCCACTCGACTCGAGCTTGTTGATCATATTCTCAATCGCATTGCCAATGACCTGAATCCGCGGCGTCATACCGGGGTTGAACGCCGGATCGTACGGACTCCGCATCGGCCCACCCGCGACCTCGAACACCACCGGCCAATCGTAACTCACTGTCTTACCGGTTTTGGGATTCGTCCAGCTCCCCTTGCTCGCCAGCGCGCGATTCTTCGGCCACAATCCCTGCGGGAGCGCCATCGATCTGATCTTGTATCCCGGCACCGCTGAATCGATCGCCAGCGCGTTGCGCGCGATCTGCTCCTGCACGAACGCGTCTGGATATTTGCTCAGCTGCGCGTGCCACAGCGTGTGGTCGCACAGCTCGAATCCGTTGTCGGCGAGCCATTTCACTTTCTGGAATCGCCACTGCGATTTCTGTCCCTGAATGCCGCGATCGCCGAAGAAGTTGTGACCGGCGTTCGCACCCGAGAGCAGGCAGTACACCGCCTTGTTGTTCCAATCCGGGTGGGTCTTCCTGAAATCGAGCCAGATCCCCATCCCGCTCGTCGGATCGATCTCCAGCTTGCCGTTGTTGTCGATGTAGCGGAACTGCTCGGGCGATGCGTCGTCGAACACGAACACAACAGGAGACAATCCGCGGGGCAGGTTCAGCTTCTTGTCGAGAACGTCGGACATGTTGACGGGTCGGTATCCACGATTGTAGAGCAGCTCCAGATCCTTTCGGAACTGCCCGCGCTCGCGCGCATAGTCGCCGTTGTGGTCGGTGATCAGGTGATACTCGAGCACCATGATCCGTCCCATCTCGTTGGGAACACGGTTAGGGTTGGAAGCCCCCTGTACGGAACTGGCTGTGGCCCCGTCCGTAGTGGATGTTGGACCCGCGAGGTCGCGCGCGGTGTTTGATGGTTGCGCGCTTTGGCTGGGCACGCCCGAAGCGGAGCCTGACGCGGCATTATTACTGCTCGCGGCGGAGGCTGAGCTTGGCGCGACCTTGCAGGCGGTCGCGGCGAGAAGGATCAAAACGAGGATATACCGATACATCTTTCCCAACTGTTGCAAGAGATAAAGGCGAGACGGCGAGCAATCCTGCTCGGCTTACTCGCAATAAGTATTCTAACGGTTTATTTCACCGATCTCTGGCTGGGCACCTGCGGATTCGACGGCTGCCCGACGGCGCGCGCCATCCAGACTTTCCAGCCCGATCAGGGCGGCCGCATCCTCGACCGCTACAACCGGCTCATGGGACGATTGGAAACCGTCCGGCGCGTAAATGTTCCGCTGAGCGCGGTCCCCGAGTTCGTCCAGCAGGCGTTCATCGCCACCGAAGACAGGCGATTCTACCAGCACGGCGGTCTCGACTGGCGTGGATTCTTCCGCGCGATCATTACCAACATTCGCGCCGGTCGCACGCGCGAAGGATTCAGCACCATCACGATGCAGGTGGCGCGCAATACGTTCGCCGTCCGCAAATATCCGGCGCGATCACTGCGGCAGAAGCTCACGGAGCTCAGGCTCTCGCGCCTGATCGAGCATTCGCTCACCAAGCAGCAGATCCTCGAGCTGTACTTCAACGTCATCTACATGGGCAATGGCGTCTACGGAGTAGAGGCAGCGAGCAGAGATCTCTTCGGCCGCAGCGTCAATCAGCTCAACCTGCCGCAGGCGGCGATGCTGGCGGCGCTTCCGAAAGCACCGTCCGCCTACACCCCGCGACGTCATCCCGACCGCGCCCTCACTCGGCGCAATCTCGTGCTCAGCCTTATGGTCCAGGAGGGGTACGTCTCCGCGAACAGACTCCCGGGACTGCAGGCGCAGCCGCTCAAAATTGCTCGCGATGAATTCAGGCCCGTCGATCCGAACGATTCGTACGCGCTCGACGCTGTTCGCGCGAAAGTAGACTCGATCATCCAGGGCGGGACTCTCGACATCATCGACCTCACGGTCCGCACGACGCTCGATCGGAACGCGCAGCTCGCGGCCGACCGCGCGGTGCGCCGGCAGGCGTCGGCGATTCAGTCGGAGGCGGGGCGCCGCGCTCTGGTACAGGGAGCGATGGTGGCGATCGACCCGCGCAACGGCGACATCCGAGCGTTGAGCGGCGGGCGGAAATTCGAGCGCGGCACGTTCAATCGCGCGCTACTCGCGCATCGGCAGCCGGGCTCCGCGTTCAAGCCATTCGTGTACGCCGCGGCGATGGCAGCGGGTTACACGCCGTCCTCGGAAGTGGATGACGATCCGATCGACGTCATTCAGGGGCGCAATGTCTGGTCGCCCGCCAACTACAACAACGATTACGCGGGTCGCATCACGTTCCGCAAAGCGCTGATCAATTCGGCGAACGCCGCGACGGTTCGTGTGAGTCAGGCCGTTGGCATTCCGCGAATCATCGACGTCGCGCACAAGAATGGCATCGTCAGCGCGCTGCCCAACGTCCCATCGATGGCGCTCGGCTCAGTCGAAGTCACGCCAATCGAGCTCGTTACCGCCTACGCACCATTCGCGAATGGCGGGTTGCGGGTGACGCCGAGGCTGGTGAGGAGCATCGAGTCAGCGGACGGAACTCAGTTGTGGGTGCAAGAGGAGGGAAGGGGAACGCCGGTGATGGATCCGCGCGATGCTTATCAGGTGACGTCGATGCTGCAATCCGTCATCGACTACGGGACGGGCAAGGCGATACGCAGCTATGGAGTGCGCGGACTCGTCGCGGGCAAAACCGGGACGACGAACAGCGGCACCGATGTCTGGTTCGTCGGCTACACACCGACGATCATCGCCGGATTCTGGTTTGGCTTCGACAACCCCGCGCCGATCTCCGGCGACGCATCAGGTGGACGACTCGCCGCGCCGGCGTGGGCAGAGTTTTATCTGAATGGCTGGCGCGAGACGGCGCCGCCTACGGCGTGGAATCCTCCGCCGGGAATGACGATGCGCGTCATCGACCCGACGACCGGATATCTGGCGACCGAGTGGTGTCCGGTGTCGAGGAACGAGTACTACAAGCCCGGCACCGAGCCGACGATCCCGTGTCCGAACCACGGGCCTGATTCAGGCGATGAACAGAATCCGGACTGGCAGAATCAACGCGATTGGCAGAACGATTTCGGCAAGAAAATCAGTAAGGCGTTGGGTCGCATCTTCAAGTTTTAGCTTTGAGCTTGTCTGACATCTCGCGCTGGGTCGTCGAGCGGGATGGGACTGCGGCGACGACGGGCGCTGGTCGGAACCCCTCACGACGCTCCTTCGCTCCGCTCAGTCGCGGGTTTCCTCGGGCGCGCCCTTGGACGTCGCCGCCGCCCCACCCCGCTCGACTCCTATCCGATTTGGTGTCAGCTCGTGGTTGAACTTTGAAGCTCGCGCGCAACCGTCTCTCT
>DATCPG010000374.1:0-4499 GCA_036570225.1 Gemmatimonadaceae bacterium | reverse complement strand
GATCGTATCCGTACCACCAGCTCACGCGGAGCGCGTTCGACGAAGTGCTGGCGATGCTGTCTGGGAAATATCCCTCCGATATCGCGGCGGAGCTCGAGCCGAGGATTACGTGGGATCGTGTGAACGACAGGCTGACCGGCTCCCGCGCGGCGCGCATGACGGCTGTCATCTCGGGCGGGACTATTCCCGATCGCGGGTTGTACACGGTCAACCTGCCCGACCGAACACGTCTCGGCGAGCTGGACGAAGAATTCGTGCACGAATCCAGGATGGGGGATGTGTTTCAGCTCGGCTCCTCCACATGGAGAATCGCGGCGATCGAGCACGACCGCGTCGTGGTCACACCCGCGCCGGGGACGCCCGCGCGGATGCCGTTCTGGCACGGGGAGTACATGGCGCGATCACTGATGCTCAGCCACCGGGTCGGAGCGCTTCGTCGCGAGCTGGCAGAAGCTCCCGACGAAAAGGATCTCGCGGAGCGATATGGCTGTGATGCCGCGACGGCGAGCTCGCTGGTGAAATACATCGCATCCCAGCGGGCGGCGACGGGCGTTGTGCCCGACGACAAGAACATCGTGATGGAGCAGTTCAGAGATGAAACCGGCGCGGTGCGCGTTGTGATTCACGCCGCGTTCGGCGGGAGGATCAACGCGCCGTGGGGAATGGCTCTAGCTCAGCGCGTGCGCGAGGCCATCAACAACACCGATCTCCAGGTACAGACGACGGACGACGGAATCATGCTGCGCCTTCCCGATTTGGGAATGACTACGCCAGTCCAGACGCTACTTGGACTTTCCGGTGCGGAGGCGGAGCAGCTCGTTCTGGAAGAAGTGGGATCGACATCGCTCTTTGGCGCGCGATTCCGGATGAACGCCGCGAGGGCGCTGCTTCTGCCGCGAGGGAATCCCCGGCGCAGAATGCCGCTCTGGCTGCAGCGATTGAAGTCGCTCGACTTGCTGCAGACGGTGCGACAGTTCCCGAGTTTTCCGATTCTCGTCGAGACCTACCGCGAAGTGTTGCAGGATGCCTTCGACATGGATGGCCTCAAGTCAACGCTGGCGGACATAGCCGCCGGAAATATCCGCATTCACAACGTCAACACCGACTCTCCCTCGCCATTCGCCGCGAGTCTGCAGTTCGGATTCGTGATGGATTGGCTTTACGGCGACGACACGCCGCGCGCCGAACAGAAGGCTGCGCTCCTGTCGCTGGATCGGGCTCTCCTCGACGAAGTAATGGGCGGTGAGGGGAGCGACGACATCACGTCGGAGGCGATCGAGCAGACGCTGGCCGAAAGGCGAGGCACGGCTGCCGGCAGGCGAGCGCGGACGGATGACGAGCTCGCGCATCTGGTCGATAGAGCCGGCGATCTGAACGGGGAAGAACTCAGATCCCGTGTGGCGACTTCGGAAGAAGGTGCGCGGGGAGATCCTTTCGCTGAGTTGCTCGCAACCCGCCGGGTAGTCGCGATCCAACTCGGAGCTGAAGGAGCGCGAGAATGGCGTTTCATCCTTACCGAGACCTATCCGAGATACGTATCGGCGTTCAGTGCCGAGGAGCTCGCTCGCGTGCGACAGGGCGTTGATCTGACCGAACAGGATGCAGCAACGGCGATTCCAGACGTGCTACTCCATCCTTCGATTAACGCCTCGGTAGCGCGGCGGGAGATTCTCGCTCGGTTTCTGACACAATCAGGACCCGTGACGGCGCAGGAAATTCACAACCGTTATGGATGGCCGCTGGAGTGGGTCGAGTCCCGTCTCGCCGAATGGGAGAGAACGGGGAAGCTCATTCGCGGAAAATTCCGTCGTGAGGTGCAGGACATCGAATGGTGCTCGCGACGAGTGGTCGAGATTGGACGAAGGCGAGCGCTTGCGGCCCTGCGCAAACAGATCGAGGCGGTAGAGCTTCCGCAGTTTTCGGCCTTCATGCAGCGCTGGCAGCATCTCGACGACCGCGACCGCCTGGAAGGGATGGCGGGAACCGCGACAGTAATCCGGCAACTATATGGTATAGCGCGGCCGCCGGCTGCCTGGGAGCGCGACTATCTACGCGCCAGAATAAGAGGATACGATCCGCAGTCACTCTCACAGTTCAGTGCAACCGGGGAGCCTGTCTGGGTGGGAGCGGGCAATTACGACCCCGAGTCGGGCGCGATACCACTTGGCCGCGTGCGCTTCTTCGAGCGCGGCACCGGTGCTGTCTGGTTGCCTGATCAGGAAGAGCCCGTGCTCAGTGAAAACGCTGACAAAATACGAGCGACAATCGCAGTGGAGGGTGCATCGTTCATCGGTGACATACAGGCAATCACTGGTCTCACGATGCTGGCGGTTCGTGAAGCGATCCGCGAGCTGGTAGCGTGGGGGCTGGTAACCAACGACACGGTGGAGGCTCTTCGCGAAGTTGGTCGCTGGAAGCCGATGGTGCCGCGAACCGGCCCCGATCCGACGAGCTGGCTGCCGGCGGATTACACGCCATCTCCCGATCGGAGAATAGTTCAACGCCGTCCCAACCTGCGTCGACTGCCAAGATGGAGGCGTCCAGACAAACCTGGCGCCGCGCCAAGCGGGTGGACTGGCCGTTGGTCGCTCGTTCGCAGGCGCGGCACTCTCGGTCCCGATCTTCCGGAAGAAGAAAGAGCGGAGCGAATCGCGCGTCAGTGGCTCGCTCGATACGGAATTGTCTCACGGGATTGGTGGCGTCGCGAGCGACCTCCGGTGCCGTGGAGATCGATATACCGCGAGCTCAAGCGACTCGAATTTCGCGGAGAGGTGCGACGCGGCTACTTCGTAAAAGGACTCGGTGGCGCCCAGTTCGCATTACCCGATGCAGTCGAGTGGCTTCGCGCAATTGCGAGCGAGGATCAGTCTTCGGCGAGTTTTGTAGTGATGGCGGCGAGCGATCCCGCGAATGTCTACAGCCTGCCGCTGGAGCTTGTCGATCGCGATCCATTGTCGCGACCTCGTGGCTCAGGGGCGCTCTTGGTGATGCGCGGAGGGCGGGTCGCGATTGCGGTTGAAGCAAGAGGGCGCCGTTTCACGGTCGCGGACTGGTTGTCGCCGGAGGAAGTCGCCGCCGCGAAGAAAGCGCTATTCGAACATCTGCGCGGCGAGCGATCGGCGCGCTACGTGATGTAGAAGCTCACCGAATATCGGCTCGTCCCAAAGCGGCACGAACGGCCTCACGCATTGCGACGACAGCCTCTTCACGTGCTGCGGGTGAATCCTCCCGAACGTGCAGCTCGATGCCGTCGGCGACGGCGAGTCGGTGCCAGCGCAGGGCGATGTCGTCATCGTGAGCGACTGCTTCATCCGCTCCGGAGCCGAGCGCGGGAGCGAGTGAGAGCGCGATTCTTCTCTCGAGCGCGTCACCCGTGACATCCCGCATCTCGCCGCGGATCGTGTCGAGGCTCTGTCCCTCGCGCTGGCGAATCTTGATGGATAGAAGCTGAAGCAGATGTCGATATCCGTAGGTTGCGCCGGTGCCCGTTCCCTCAGGCCGGTCGAGCAGTCCGCTTGCTACATAAAAACGAACTGCGCGTGCGCTCGGCGCAGCGCGCGCCGAGGCATTGGTCGGTCTTACGCCGGCCGCGTCTACAAGTGCTGTTGCGTGTGCGGCAAGTCCGCGGGCGTTCCAGGGAGCGTGCTTAGCGTGGGCGCGGAGGAGAGCGACAGGCGATTCAGCCATGTGGATAGGATAACATTAAAGTCCTCCGCTCGCTCGTCGTGCGGAAGGTCGCCTGCTGGAGAAAGAACAGAGATTTCGAAGTCGCGTTTCAGCTCGCGGAATCCACGGAATTCCTCGACGGGTGCAATCGATCCCTGCTCGCCCCACACGAGCAGCGCGGGCTGGCTCAAGCGTCGGAGCGCATGACGGACATCGATGTTCAGATGCCCGGACAGGAAGGCCGCGGGCGCGTGACGCGCACCTCTCTGGTGCGAAGCTGCGTAATAAATCTCCACCAGCTCGCGAGTGACCAGTGCGTCGTTGGAGTAAGCGTTTCTGAGATAACGGCGAAGGTTCGGACGCGATACCAGAGCGTTGAACATCGCGGTGCCAGCGATCGGTGTCTCGACCGCGAACCGTCCCGCTTCGCCACCAATCCCGACGGGCTCGTTCTGGCGGACCAATCCCGACGGAGCAATCAGTGCGACGGCCGGAAATCGATCCGGATCGCGCGCGGCCAGAACTATCGCGTACGCCCCAGAGAGCGAAGAAGCCACGAGGACGGTTGGCGCATCGATCACTCTGCTGACAAAATCGGATATCAACGAGATGTAGAGGCGAGCGGAATAACGGATAGCGGGACGATCCGAGCGGCCGAAGCCGAGTAAATCGAGTGTGTAAACGGTGTTGGTGCGGGAGAGAGCGTCGACGTTATTCCGCCACTCGTACGACCAGGCTGATGCGTGAATCCCATGAATGAGAAGGATCGGCGGGCCTTCGCCGTGCTTGGTGAAGGCGACGCGCCTTTCACGCCACTCGAACCCTCCTTCTTC
>DATCPG010000373.1:0-2076 GCA_036570225.1 Gemmatimonadaceae bacterium | reverse complement strand
CTGAGCCCGGCGTCGGCTATCGATTCTACGCGGATTCATGACCCAGAAGTCGATGAGGGTTGCCGAGTGGGCGCTCTGGCTCACGGTCGTCGTCGTCGCAACTATCGTGATGCGGGGCTCACGTGGGCAGATCGAGCAGGCACACTCGGCATTCGTCTACATCCTCATCGTGCTCGGCGCGACGGCCGGAGGGGAGAGGTGGCTGGGAATCGTCGTGGCGCTCCTCGGATTTCTTTTTATCAACTATTTCTTCCAGCCCCCGTTCGACACGCTTACCGTCAACGAGCCCCTCGACCTTCTCGCGCTCGTCGCGTTCCTCTCCACCGCACTCGTCGCAAATCACTTGCTGACGCGCGCGCGGACAGAGACGGAGCGCGCGAAGCGTCACGCCGCGGAGATCGAGCACTTGTCGGCGGAGATCAGGCATGCGGAAGCGCTCCGCGAGGCGAACACGATGAAGGATGTTCTCATCGCATCCGTGTCGCATGACCTGAGAACGCCGCTGACGACGATCCGCGCTCTCGCCCAGGACATCCAGACCGACGGCTCGCGCGCGCGGACGCACGCCGGAGTGATTGTCGAGCAGGCAGACCGCCTCGGGAAGATGGTGGCTGACGTGCTCGATCTGTCGCGGCTGCGCGCCGGCGCGTTCACGATGAATCCCGAGATCAACACCGCGGAGGACCTGCTCGGAGCCGCGATGCGGCAATTCTCTGGCGTGCCGGATGCAAACCGCATTGAGACAATCATCGACTACACCAAACCAGCCCTGCTCGGCACGTTCGACTTCGTGCAGTCGCTCAGGGTGCTCACCAACCTCATCGAAAACGCCCTCCGGCATTCGCCGCGAAGCACACCGGTAACGATCACCGTCTCGGATGTCGGTCCAGGTCTCATCTTCCAGATCGCGGACAAGGGACCCGGCGTTCCCCCATCGGAGCAGCAGCAGATTTTCGAGCCGTTCTACCGGCCGAATGGAAGCTCGGCCGACGCTGGCGCGGCGGGTCTGGGTCTCTCCATTGCGAAGAGACTCGCCGAGTCCCAGGGAGGGAGAGTTACCTACGCCGACAGGGAGGGCGGAGGGAGCGTGTTCACGTTCGAGGTGCCCGGCGCGCCGCAGGAGCTTGTGGACACGCTCAGTTAGGTCAATGCGCGCAACTAAGAACTAAACTGGAACTGCAACTGAACACGACCGGCGACCCGCTGATCGCTGCATGCTACCTGCTGCCCGCTTCACTACCTGCATGCTAGCCGCTTCCCGCTTCCCGCTTCCCGCTTCCCGCCTCCCGCCTCCCGCCTAACTACTTTAATCCGATGATGCTCCCAGTCGTCATCACCCTCGTCGTCACCCTCACCGTAGTCATCGCGGTTGTCTTCGCGTACGTCACGGCCAGCGTGAACGCCGAGGCTGACCGCGAAGCCAACATTGTATCGGCTCCGAAGGTATCGGACGATGCCGAGGCGTTCATGCGCGCTCTCGCCGGCTCGGCGAGCGCGGAGGTCATTGGGGGGAATCGAGTCGTGATCCTTCAGAATGGGGTCGAGATATTTCCCGCCCTGCTCAAAGCGATAGCGTCCGCCAGGCACAGCGTTCATTTCTCGACCTTTATTTACAGCTCTGGGCAGATCCCCATCGAGTTCGCTGAGGCGTTCTCCGCCGCGGCGAAGCGTGGCGTCGAGGTTCGCATGGTCTTCGACAAGAGCGGAAGCAAAAAAGTGTCGCCCGAGCTGATCGAACAGATGCGGAAGGCCGGCTGCAAGGTGAAGTGGTTTCGCCCGATCGAGTGGTACTCCTGGGCTAAATACAACCATCGAACGCACCGGAAGCTGTTGATCATCGATGGCACGGTCGCATTCACCGGTGGAGTGGGCATCGCCGACGAGTGGAATGGAAACGCAGACGCTCCGGGTCATTGGCGGGACACACACGTCCAGGTACTCGGGCCGGCGGTCGCGTCGATTCAGGCGGCGTTCGTCGACAACTGGAATGAGGCGACGGGAGAGCTTCCCATCGATAACAGGTATTTCCCCAAGCTGCCGCGCGAGGGTGAGACCTCGCTGATCGGGATCCAGAGC
>DATCPG010000372.1:0-2097 GCA_036570225.1 Gemmatimonadaceae bacterium | reverse complement strand
GTAAAAAGGCCCCGTTTTCACAGGGCCTTTTCGTCTTGTTGCGCGGGGAGGATTTGAACCTCCGACCTTCGGGTTATGAGCCCGACGAGCTACCAGGCTGCTCCACCCCGCGATAAGGAGTAAAACCTAATCAGCGAGGTTTGTCGCCGGAAGTGCTCGGAGCGTCGCCAAAACGATAAAGAATCTCCTTGTCGCCGCGCACCATCCCGAATTCTTCGCGCGCGAGCCGCTCCATCGTCGCGCTGTCGCTCTTTACCAGCCTGAGGTAGCGCGCGAGCGAGTCCACCTGACGCTGAAGCGAGTCGACTTCGCGCGTCATCCCGCTCGTGCGACGATTCAGGACGTAGAGATCCCTGGTGCTGTACTCACCACCCTGCACCGCGAAGTACACGGCGACCGCGATCAGAGCCCACCAGACGATTCGCTTCATTGCACGCTACTGACTCGTGCGACCTCCGCCGAGCAACTGCCTGCTACAACCCGTATATCGACCCGCCGGGGTATTCGGCCGCCGCTCCGAGCTGCTCTTCGATGCGAAGCAGCTGGTTGTACTTGGCGACGCGGTCGGTTCTGCTCGCCGAGCCGGTCTTGATCTGACCCGCTCCGGTAGCGACGGCGAGGTCGGCAATGAACGTGTCCTCGGTCTCACCCGAACGGTGCGAGATGATCGACTGATACCCGTTCGCTCGCGCCATCTCGATCGCCTCGAGAGTCTCCGTGAGAGTTCCGATCTGGTTCAACTTGATCAGAATCGCATTCGCGACGTCACCTTCGATTCCGCGCGCAAGACGCTCCGTGTTCGTAACGAAAAGATCGTCTCCCACGAGCTGAACGCGGTCGCCCAGAGCGGCGGTGATCTTTGCCCATCCCTCCCAATCGTCCTCGGCGAGTCCATCTTCGATCGATACGATCGGATACTCGTCGAGCCATTTCCGGTACAGCTCGATCATCCCATCGGAGTCGAGGGCGCCAGCGCCGCTTTTCTTGAACGTGTACGTGCCGTTCTTGAACAGCTCGGACGCGGCAGGATCCAGCGCAATCGCGATCTCGCGCCCGGGAGCGTACCCGGCCGCCTCGATGGCCTCGACGACGACGCGCAAAGCTTCCTCGTCGTTCTTGAGATCCGGGGCGAACCCACCTTCGTCGCCGACCCCGGTGGAAAGCTTCCGCTTCACGAGCACTTTCTTGAGCGCGTGGAATACTTCGGTGCCCATGCGAAGCGCCTCACGAAAGCTCGTCGCGCCAATGGGAACGATCATGTACTCCTGAAAGTCCACCGTGTTTGTCGCGTGTGCGCCGCCATTCAGAATGTTCATCATCGGGACGGGCATCGTCCGAGCCATGGGGCCGCCCAGGTAGCGATAGAGTGGCAGTCCGAGATCCTGCGCCGCGGCGCGCGCCGACGCCATCGAAACGGCGAGGATCGCGTTCGCACCGAGCTTTCCCTTGTTGTCGGTGCCGTCGAGCTCGATCATCGTGCGATCGATGAGCATTTGATCGCCGGCCGAGAGTCCGTTCAGCGCTGGAGCAATCCGCTCCTCCACGCTCTGCACCGCCTGCTCGACTCCCTTCCCCAGATACCGCTCGGCGTCTCCGTCGCGCAGCTCGAGCGCTTCGTGCTCGCCGGTGGAAGCGCCGCTCGGTACTGCGGCGCGTCCGAAAGCGCCGCTGGTGAGCGTCACGTCGGCTTCGACGGTCGGATTTCCGCGGCTGTCGAGGATCTCACGCGCTTTGATGTCTGCTATGGTCGACATTTTTGTTGGTTGATTCGCTGGTTATCGTGTTTCGGTTGGATTCGTTTCCGAAGACAGCAACTCGGAGGATGGCGCCAGCCGTGAAGCCGCGGGGGGCAATGCTTCGACCCCGTACAGGTTTCGCATCGCGTCCGCCATCCTCGTCCTCACTGTCTGCATCAGCACCTCGCGGTGATCGTAATCCACGCTCGTGGTGCTGACGGGCTCGAGCAAATGTATATCAATCGTGCCGGGATGAACCCGGAATGACCCCTTGCGCAGAATCTCGATGGTCCCGTGCACGATGATCGGAACGACTGGGACACCCGACGCAATGGCGAGAACGAACGGGCCCTTCTTGAAT
>DATCPG010000371.1:0-1640 GCA_036570225.1 Gemmatimonadaceae bacterium | reverse complement strand
GCGCCGCCGACGACGTCGCTGTGTCCGTTGAGATATTTTGTGGTTGAATGGATTACGAGGTCAGCGCCAAACTCGATCGGCCGCTGCAGCGCGGGAGAGAGGAATGTATTGTCCACCGCCACTACAGCCCCAGCCTCGTGTCCCGCTTCGATCACGCAAGCGAGATCCGTCAGTCTCAGGAGCGGATTGCTGGGCGTCTCGATCCAGAGCAGCTTCGGCCGCCGGGCCTTCACCGTGTCCGCGGCGGATTCACAGGTGAGATCGACGAACGCAACGTCGAAGTGTCCACGTGCTGCGAGAGAGCGCAGAATCCGATGCGTACCGCCGTAACAATCGTGTGCGGCGAGTATCAGATCTCCAGGACGCACGAGCTGGAGTACCAAGGCCACCGCGGACATGCCGGTGCTCGTCACGACAGCGCCCTCTCCCCCCTCCAGCTCGGCGAGGGCGTTGGCGAGATACTCACGGGTGGGGTTGCCGCTGCGAGTGTAGTCGTACAGCCTCTTCTTGCCGAACCCCTCGAAGGAAAATGTCGAAGAGAGATGAATCGGAGGCACGACCGCACCGTGGTGCAGGTCGGTCGCAATACCCGCGCGCACGGCGCGGGTTGCCGCCTGGCGTGGAGGGCGCGCCGACGATCGCCTGGTTTCGTCTGTCATGACAAAGCCTCCACTCTCGCCCTGAGAAGCTCGTTGATCAGCGGAGCAATGCGGGCGGAATCGCCGAGGAAAGCATCGTGGCCGAAAGGTGAATCGAGCTCTACGAGCTGACTTGGGCCGCCGAGCCGGCACGCAAGCTCGCGGGCCTGTGCAACGAGAACAAGCCGGTCGCCTGTGATCGCAATCACAGTCGTTGGAACGCTGACGTCTTCCGGACGGATCTTGTGAAGATCGAGAGAGAGCGAGAGGGCGTTGTACCTCTCAGGCGTCCACTGCTCGGCGAATTGCTCTCCGCGCGTCCTGAGGTAGCTGCCGATACGGTCCTCGACCGCGCTCGAATCGCTGCGATCGAATCCGGCGACGCGCTCCTCGAAATGCCGCGGCGTGAGGTAGCTCGTCATCGCGATGCCGCGCGCTATCGCCAGGCCATCGCGCTCGCGACCGACTGCGCTTCCTAGCTCGACTACCCGGCGCTGCAGATGCCGCAGCGCCGTTGCGATCGGGTCGCTCTCGTGCGCCGCGCTGATTACGATCAGACGTTTCGCCCGCGCGGGGAATCTCACACCGAACGCGAGCGCGACCATTCCGCCATACGATGCGCCTACGACAGCGTGCAGGTTGCGAATACCAGCCTCATCGAGAGCGGCCGCGAGGGCTTCAGCCTGATCGATCGTTGTAACGGGAGCGGTGCTTCCACCGCGAGCGACATAATCGATTCCGATAACCTGAAACTGCCGGGTGTCGATCGGTCGTCCCGCGCCGACGACGTCTTCCCACCATCCACGGGACGGATCAGAGAGGGACGACGTGACGTGCCTCGATGCGGAGATGCCGCCGAGCACGGCGATGACGGGAGCTCCGCGAGGCCCAACAACCTCGCAGCGCAATTCTGCTGCTTCGTGGAGCGTCGGTGGAGCGTCGAGCGTCAACTGCTGCTGGGTAGTCATGGGGAGTCTGATTGAAGGACTCCGCGCATAAAGC
>DATCPG010000370.1:0-9655 GCA_036570225.1 Gemmatimonadaceae bacterium | reverse complement strand
CCCCAGACCTCGCGCGGCGATGGATGCGAGCGGATTCTCTTGTAAAGCTCGGGCTGCGTGAATGACGGCTCGTCCGTCTCGTTGTGCCCGTGGCGCCGGTAGCCGACGACGTCGATCAGAAAATCCTTGCCGAACTTCGCGCGATACTCGATTCCGAGCCGTGTAACGTGCACGCACGATTCCGCGTCATCGGCGTTGACGTGAATGATCGGCACCTCGAATCCCTTGGCGAGATCACTTGCGTAGTGCGTCGAGCGCCCGTCGATAGGATCGGTGGTGAACCCAACCTGATTGTTGACGATGATGTGAAGCGTCCCGCCCGTGCGAAACCCCTCTAGGCCCGACAGGTTGAAGGTCTCGGCGACAACTCCTTCGCCGGGGAAAGCCGCGTCGCCATGGACGCACACAGGAAGAACCGCCAATTCGTCTCTCTTGCCGCTGCCCGCCAGAACCTGTCGCGCGCGCGCCACTCCTTCGAGCACGGGATTCACCACCTCGAGGTGGCTGGGATTGGGAATCAGCACGATGTCGACTTCAGCGCCGTTCGCGGTCTGCCGCGTTCCCCGCGCTCCCAGGTGGTATTTCACGTCCCCGGTTTCGCTCACCGCGTTGGTCGCCGCATGCTTCCCTTCGAATTCCTCGAAGATCGTCGCGTACGGCTTGCCCAGTGTGTGCGCGAGAACATTGATGCGCCCACGATGTGCCATCGCCAGGTCGATCTCGCGCGTCCCGTGTGTAGCGGCAGCCTCGATCGCGACGTCGAGCATCGGTACGAGGATGTCCCCGCCCTCGATGGAGAAGCGCTTGTACCCCTGATACGCGCGGCCCAGGAAGCGCTCCAGGCCATCGACTTCGGTGAGACGCTGCAGAACGGCGCGCTTGTCTCCCTCGCTGAGCGGCGCATTGAGACGCCCGCTCTCGATTTCCTCGCGCAGCCACTCGCGTTCGTCGACGTTGCCGAGGTGCGCGATCTCGAAGCCGATTCGCGATGAATAGAGCTCGCGCAGGCGCGCGACTACATCGGCCCCCGTTCCTCCCTCGTCGCCGCCAAGAGCCTCGGCGGGAATCCTCTGCAGGTCCTGCTCGTTGAGGCCGTGAAATTCCGGCGTGAGCTCGGGCGTGCCGTCGGGCGGAGTGCCGAGGGGATCCAGAGGAACGGAAAGGTGGCCGAAATTGCGGATGGCATCGACGAGCTTCGCGGCGGCTGCAACCTTCCTGAGCAGGTCGGCATCGATCCCTGCAGCTGCCGGAGCTTCTCCCGCCACAGGCGGCAGGGTGCCGCTCAGACTCTCGGCAAAACGGAAGAATTGTCGCCACGATTCATCCACCGACGCCGGATCGCGCCGATAGGCTTCGTACGCTTCGCTTATGTATCCGTCATTGAAGACGCCCGTGATCGGGTCGGAGCTCATGCTCTAATTTAACCGCGCTCTAGTGTCCTTGGCGCCGTGTTTACGGGCTGGGGGAGCGTGTATTTCGAGCGGGCCGCTGCCGCGCGCAGAATCTTGAGCGCGGGGGCGGTATCGAGTGTCGGCAAGTAGAGAAAACCCGCTATCCCGTTAACGTCGAGCAGATGCAGCTCCTGGGAGTGGCGCGTCAGGCTCACCGCGACCACGGGGATATTGGAGAGCAGCTCGTCGCGCTCCCATTTCTCGAGCGGAATAGTCGCCAGAAGATCGTAGTCGCAGATGACCAGATCGGGAGAAGCTCCGCGCGCAACGCCGATCGCTGCTTCGAGTCCAACAGCCTGGGTCGTGATGAGACCCATGCGGGCGAAATACTGCGCGATGTGCTCGCTCAAAAAGCAATGGCGCGCAATGCACAGTGCACTGAGTTGTGCGGCTTCTTCCGGCGAAGCCGCTTGAGCTGATTCTGCAGACATGGCCGTTGATCGTAAGACACTGCGGGACGGAACACAAGCAGAGCGGGAATGAAATCTTCGTGTAAGCAACGGAGCCCCTCGTGTCTCACACCCAGTTGCAGAAAAAAGAAAGCCCCCCGCACCGGCCTGGTGCGGAGGGCTCTCCGAAGCTCGAGCGGGCAGCTCTTACTTCTTCGTCTTGTCGACGTTGTTGCCGATGACGCCGCCGAGGATCGCTCCCGCTGCACCACCGATGATTGCGCCCTTCACGCCGTGGCCGGTCACTGCGCCGATCACTGCACCAGCGCCCGCGCCGATCGCTGCGTCACGCTTGGTGTGCTTGACCACCACTGGTGCGGGAGCAGGAGCGCTGTACACCGGCGCCGAAGAATACGTCCCGCCCGACGAGCTGCTGCGGGTGCTCGTAGTGCGACGGACTGGCGCCCGATAAACGGTGCGCGGCGCCGCTGTGCTGCTTCTCAAAGCCGCAGCCTGCGTCGTCGTTCCTGCGCGCTCAGCCGCGGTAATGCTGTCGAGCGGCGTGTACGGCCGGCTCGCTGCAGCGGTCGAGAGATCTGAATTCAACGCGCTATCCGCGGCGGTTTGGTTGTCGCCCTTCGAGCAAGCGAACGCGAGAGCCGCGGCCGGGAGAATTAGTAGCTTTTTGAACATTTTTAAAGCCTCCAGTATTGACCCCCGCTTAAGGCGACGGCACTACAATAGAGGGCAGACCCTGTGCCAATGACGGGGTCTAGTTAAGCCGCCGTAGCGGCGGATAACGCGCCCGCCGGCGACATGTCGTCCTCCAGGGAGGCCGGCAGAGTGAGACGAAAGGCGCTTCCCTCGCCGGGGGTCGAGCATACGGTCAACGAGCCGTCCAGCAGCTGGGCCAGCCGCCTCGAGATTGGGAGTCCCAGTCCGGTGCCCGGTTGCTTCGATTCCGAGACCTGGACGAACTCCTCGAAGATGCGCGTCATGTCTTCTTTCGCTATCCCGACTCCTTCGTCGACTACCTCTATTTCTACACCCTTGTCGACGCATTGTTTGCACAGCACGCGGATCGGTTTGCCCTCGCCGAACTTGATTGCGTTGGACAAGAGGTTCAGCAGAATCTGCCTGACCCGGCGCGGGTCGCTGACGATGTTGAAAGCGTCGCCCTCCATGGAAAGCGAGAGGGACGACCCGTACTCGTCGGCAAGCGGTCGCACCGTTACGAAAAGATCCTCGATCAACGCCGGGAACATCACCGGTTGCAGTGAGAGCTCAATCTTCCCCGCTTCGATCTTGGACAGGTCGAGCACATCGTTTACCAGCTCGAGCAGGTGCCGGGCCGCCTTGAGCGTGCGCTGCAACCCTTCCTTCTGCTTTGCGTTGAGCGGACCGTAAATGTTGTCCAGCATCAGCGTGCTGTACCCGATCACGGCATTGATTGGCGTCCGCAGCTCGTGGCTCATCGACGCGTAGAACCTGTTGCGGGCGCCCATTGCCTGCTCGAGCGCAAGCTGACGCCGATGCAGCTCTTCGTTCATCTGCGACAGCTTGGCCGCGGACCGGGCCTCGGCTTCCAGCAGCGAGGTGCGGTGCTCCAGCTCCAGCTCGCGTTTTTGACTCTCGCGCAGCAGGTCGGCCTGTCTCTGAATCTCATTCTGCTTGAGGTAGAGATCCACGAACACCGCCACCTTCGATCTCAGGATGTCGGGGTTGAACGGTTTGAACACATAGTCCACCGCGCCCATCGAGTAGCCCTTGAAGACGTATGCGTCTTCCTTGTTGATGGCGCTGAGGAATATGATCGGGATCGTTCTCGACCTCTCCCGTGACTTGATGATCTCCGCCACCTCGAAGCCGTTCATGCCTGGCATTTGCACGTCGAGAAGGATCGCGGCAAAATCTTCCGCGAGAACCTGCTTTAGCGCGTCCGGGCCGGAGTTCGCGCGAATCAGGACCTGACCGAGCGGCTCGAGGATGGCTTCGAGCGCGAGAAGGTTCTCGGGCCGATCGTCGACGAGGAGCAGTTTGACGCGCTCGTGGCTCATACTGTCTTCATCGCTCCAACCTTCGCTCGCTGGCGACTGAGCTCGATCAGCCTCGGCGCCAGCTTGTCCAGCGGAAATATTTCCGCGCTCGGGACTGCTTTAATGGCGGCGACTGGCATGATCGGAATCTCAGCGGTCCGGGGATCCTGCACCAGTGCGCGCCCGCCCAGTTTTGCGATGTGCGCAAGACCTCGCGAGCCATCTTCGTTTGCTCCGGTGAGCACCACTCCAATTGCCTCGGATCCGTACGTGTCGCCAGCCGAGGAGAGCATCACGTCGATCGACGGTCTGCTGAATCGGACCGGCTCCTCGACAGTCAGCGACAGATAGCCGGCATCTACCAGCACGTGATAGTTCGCCGGAGCGATGTGGACCGTGCCCGGGGTCAGCGGCTCCTTGTCTTCGATTTCGCACACGTACATATCGGTCGCGTCCTGGAGCAGCTCCGACAAGAGCTGGTCCGAATCCTTGCCGCGGTGCTGCACGACTACAACTGGCAGGCGGAAGTCTCTGGGCAAGCCACCGAGCAGCGTCGTCAGCGCGGCGAGGCCACCCCATGACGTTCCAACGCCGACGACAGAGTACGCCACTATCTCACCTTCCGGAAGATTTTTTCCGGCGGGGCGATCTGCTGATAGCAGTCCTCGTGCGCCATGAAGCGAAGCGTCTCCTTGCTCCCCAGAACCAGAACGCCGAACATCGCGAGACTGTCGTAGAAGAGGGTGTGCACCTTGGACTGCAACGTCTTGTCGAAGTAGATCAGCACGTTGCGGCAGAGAATGACGTTGAACTCGCTGAACGAGCGGTCCGTCACCAGGTTGTGCTGCGAGAACACGACGTTTTTCGTCAGCGACTGATCGAACAGCGCTCCCCCGTATTTCGCCGTGTAGTACTCCGAGAACGATTTCTTGCCGCCGGCGCGGATGTAATTGTCGGTGTACTCCTGCATCCGCTCCAGAGGGAATATCCCCGCCTTGGCCCTCTGCAGCACAACCTCGTTGATGTCCGTCGCATAGATGCGCGCGCGATCGTACAGCCCTTCTTCCCGGAGGAGGATGGCCATCGAGTACACTTCTTCACCTGTAGAACATCCGGCGTGCCAGACGCGAATGAACGGATAGGTTCTAAGAAGCGGCACCACGTGCTCGCGGAAGGTCTGGTAGAACCCGGGATCGCGGAACATTGCGGTCACGTTGATGGAGAGATCGAGGAGGAGCTTCTCCATCATCGCCGGCTCGTGCAGCACGCGCTCCTGCAGGGCGCTTATGCTCGACAGCCCTTCTTCCTCGATCCGCTTCCACAGCCGGCGCCGGATCGACGCATATGCATAGGCGCGGAAATCAAAACCGTACTGACGGAAGATCCCTTCCAGCAGCAGCTCGATCTCGATCCTCTCGAGATCGGGCTTAAACGACTGCCGGTCGGGTTCGGCGTCGGGAGTGGGGACTACCGCTACCGGTACAGCCACACGCGCAACAGTGACAGCAGCTGGTCGGTATCGACAGGCTTGGTGATATAGTCTGAAGCTCCCGCTGCTATACACTTCTCACGATCGCCCTTCATCGCTTTCGCAGTGAGCGCGATGATTGGGAGTGCCTTGAACTGGTCCATGGCCCGAATTGCCCTCGTCGTCTCGTACCCATCCATCTCGGGCATCATGACGTCCATCAACACGACGTCCACATTTGGATCTTTCCTGAGCTGCTCGATGGCCTGTTTGCCGTTTTCCGCGAAGCGGACAACCATTCCATGATCCTCCAGCATGCTCGTCAGCGAGAAGATGTTTCGTACGTCGTCGTCGACCACCAGCACATTCTTGCCGGCCACCACCGAGTCCGCATCGTGGAGATGCTCCAGCATCTTCCGCTTGCCCTCCGGCAGCCTCGCCTCGACGCGGTGCAGGAAGAGAGCGGTCTCGTCGAGCAGGCGCTCGGGAGACTTCACGTCCTTCACGATGATCGTCTCCGCGTATTTCTTGATCTTCGTCTCGTCCTCGTGACTTAGATCCTTGCCGGTATAGATGATGATCGGCAGGTCATGGTTGTCGGGGTCGGACTTCACTCTCTCGAGGAGGTCGAACCCGCTCATTCCGCCGCTCGTTAGGCCGAGATCGAGGACCATGCAGTCGAAGTGCTTCTCCTGCAGCTTGTTTCTCGCCTCCTCAGCCGAAGCGACAGCCGTGATGTCGACGTCGTCGTGCGCGATTAGCTCGACGATGCTCTGGCGCTGCGCCTCATTGTCTTCGACGACCAGGAGGTTCTTCGGAACCGTGTCGATGAACGATGAGATTCTGGCGAACGCGGCGTCCAGCCCTTCCTTGCTTACGGGTTTTTCAAGAAACGCGATCGCGCCGGCTTTCAGACCTTCGCGCTTCTCCTCCATGCCTGAAATGATGTGCACCGGAACGTGTCTGGTCTCCGGATCGCGCTTCAGACGATCGAGCACCTCGAGACCGTTCATGCCCGGCATGTCGATGTCGAGCGTAATTGCGTCGGGCCGGATCTCGCGCGCGGCCTTGAGCCCCGCTTCGCCATCAAGCTCGACGACGGCCTTGTAGCCCTTGTCGCGCGCCATGTCGAGGAGGACTTTCGCAAAGTTCTGATCGTTCTCGATGACCAGCACGGTGCGGTCGCCTTCCTCGATATGCTCGCGATCATCACTGATCACCGTTTGCGGGATCGCCCGGCGCTCGGGATGGTCTTGAAGCGCGTTGCCCGACGGTCTTCGCCGCTGGTCACGAGGAGCGGGGCGTCGCGGCGGCGGCGCCTTCGTGGAAAACGACTGCGCGCTCATCGTCTGCTGTCGGCCCGAAGAAACGTAGCTGCTCGTATCGAACGTATCGCGATCCGGGCCATCCTGTCGCGGGATGTAACGCGTCGGGAGGAAGAGCGTAAACGTGCTGCCCTGACCCTCCGTGCTCTCCACGCGTATTTCTCCACCCAGGAGTCGCGTAATCTCGCGACTGATGGAAAGCCCCAGGCCGGTTCCACCGTATTTGCGGCTGGTCGTGCCGTCCGCCTGCTGGAACGCCTCGAAGATCAACCGCTGCTTGTCTCTGGGAATCCCGATCCCGGTATCCGTCACCGCAAACGCGATTACCTCCGCCGCGGCCTCGAGTGTGGGATTCTGGAACCGCCTTCCCTTGTCCGCTCGGCGAATGGTCAGCGTGACGCTTCCTTCCTGCGTGAACTTGAACGAGTTGGACAACAGGTTCTTGAGAACCTGCTGCAGCCGTCCGCCGTCGGTGTTGAGCGCCGCTGGCAGATCCGGGTTCAGCTCTACGCGGAACTCGAGGCCTTTCTGCTCCGCGAGCGCCGAGAAGCTGCGCTCGACAAACTCCTTCACCTCCGTCAACCGAACATCGGTTGAATTCACATCCATCTTGCCGGCCTCGACCTTCGACAGGTCGAGTACGTCGTTGATGAGATTGAGCAGATCGCTGCCGGACATGAGAATCGTTTGCGCGAATTCGACCTGCTTCGGCGTGAGGTTCCCGTCCTTGTTCTCGCTGAGAAGTCGCGCGAGGATGAGGAGGCTGTTGAGGGGAGTCCGCAGCTCGTGCGACATGTTGGCCGTGAACTCCGACTTGTACTTCGAGCTGAGTGCGAGCTGCTCTGCCTTCTCTTCGAGAGCGAGCCTTGCCGCTTCCACTTCCTCGTTCTTCGATTCGACCTTGCGGTTCTGCTCGGCGAGCAGAGACGCCTTCTCCTCGAGCTCTTCGTTGACCTGCTGCAGCTCTTCCTGCTGGTCCTTGAGCAGCTCCTCGGAGGTACGCAGCGTCGTCGCCTGCGCCTCCAGCTCGGCGTTCGATTTCTTGAGCTCTTCCTGCTGCTTGCGCAGCTCTTCGGACTGACTCTGCAGCTCCAGCGTCAGGCTCTGGGATTGCTCGAGCAGCTCCGCCGTCCTCATGTTGGCCGAGATCATGTTGATCACGACGCCAATGCTGTCGGCGAGCTGATCGAGGAAAAGCTGGTGGATCTGGCTGAACGGCAGGAACGAGGCGAGCTCGATGACCGCCTTTACCTGTCCCTCGAACAGAACTGGCAGGACGAGGATGTTGCGCGGCGGTGCCTCACCAAGCCCCGACGTGATGCGGATGTAATCGTCAGGAACGTTCGTCAGCAGAATCGGCTTCTTCTCGAGCGCAGCCTGTCCGACCAGTCCTTCGCCGAGGTAAAACCTGTTGCCGACATGCTTGCGCTCCTTGTACGCATAGCTCGCGATCAGCTTCAGAACCGGTGTGTGGTTCTCCTCCTCCATGATGTAGAACGTGCCGTGGTGCGCGGACACGAGCGGAGTCAGCTCCGACATAATGAGCTTCGACACCGCCTCGAGATCCTTCTGCCCCTGCATCATGTTCGAGAATTTGGCGAGGTTGGTCTTCAGCCAATCCTGCTCGGTGTTCTTCTCGGTCGTGGTCTTCAGGTTCGCGATCATCTGGTTCAGGTTGTTCTTCAGCTGGTCCAACTCTCCCTGAGCCTCTACCGCGATCTGCCTGCTCAGATCGCCACGCGTAACTGCCGTCGCGACATCTGCGATAGCGCGGACCTGCAGCGTCAGACTGTTCGCCATCGCATTCACGTTGTCCGTGAGCGCTCTCCACGTACCGGCGGCGCCTGGCACTTCTGCCTGGCCACCGAGCTTTCCTTCGGTGCCTACTTCCTTGGCGACGCGCGTCACTTCGTCCGCGAAGACGCGGAGCGAATCGACCATCGCGTTCACCGTGTTCTTCAGCTCGAGAATCTCGCCGCGCACTTCGACCGTGATCTTCTGCGACAGATCTCCCTTCGCCACGGCCGTCGTGACCAGCGCAATGTTTCGGATCTGGCTCGTGAGGTTTCCGGCGAGCGTATTCACGTTGTCCGTCAAATCCTTCCAAGTGCCTGCGACTCCCGGCACGTTCGCCTGGCCACCGAGCTTTCCTTCCGTGCCTACGTCGCGCGCGACGCGCGTCACTTCAGAGGAGAACGCGCTCAGCTGATCGACCATGGTATTGATCGTGTTCTTCAGCTCGAGGATCTCTCCCTTCACGTCGACGGTCATCTTGCGCGACAGGTCGCCCTTCGCGACCGCGGTGGTGACGTCGGCGATATTTCTCACCTGGCCCGTGAGGTTCGAGGCCATGAAGTTCACGTTGTCGGTGAGATCCTTCCACGTGCCCGCGACTCCCGGCACATTCGCCTGACCACCAAGGCGTCCTTCGGTTCCGACTTCGCGGGCAACGCGTGTGACTTCGCCGGCAAACACGCTCAAGCTGTCGACCATTGTGTTGATCGTCTGCTTCAGCTCGAGGATCTCTCCCTTCACGTCCGCGGTGATCTTTCTCGAGAGGTCTCCTTTGGCGACTGCTGTGGTGACGTCGGCAATATTTCTGATCTGGCCAGTGAGGCTGGACGCCATCGCGTTCACGTTGTCGGTCAGATCCTTCCACGTGCCGCCGACGCCAGGAACGGCAGCCTGTCCACCCAGTCGTCCTTCGGTTCCCACCTCGCGCGCGACGCGCGTCACTTCAGAAGCAAATGTGCTCAGCTGATCGACCATGGTGTTGATCGTGTTCTTGAGCTGCGCTGTCTCTCCTTTCGC
Organism: Gemmatimonadaceae bacterium; assembly: GCA_036570225.1. Classification (GTDB taxonomy): domain Bacteria; phylum Gemmatimonadota; class Gemmatimonadetes; order Gemmatimonadales; family Gemmatimonadaceae; genus UBA4720. The sequence goes on along the minus strand of DATCPG010000370.1, from coordinate 175 downwards.
TTCGACCGTGATCTTCTGGGACAGATCTCCCTTCGCGACCGCGGTCGTGACGTCGGCGATGTTTCGCACCTGACCCGTCAGGTTCGACGCCATGAAGTTCACGTTGTCGGTCAGGTCCTTCCACGTTCCCGCGACGCCGAGTACTTCTGCCTGGCCACCGAGCTTTCCTTCCGTG
>DATCPG010000369.1:0-2973 GCA_036570225.1 Gemmatimonadaceae bacterium | reverse complement strand
GAGCGACGCTGGAGTCGATGCTGCACTGGCTGCCGGCGCCAAAGTCGTCGTCACGTGCGACTGTGGAACCACCGCCATTTCTCCGGTGGCTCGCCTCTGCAAGGCCGGGATCGCTGTGATCGTCACCGATCACCACCTGCCGGGAGGAGAGCTGCCCGATTGCCTCGCGATCCTGAACCCGAAGCGGAGCGGGTGCGGATATCCCGACAAGGATCTCGCGGCGGTGGGTGTCGCGTTCAAGCTGGCACTCGCGCTCGCTCGCGCGCTCGGCAAGAACGAGAACTTCATCTGGGGTATGCTCGACCTGGTCGCACTAGCGACGGTCGCGGACGTCGCCCCGCTACGTGGAGAAAATCGAGTCTTCGTGCGCTACGGTTTGAGGATGCTCGCGGCGACGGAGAACATCGGAATGCGCGCCTTGATCAGAGCCGCGGGATTGTCTGGAAAGCCACTGACGGCAGGCCGGATCGGCTTCATTCTGGCGCCGAGGCTGAACGCGGCGGGAAGACTCGGACACGCCATTCGCGGTGTCGAGCTCCTTCTCAGCGAGAATGAGCACGAAGCGAACGCGATCGCGCGCGAGCTGGAGGAGCTGAACAACAAGCGACAGGAGCTCGATCACGCGACGCTGGACCAGGCGCGCGAGAGGGTCTTGCAGCTGGACCTCGACGACACGTTCGGAATCGTGCTCGCGGACGAATCCTGGCATCCGGGGGTCATCGGAATAGTCGCGTCCCGGCTGGTCGAGGAATTCGGGCGCCCGACTGTCTTGATCGCGCTGTCGGACGATCAGGGCAAAGGCTCCGGCCGCTCCATCTCCAAGTTCGATTTGCACGGCGCGCTCGGCCAATCGCGGGAGTTCCTGCTCCGCTTCGGCGGGCATCGCGCTGCCGCCGGCGTGACGGTCGCGCGCGACAAAGTGAATGCGTTCGCGGCGAGGTTCAACGAGGTTGCGAAGTCGCTTCTCACTCCGGAAGATCTCGTTCCCGAGATTCGCGTCGACCTCGAGGTCAGCATCGAGGGAATGGATGGGCGCCTGGAATCCCTGTTCCGTCATTTTGAGCCGTTCGGCATCGGCAATCCTTCTCCAGTGCTCCTCGCGCGAAACGTGACCCTTGGCGCGAACCCACGACTCGTGGGGAAGGATGGCCTCAAGGTTGTGCTCGATACCGGCACCGGCTCGATCGACGCGCTCGGCTGGGGTCTCGCTCACCGCGCCGCGGAGTTTCAGGCGGGGAACAAGGTCGACGTCGCGTTCAGGCTCGAGCGCGACGAGTACCGTGGCGAGAGTTACCTCCAAGCCCGCATAGCTGACATTCGGGTGAACGAAGGCACATGACAACAGCGCGCTGTGAGCAGGCAGCTTCCGTATTGCCGAGACGAGATGTCAGTGGGGCACCGCTACCCGCTGATAGCCACGCAAAATGCGGATAGTCGCCGGACGGTGGCGCGGGCGCAGGATCAGTGCGCCGTCTGGCTCGCAGGTGAGACCCACTCTGGATCGAGTACGTGAGGCGTGGATGAGCATCCTTCAGCTGGATCTTCCCGGCGCGCGGGTGCTCGACCTCTATGCCGGGTCGGGCGCGCTTGGGCTGGAGGCGCTGTCGCGCGGAGGGGTCAGCGCCGATTTCGTGGAGAAGGACCCAAAGAGCTTCCGCGCGTTGCAGGAGAATATCGAGGCGCTTGGCGCCGCTGACCTGGCGACCGCTCACCGAAAGCCTGCGCTCCCGTTCGCGGAAGGGTTGGGCGCGCTCGATTACGATGTCGCGTTCGCGGATCCGCCGTATGCGCTTGGCGAAGCGAGCAAGCTTGCGGAGCGCTGGCTGCAATCGCCCTTCAGTCGTATCCTGAGCATCGAGCACTCGGCAAAAGATGCGATGCCAGAGGGCGGGCTTACGCGAAAGTATGGCACGACGGCAATCACTTTCTACCGCAGCGAGGAATGACGTGGTAACCACGGCCGTATACGCTGGAAGCTTTGACCCGATTACGAGGGGACACGAGGATCTCATTCGCAGAAGCTGCGAGTTCGTGGATCATCTCATCGTGGCCGTCGCCGTGAACTCGTCCAAGAAAGCGCTATTCTCCACGGACGAGAGAGTCGAGCTCATTCGTCTGTCCACGGCCGACCAGAAGTGTGTAGAGGTCACGCAGTTCGAGGGACTGCTTGTCGATTTCGCCCGGAAAGTCGGCGCCTCACTGAACATTCGCGGGTTGCGGGCCGTGAGCGACTTCGAGTACGAGTTCCAGATGGCGCTGATGAATCGCCACCTGTCTGAGGGATTCGAGACGGTGTTCATGGTACCGTCGGTCGAGACGACCTACATCAGCTCGAGCGTCGTCCGCGAGGTCGCTCAGCACCATGGCAACCTGACGGCGCTGGTGCACCCGGCCGTCGCCAAAGCCCTCGCCGCCAAGTTCGGTCACACACGCCCTTCTGCTACCGCAACGAAGCTGAGCCGAGGCAAACCGTCTCCGTCCATGGCGAAGTCCAGCAAGGGGCCGGCGAAGCGCGGGTGACATTCATCGAGCAGATTCGCCACCGCGCATCAGCGCTCAAGCGGCGAATAGTTTTTCCGGAGGGCGGTGACGAGCGGATAGTCTCTGCTGCGCGAGAGATCGCGAGGAGCGGCATGGCTAACCCACTGCTCCTGGTCGACGGAGAACGTCAGGCAACGGCCGCCCGGTCGGCTGGACTGCCAGCGATCCCCTTTGAAGGCGATTCCGCGCTCGAGTTCGGGCACAGACTGGTGGCGGCCGGTGAGTCGGATGCGTGCGTCGCCGGCGCGGTGTATACATCGGCGGATGTGCTGCGGAGCGCGATCCACAACGTCGGTCTCGCTCCCGGCGTCCGGGTCGTGTCCAGCGCGTTCTACATGGTCCTCCAATCGCGGACTGCCGGCGAGACCGAGGTTCTCACCTTTACCGACTGCGCGGTAATCCCGTATCCCACCGCGGAGAATCTCGCGGACA
>DATCPG010000368.1:0-2325 GCA_036570225.1 Gemmatimonadaceae bacterium | reverse complement strand
AGTCCCAACTCGTAACCATACGCTCCGAAGCCACAGATCACAGCCAGCGCGGCATCGGCCAGAGCAGAGCGCCGACGCTCCGGCTCACGCGCGTAGATATTGGTCAGGTGGACTTCGACGAAGGGAATCTTCACTCCCGCGAGCGCGTCACGGATGGCGAGACTGGTGTGACTGTACGCTCCGGCGTTGACGAGCGCACCGTCCGCACGACCGCGCAAAGCATGGACCGCGTCGACAATTTCCCCTTCCCCGTTGTGCTGCGAGAACGTGAGCTCGACGCCGAGCTCCTTTGCAACGTTCAAGAGCCGCGACTCGATGTCGGCGAGAGTCTCGGTCCCGTACAGCGCCGGCTCTCGAGTGCCGAGCAGATTGAGATTCGGGCCATTGATGACGGCGATTCTCACTCGCCTGTGAGTCCGTCGAGCCACGCGCGGAACTTGGCGACGTCTTCTTCGGACTCCTGCGTCTGCGGCACGCGTGGATTGACGCGCGGCGTCGGCACTGGCGGAGTGGGCGGAGAAGTTCTGGAAGAACCCGACGTCCCGCTGAACGCGCCGGCGAGGCGCGAGGCGGCACGGGCGTCGGCGGGACTGACCGTGGCGCCGGCGAACACCGAGTCGAGGTTGCCGCCGGGTGGGGTAGCTCCAAGTGGCGGCCGCATATCCACCGCTGCTGGCTGATTGTTTCCGGACGAACCGGAGCTCGATCTGCCTCTCGAGGACGGGGCCGGAGGACGACGCCGGCCCAGTGTGGCAAAGAATTCCCTGATCGAAGGCTGGCGTCCGACAGCCTCCTCGGGCGCGCTTCGTTTCTCGACCGCCGGTTCTTTGCGTGCGACGTGGACTTCGCCGGGATGCGCAGCGGCGTCGGCCGCCTCTATTTCTGCGATCCTGTTGCGAAGTCCTTCGTCCCGCGGACGCGACACGGCGAGCTGACGATAGACCTGGAGCGCGAGCTGCTTGTAGCCCTGCTGGAGATACAGCTGCGCCATCGTCTCGTTGACGAACGGCTCGGAGCTCGCCCCGCTGAATGTTTTCTCTTCCGAACGCGGCGGTGGCTCGGGCGCACGCGGAGCCGGTTCGGGCGCCCGTGACGGCGGCTCCGCTGCGCGTGCGATTGGTTCAGGCGCACGCGGCTCTGGAGGGCGAGGTTCTGCTGCCCGCGATTCTGGCACGCTCGGCGGCGCCGCTTGCTCCGATGGCGCGGACGAAAATGCCGTGGTGAACGGTGCTGGCTCCGGCGCCGCTGGCGCGGGCTCTTCCATCGATTCAGACGGCGGAGGCCCGGACCAATCGAGTGGGTTCACGGCTTCCGGGATGATGCTCTTGAGACCATCTGCCGCCGAGTCTCCCACAGTTACGCCCACATCCTCAACGCCCGGCCCCTCGGTGCTACTCCCGTGAACGGATGCTTCCGTAACGGGAGCTTCCTGCGATGAAGACTGTGCAGATGAAGAAGGCGCAGCGGAGGATTCCGGGGACGTGGGTTCCGGTGGCGACGCCTCCTGAACGGGATAATGCCGCTCGAGCCCTACAGGAACGTCATCCGTTGCAGAGGCTGGCGCCGCGGACGAAGCCTCGCTAGGCGCAGAATCGGCGGACGAATTCATCGGGGCAGCTTGTGACTCCGCCGAGGAATCTGCGGGAGATGAAGTCTCACTCGAAGGTTCCGGTTCGGCTGACGGGCTCGCCGCATCCGATAGGAACACCAGCTCCGACAGCGTCTCGAGCGCAACCGGAATTTGTTGATCACCCGCGTCGGTGTCGACACCGGGAATCTCGGTCGTGCCGACAGGTGTCGCGTCCGCGGCTGCATCGATCTCCGACACCAATGCGATCACCGCCGAGTCCTTGGGATCCGCGTCGAGCAATCTCGTGTACCAGGTTCGCGCTTCGACCGTGTTCCCTGCCTGGAGCTCCATATCTCCCAGTGATCTGAGAGCAATGAGATTTTCCGGATCGAGCGAGAGCGCGCGCCCGAAGACTTGTTTCGCTTCGTCGAATTCGCCCGCTTCGTAGAGCGACTGCCCGTATACGATCTGCCCGCTCATGTGACCGGGCATCTGCGCGAGGTGAGCACGACATATCTCTATGGCGCGTTTTGGCTGACCCCCCTTGCGGTATTCGTTCGCCAGCGGCGCGAAATACCTTCGAGGGTTCTCCTCAAATTTTTGCTGCAGCTCCCGCAGCCGATCGTAGTCCATCAGTTCCCTCCGATGCTGAAAGATGCATCAATCCAGGCGTCCGCGCGACTTGCATCTCGGTCACCCAAACTCATACCTTACAAGGCTATAGCTCAATCCATCTCGTGTAAGGAGTAGTACTC
>DATCPG010000367.1:0-6064 GCA_036570225.1 Gemmatimonadaceae bacterium | reverse complement strand
CAGGAATATTCCGTCGACAAGAATCAGGGCATTCGCGATCCGATCGGAATGATCGGCACCCGCCTTGAGACGGAGATGTACCTCGTGACAATCGGCGCTTCTCCAGCCATGAATCTGCGCAAGTCAGTCGAGAGGGCGGGGTACAAGGTGCGCGAGCTGGTGCTCGAGCCCCTGGCGAGTGCGCTGGCTGTTCTGACGGAAGACGAGAAGGAGCTGGGTGTCGCGCTCGTCGAGATGGGCGCCGGCACGACCGACATCGCGGTTTTTCACGAGGGAAAAATTCGGCACCTCGGCACCGTGAATTTCGGTGGCAACAATGTCACGAGCGACATCGTGCAGGGAATGGGCGTCACGCAGGCCGACGCCGAGCGGTTGAAGGAGAGATACGGCTGCGCGTACGAGCCTTTGGTGGATCCGAGTGACGTCATTCAGCTTCCGAGCACTGTCGCGCAGGGCGAGCGTCACATACCGCGCGAAGTGCTGGCGCACATCATCCACCAGAGAATGGACGAGATCTTCAATCTCGTCTTGACCGAGATCGAGCGAGCAGGATTTGCGAGTCGATTGAACGGCGGCGTAGTGATAACGGGTGGCGCCGCGGCGATGCAGGGTGTTGCCGAGCTCGCTGCCGACGTGTTCGGCACCGGCGTGAGGATCGGCTCGCCCGAGGAGAATGTCGGTGGGTTGAGCGATTCTGTCGACGCGCCACGCTTCGCTACGGTGGTGGGCCTGGCGATCTATGGCGCGCACCGCGCGGCTGCTGGTTTCTCCCCTACCAGCAAGCACAGGGCGCTCGCCGGAGCCGGGGTCGACAAATTCACCAGGCGCCTCAAGGTGTGGCTGGAGGATTTCTTCTAGGCTGCCTCGCGCAGCGCTTTCCCGCGTGCGCACTATGAGAAAATCATAAACCTGCGGGCCACCGATCGAGTGTGGATAACTCGCTTGACACCCGTTGTACTTTTTTGGGCGCCCGCTCGTCTTGCCTATGGTACGAAACGACTAACGGGCGTATACTAGCCCCAGCATTTTTTCCACATAAACGCAGTGCGGGAGTTTCCCACCACGATGATATTCGAATTCGAGGAGAACACCACACAGAACGCCCGCATGAAGGTCGTGGGCGTCGGTGGTGGTGGCGGAAACGCCGTCAACCGCATGATCGAGGAGCACCTGGAAGGGGTCGAATTCATCTCGGTCAATACGGATGCCCAGGCCCTCCTCAACTCGAAGTCGGACATCAAGATCCAGATAGGTAAGAAGTTAACCCGCGGGTTGGGCGCCGGAGCCCGGCCGGAGATCGGGAAGCAGGCAATCGACGAGAGCAGAGAAGAAGTTGCGCGCGCGATGTACAACGCGGACCTCGTCTTCGTTACCTGCGGAATGGGTGGTGGAACCGGAACGGGTGCCGCACCCGTCCTGTGCGAGCTCGCTCGCGCAGCTGGTGCCCTGACGGTTGGAATCGTCACCAAACCCTTCCTGTTCGAAGGCCGCAAGCGGATGCGCCAGGCCGAGCTCGGCATCGCCGAGATGCGGAAGAACGTCGACACCATGATCGTCGTCCCGAACGAGAGGCTCCTTGCCGTCGTCGGCAAAGGAATCCCGTTCCAGGACGCACTCAAGAAGGCCGACGAAGTCCTGCTCCACGCGACTCAGGGAATCTCTTCCCTGATCAGCGTCACGGGTCTCGTCAACGTCGATTTTGCCGACGTCCGTACCGTCATGCAGGAGGGCGGCTCCGCTCTCATGGGCACGGGTATCGGTCGCGGTGAGAATCGCGCCATCGAAGCCGCCCAGCAGGCGATCGCCAGCCCGCTGCTCGACAACGTTTCCGTCTCCGGCGCGACCGGGGTCCTGGTCAACATCACCGGCGGCGCCGACCTTACGCTCGGTGAAGTGCACCAGATCAACGAGATCATCCACGACGCCGTGGGCGAAGACGCTGAAATCATCTTCGGTGCCGTCCACGAGCCGGCCATGCAGGGCGAGATCCGGGTGACAGTGATTGCCACGGGGTTCGATCGGGAGCGGCAACAGGCGACCTCGGCTCCCCAGAGCGTACTGTCGACCCCTTCGCCGCTCGTTCGGGGCTCACCCGTGATTCCCCTCCGGCCAGCGAGGGGAAATGGAGCCTCCAGGAGCACCCTCGCGGAGATCCCCAGACGCAACACTCCGCCCGTCAATCCGGCCGTGACACCAGAGAAGGATCGATCGTCTCCAGAGCAGGATCTCAGCGACATGGAGATCCCGACATTCATTCGGAGACAGATGGATTGAAGCAGGCACGCATACGTCCAGTTAGCTATGCTATCGTGGCGGCCCTTGGACTGGTCGCTATTTGGCTTACCCCCACGCTCGAGAAGAAGCAGGTCTTCCCGATGCAGCCGGTGGTGGTCACTGAGCCGGGTCTCGAGCCCGCCGATTTCCTGCTCTCTCCCCTCGTAGTAAGAGCCTCGAACACGGAGCTCGTCGACACGCTCTCGATCGTTGGCGTCATTCACTCGAGCCTGTACAACGCGCTGAACGAAAGCGGCGACGGAGTTCTCCCCGCCTCGGCCCGCCACAAGCTCGCGTGGTCCCTCGCCGACATCTTCGAGTACAAGGTCGACATGAGCCGCGACCTCGCGCAGGGTGACAAGTTTCACATCCTCGTCGAGCGGCTGCAGAAGCCGAATGGCGCGATCATCGTCAACAAGATCCTTGGCGCGCGGCTCGCGCTCTCCAACAGTCACGGCCCGCTCGAGGCGATTCACTTCGATCCTCCCGGCGGTGGCAGCACCCAGTACTACGATGCCAGCGGAATGTCCCTGCGCGCCGCATTCCTGCGGGCACCGGTCGCCTTCCGCCGTATCAGCAGCATCTTCGGCGCGCGAAAGCACCCGATCTTCGGCGAATGGCGCAATCACACCGGAACCGACTATGCGGCGCCGATGGGCACGCCGGTCCGCGCAATCGGCGATGGCGTAGTCGTCTTCGCTGGACGCAGTGGCGGCTACGGCAACATGATCGACATCCGCCATAGGAACGGGATGGTCAGCCGCTACGGCCATATGCGGAATTTCGCGCCGGGAATGCGCCCGGGTATGCGCGTGGCGATGGGCTCGACCATTGGGTTCGTCGGAATGACCGGCTGGGCAACAGGCCCGCACCTCCATTTCGAGATCCGCGTGGGCGGAGTAGCGCACGATCCGAAGCTGGCGCTCCAGAGCAAAGGCGGAGAGCCGATACCAGCCAATGAGCGCGCGCTCTTTCAGAAGATGAGAAATCAGACGCTGGCGAGCCTCAGCGAGGCGCACGTACCTAACGCGACCGAGTAGGCGCGCGGAGGGCTTCAGGACTTATCTTCAACCCGGACATCGACGTCCGGGTTTTTTTTCGTCTTCAATCAGCTCCCCTCGAAATGCCAGGCAGGATAGTCACGCGGGCCGGCGATCTCCCCGCCCGCTCGCTTTGGATCAGAATAAAGGATGTCGCGCTCACCGATGTCACCGCGGTTGCTCGCGCCGGGGCCATACAGGGCTCGCTCGAGAAGCTGGAGGAGATTCTCCTCGAGGCGGACTTCGGTGTTCCGACCACCATGCGTCTCGTCGCGGAAATAGAGGCGGATGCACGGCGCGGACTGATCAAGAGCCAGGATCAGTTTCTCGGCGCGCTGAGATCTGCGATCGAGGCGTCGCTGCGCTCCGGAAACAGCGATCCCCGGATCATCCAAGCGAAATCCCCGCCGACGGTCATTCTCGTAGTCGGCGTCAACGGCGCCGGGAAGACGACGTTCATCGGGCAATTCTCCGATCTGCTCAAGCGCAATAAGATGTCGTCTCTTGTTGGAGCGGCGGATACTTTTCGAGCCGGAGCGATCGACCAGCTTCGCGCGTGGGCCGAGCGGACGGGCGCGGATTTCGTCGGGGGCAACGCGGGGTCAGATCCTGCTTCCGTCGCGTTCGATGCCGTCGATGCGGGCGTCAATCGCAACAAGGACGTGGTGATCGTCGACACCGCGGGCCGCCTGCACACGAGTGGCTCGCTGATGGACGAAATGAAGAAAATCAATCGTGTGATCGGAAAGCGGCTGCCGTCCGCGCCGCACGAGACGTTGCTCGTTCTGGACGGAACGATTGGGCAGAACGCCGTGATGCAGGCCAGGACCTTCGCCGAAGCAATTCCCGTTACCGGACTGGTCGTCACCAAGATCGACGGGACGGCGAAGGGAGGAATCGTGCTCGCCGTTCACGAAGCGCTGGATATCCCCGTGAAGTTCATCAGTCACGGAGAAAAAGTTACGGACCTCGTCGAGTTCGACCCGGCGGAATTCGCGCGCGAGGTTCTCGAGGGCTGAATGCCGGCTGGCACTGGAGCGCGCCCCGGCAAAATTTATCTCGACATGCCCGTCACATACCTCAAGGGCGTCGGGCCGGCACGCGCCGAAGCGCTGAGACGCCTGGGAATCATCACGGCGCGGGATCTTCTCTTCCACATCCCGCGCCGCTACGAGGACGCGAGCACGATCACCCCCATCTCGTCCCTCGAGCCCGGCATGGATGGGACGATCATTGGAAGGGTGATCTCCAAGGGAATCATCCCGACCCGGCGCGGCTTGAGGATCTTTCAGGCGGTGCTCAAGGACGACACGGGCATGATCGAGGCGTCTTGGCCCGGGCAGCCGTTTCTCGACCGAACAATCGAGAAGGGCGACATGATGCTTCTGGCGGGGCCTGTCCGTTTCTATCACGGCCGACAGCTGCAGCCGCGCGAATACATCCACCTTGGCAAGGATGACGAAGGCGTGAAGGGCGGCAAGGTGCTCGCCGTCTATCCCGCTACGGAAGGACTCTCGTTCAAGGTCATTCGCGGCGTCATCGACGCGCACCTCGAGACCCTGCTTCCGCTCCTCAATGAGTATCTCCCGGATGACGTGCTGCGGCTGGCCGGTTTGCCATCGCTGCGCGAAGCGATGAGGATGGTGCACAGGCCCCAATCGATCGCTGAGGGCGCACAGGGGCGATCGAGACTGGCGTTCGAAGAGCTGTTGTTCGTCCACATACTCCACCGTCGCGCGAATGCGCTGGTGAGAGAGAAGCGGTACGGCATCGCGTTCCAGAACAAACGGGAGCTGACGTCGGCGCTCAAGCAGGCGCTGCCGTTCACGCTGACCAACGCGCAGACGGGCGCGCTGCGCGAGATAGTCGCTGACATGACCAGCGACCGGAAGATGCACCGTCTGCTTCAAGGCGATGTCGGCAGCGGCAAGACCATCGTCGCGCTGTTTGCGGCGCTGCTCGCCATGGAGAACGGGTATCAGGCCGCGATCATGGCTCCCACCGAGCTGCTGGCTGAGCAACATGCGCGGACTCTGACACGGTTGCTGGAGCCTCTCGGAATTCAGCCGATCCTCGTCACTGGAAGTCTCAAATCAGGCGCAAGAAAGGGCGCCGCTGCAAAGCTTGCGAGTAGCGCGCCGTTACTCGCGATTGGAACGCACGCGCTGGTGCAGCAGGCGGCCGTCTTCGGCAAGCTTGGATTCGTGACGATAGACGAGCAGCACAGATTCGGAGTGGAGCAGCGTGCGGCGCTGTCCGCGAAAGGCGATTCGCCCGACGTGCTGCTCATGAGCGCGACTCCCATCCCGCGCTCGCTCGCGCTCACGTTTTACGGCGATCTGGATGTCAGCACGCTCGACGAGCGGCCGGCTGGAAGGCAGCCAGTCACGACGGTCATGCGGCCGGAGAAGGCGAGGGACCGGGTGCTGGAATTCGTCGCCCGCGAGACCGAGAAGGGAAGACAGGCCTACGTAGTGTATCCGGTTATCGAAGAATCGGAAAAAACCGATCTCAAGGCGGCGACGACCATGTACGAGTCGCTATCGGCAGGGCCATTTGCCGGACGGGTCGTCGCACTGATTCATGGTCGCGTGCCCGCAGACGAACGCGAGAGAATCATGCGTGCTTTTCGAGACGGCAAGATCGACATCCTCGTGTCGACGACGGTGATCGAAGTGGGCATCGATGTCGCCAACGCCACGGTGATGCTCATCGAGCATCCCGAGCGATTCGGTCTCTCTCAGCTACAC
>DATCPG010000366.1:0-11271 GCA_036570225.1 Gemmatimonadaceae bacterium | reverse complement strand
GTTCAAGTTCCTTGAAAGAAAAAAGTCGCGTGGCGAACGCTGTTGGTCTTTCCAAAAGTATTTCGGCGTAGCTGACAGAACCTTTTCCATGACCAATCCTCCCAGTAACTGCATGAGCACTCCTCCAAAAAAAAAAAACGCGCGTACGTTCTTCTCATCCCTCGAGTCGTCGCATGGACTGCAAACCCTGTATGGCGATCAATTGGCGATACGTCAATAGGTGAACACTGCGCGCGAACAGGTGGACATTGCGCGCGGCGAGATGGCTGCGGGTGTTGTTCGAGGGTGCCGTCGAGTATTGCGGATCGTTCTTCGTCTCGCCGAAATACTGCGACACGCCGAGGCCGAATTCTCTGGCGAGGGGCCGCTCGGGATTAGCGGGAAGTGTCGACGGATCGGCCTGACCGACAGCGTGAGTCGGCGGGGCGAGGAGAAACGAACGGCATGGCAAAGCGAAGGAACGAAGCAGCTGGGTCTCCAATTAGGAAATTCAGTATGTCTGCCTATCTCACATCGCCTAGCGCGACCGCACAACTGCTGAGGCGGTCGGAAGACAACAGGTAATACTGCACGGCCTCGCCAGTTGTCAAGAGAATTTTTTTTGGGACTGATCGACCCGCCAGCGCCGGGATTTCCAGAAAACGTTTCCAGAAAACGGCGATCGTTCCAACAAACATAAAAAACCACCGTCTCTAACGACGGTGGCCTCTACACGATTTGCCGCTGCAAGCTTGGAGCAGGTGGGATTTGACAGTAAGCCGCGACCAAAGGGAGCGGCGTCTGCGAAAGCCCGGCGAAACGATTTGCCCCGCGCAAGCGGGGCAAATCGGGACGGCGGGATTTGAACCCGCGACCCCCTGAACCCCATTCAGGTGCGCTACCGGGCTGCGCTACGTCCCGTTGCCGCTCCTTTTGCGAGCGAAACAGATTGGGGAGTATAGTGGCTCGGTGCATCCGCTACAACCCGACGCCCTAAACCGAAACGACCTTCCCCACGTAAAAGTCGCCGAACTCGGCGTACCTGGCGCTGACTTCATCGAAACGCATGTCGGTGACGAGCTTCTTGAAATCGAGCGCGTCCTTCGCGAACAGTGTTACGCCCCACTCCCACACGTCCAGACCGATCGCGCCGGTGATCACCTGCTGTACCTTCCCCGCATAGCGCCGGCCGGTGAGTCCGTGCGATTGCATCAGCCGACTCCGCTCGTCGAGCGACAAGGTGTACCAGTTTTGCCCGTCGTCGCGCCGCTTGGACATTGGATAGAAGCAGACGTACGGCATGTCGGTGGGGAGCTCGGGATAGAGTCGGCGCGCGATGTGCGCGCTCGCACGCTCTTTCTCCGACCGGTCGCTCAGGGAGCGAACGTAGACCTCATCGCCAACCTTGCCGTCCCGCGCTTCCGCATCGCGGGCGAGCTCGGCTGATATGTGGTACAGCCCCGCCTCTGTCACGCTCAGAAATGCGTAGACGGGATCGAGCGCTCGCGCCAACGTCGTCGCCGCCAAAGCGCTCTGCGCTGCTCCGATCGCGTCGAGCGTGTCACGGAAATGGATCGCCATCAGGTCCGATGTCGATCCGATGAGCGTGACAAAACAGCTCCATCCCGCCGCTGCGCCGCCGCTGGACTTGCGTTCCGGCCTCGAGCCGGAAGAGCGTGCACGGCCGCCGCCAAGTGTCGCGCTAGCCGCCTTGATCATCCGATTCAGCTCGCGCGGCCCCGGCCGAGTTCTGTTGATGCGAAATATCTGGTGCACCGCATACCAGCCTTCGAGAGTGGCCGGCGGGTGCGCGATGGGCGGTGTCGTCATGATGTAAAATTACGGGAAGGACGGCCGGCGGGGACCGTCTCTCCGCTCGAATCTTCGAGCAGACTCAGAACGAAGCCTTCACCTGCACGAGTCTCTCGGCCAGATTCGAGACCGCGCGCTCGGTCGCCTCGCCGATAGCCGACGCCCGGAAGTTGGATCTGTTGACGTCGACGCCCCCGAATCCGCGACTGCCGATACCGGCGATGCGCAGTCCTCCTCCCTTCCTCGACAGACCTTCTCCGCTCATGCTCGCGACAATCTCTCCGGTCACAGCATTTATGACGCGCGCTGTCAGTGTCACCTCGGTCTTGTGCTGCTTGTAACTCAGCAAGCCCATATTCGACATGTTGGCGGCGATTCCGCCGAAGTTGTTCTCCTCGAATCCGAATTTCGTCACCGAGCCTTTGACGATGACTGCACACCGCTGCCCGGCTCGAGCGGCTTCCGCTCCATGACTGTGAACTCGCCGGTCTCGAGGAGCTTCTCGGTCAGCATGTCAGCGATCCCGATCCCCAGCTGCGACGGTTCATAACGCACCGCTTCGCTCCTCCCATCGAATAGCCCGCGCAATCCGCCCCTTTTTTCGGCCTGGGCGGCTACGGTACCTGACTCGAATACCATCACCATCACGGTGGGTCTGCCCCTGGTGACGATCTGGGCCGCGGTGACTGAGGGTTCCGAAGGGACTGCAGTTGGGAATGCTGTCGTAGCCAAAACCTCATCGAACGGAAACGGTGAACTCTGCGCGCGAACGGACGAGGCTGCGATCGCGCTAATCACCAGCACCGCAAGAAAGAAACGGCAAAGGGGACGGCTCGCTTCATGAACACCTCCGGTTGATTGTGACATCCGGAGTCTATGCGCCCTGGGCTGGAGCCAGAATACGCAGGGTTACGTAGGAATCGGCGCCCGTCGAAACCCTTGTCAGGCCTGTACGGCCAAGGCGCAGACTGTACGGAAGTTAGGGCGCGATTGATGCTTGAGAGGCGGCCGCTGCCTCGGACTGCGCTGTACTCGAGCGCAAACATATATCATCGTTTGTTCGCGAGTAATCTTTACGCAAGGTAACCCGAGTAAAATACCTCCAGTGCACATACCACCGCGTTCTTATTTCCAAGCTGGGTTAGTTAGTCTGCTGTTCGTACCAAACCTCGCCCGTCCGCAGGCTAGCTCTCCATCGCCGAACGGAATTTCAAGTGCAAGGAGTAGCGAGCCCTCGTTGACTCTCGATGAGGCGCTGCGCGAAGCGCGCAATTCGAACGCGCACCTTCCGGTTGCGGCGATCGGAATCGACATCGCCCGGACCTCGGTGCGCGAAGTGAAGGCAGGCCGTTCTCCCAATCTCGCGGTGGCCAGTAGCGTCAATACCGGCGGCCCACTCGCATACACCACCTCACAAGGAGCTGCGCAAGTCATTGGAGGTGTCACGCTGTTTGATGGGGGCTTGAGACGCGCCAACCTTAGTGCCGCCAACTATCGCTTGCAGGGAGCGGGCGCTGGATTCCGGGTAGTGGAGAAGGACGTGGACCTCGGCGTCAGGCTCTGGTTCAGCGAATTCCTCAGAGCGGAAAATGAGATCGACTTTCGCGAGCAGGGCATCGAGCGGCTGAGAAGTTATCTCTCGCAAGTGGAGGGGCGGAGAGCGGCAGGGCAGCCCGTTGGAAGCGACGTGCTCACAACGCGAGTCCGGCTCGGCACGGAAGAGGCCGCGCTCGCAGACGCGAAACGGGCGCTCGACGAAGCCCGCCTCCAGCTGAACGATCTCATGGGACGGGATCCCGAACGGTCGCTTTCTCTCGCACCCCTACCGCCTCCGGGACTTCCCACCATCTCTGCGGGAAGCCCATGGCTCGAGACACCGGATGTCCGCGCGGCAGAGGCCAACACGGCGGCGACTCAAGCCGCCATCGCGGCGACTCGCTCAGAGCGCAAACCGCAATTGCAGGCCTCCGCCAACCTGGGCGCTCTTCCAGTGTTCGGACGCGATAATGGAACCGGCCCGAACAGCGGTAGCGGCCTGGGTGGAGCCGTGGTTTTCTCACTGTCGTGGCCGTTTTTCGATGGTGGCGTGTTCCGAGCTCGACTCGACCGAGCGCGCCTCGAGTCGCAACAGGCACGCGATTCTGAGATTGTCGTCAAACGACAGGTCCGTTTTTCTTCGCAGCTTGCTGCCGCCCAACTCACCAGGTTGTATCAGCAGGTGGAAACGTGGAACCGTAACATCCCGACTGCGCGCGATGCATACCTCCAAACCCAAAGTATGTACACCGGTGGAGCAGCCACAGCGCTCGAGGTTTTGGACGCCTACACATCCTGGATCAGCGCGAACCAGGCCTACACCGACGCGGTAGTTCGCTACCGTCAAGCCGAAGCCAACTATCTCCGATGGGGAACTCCTTGAGAAAATCATGGCGATGCGCAATGCTGGCGGCGAGTACCATGCTTGGGCTCGCCGCTTTCGCTGCGTGTTCGCGTGGAAACGATCCTGCGAGCGCGACAGGCGGCTCAGCGACGACCGATACCACTGCAGCGGATTCGCTTTCCGCCACTCCCGTACATATGACCCTCGTCGAACGCGGGAACATCGCGATCACCGTTACAGGTCCTGGAAGAACCGACGCGCTCGACCTGCAAAAAATCCGGGCGCCGTTTACGGGAGTGCTGACCCTCCTCCATATCTCGGTGGGGGATCGCGTGGGTGCGGGCCAGGTGGTCGCGGCCGTCGTAAACCAGCCGAGTCAAGCGGCGCTCATCGGAGCCGAGGCGATGCTCAGGAGTGCCTCAACCCCCGCTCAACGCAGCGACGCCGAGCGGGCACTCGTGCTCGCGCGACAAAATCTCGTCGCGACACAGCTCAGGGCACCGCGGGCGGGAGTCGTAGTTTCGCGGGGTGCGAGCCAAGGCGACCTCGTGAGTCAGGGTGACAGCATTCTCACTATCGCCTCCGCCGGTTCTATCGTGTTCGTGGCGCGAATTGCGCAGGGTGACCTGGCACAGGTAAGGCTCGGACAGCGTGCGAACGTCAATCTGCCCGGGCAGTTGGGTGCGGTTCCCGGCCTGGTGCACGGCCTTTTACCGGCGGACACCAACAGCGTCATGACGGTTCCGGTGAGAATCGACTTCAGCACCAATCTCCAAACCGCCGGCGCCCCGATTCAAACCGGACTGTTCGGAACCGCCGAGATCGTAGTCGGAGAACGATTCGCGGTTCCGATCGTGCCCGCGGCCGCTGTTCTCCGCGACGACATATCCGGCGTATCCCGGGTCGCTCTCGTCACTTCAGCGGGAAAGGCGCACTGGGTAACTGTGACTACGGGCGCTACTCAAGGAGGTGCCGTTGAAATCACGACTCCGGCTTTGGCGTCTGGACAGCGGGTAATCGTGTCCGGCCAGGTTGGTCTCCCGGAGGGGAGCAACGTCCGCGAAGGCGCGACTACCGTCGGCAAGATCCAGTGAAGTTTGTCGCGAACGCACGACAAAGAGCGACGGGCATTTACCTGTTGCTCGCGATTCTGGTGATTGCGGGGGTTTACGAGGCGGTGGGGCTTCCGTCAGCAATCTTCCCGACGGTCACCTTTCCAACTGTAAAGGTAATTGCGGATGTCGGCGAAGAGCCCGCAGCTCAGATGATGCCGACCGTCACGCGAGTACTGGAGGAAGCGATTCTTCGCGTCCCCGGTATCGTGCTCGTGCGATCGACGACATCCCGAGGGTCGACGGAAATGTCGGCGGAGTTCGATTGGGGCACTGACATGAAGACAGCGCTCGAGCGCGTGCAGGCGGAGACTCAACGCGTGAGACCGGATCTGCCCCCCCAAACCCGGATCGATGCGGAATGGATGAACACGGCCATCTTTCCGATTCAGGGATACGCGCTCACTTCTTCCACCGAGACGCAAGCGCAGCTCTGGGATCTCGCCCAATACACGCTCAAGCCGGCACTCGTCAGAATTCCCGGCGTATCCCAGGTCCAGATTCAGGGCGGCCGTCAGCGTGAGTTCCAGGTGCGGCTGAATCCTCAGGCGCTGGCCGGTCACGCGCTCGCCGCATCCGATGTCGTGCAGGCGATTCAGGCCAGCAACGGCGTAGTTTCCACGGGGCTGAGCGAGCAGAATCACGAGCTCTACCTGACGCTGGTGACTGGAAGAGTAACCGGAAAGGAGGACCTCGCGCGGATTGCGATTCCAGTTCCCGGTGGTCCTCCGGCGACGCTCGCCGACCTCGGCACCATCCTCGTGGCAGACGAAGTCTCCTACGTGCGCACGACCGCAGATGGTCACACGGCGGTGCTCGTCAACATCGTGCGACAGCCGTCAGCAAATACGGTTGCCATTGCGAACGGCATTGACCAGATCTTTCGTGACCAGCCGGACATTCTCCCGAAGGACGTTCACTGGAGCACTTTCTACGATCAGGCGTCGTTTGTCTCCGGCTCCGTCGGGGGCGCACGCGATGCGATCATCATTGGGGTGGTCCTTGCCGGTGTGATCCTGCTCCTGTTTCTGCGGAATGTCACATTCACTTTGATTGCCGTTGCGGCAATTCCGTTGACGGTTGCGATCGTTGGTCTGGCGCTCGGTGTGGTCGGACAAACCATCAACCTGATGACACTGGCCGGAATAGCGGCCGCGCTGGGACTCATCGCGGATGATTCGATTGTGGTTATCGAGAACATCGAAAGCCACCACGCGCGAGCAAATATGCTCCGAACATCGGATCCAGACCGCCATCCGGATCTTGAACAGGAACTTCACGATGCGACCGCCACAGGTGCTGGCGAGCTGGCACCCGCACTCGTCGGGTCGAGTCTTTCAACCATTGTCATACTGCTGCCCTTCGCGCTCCTCTCCGGAGTCGTCGGCGCCTTCTTCAAGCCGCTCGCCCTCACGATGGCCCTGGCGCTCGTAGTTTCACTCCTGATCGCGCTGGTAGTCGTTCCTGTGTCGGTTGGGGTGTTCCATCGATACAGGCCGGCGTCTGACGTCCCGTCGCAAGCGCGAATGGAGCACCCTGGGCGGGCAATTGGACGGAGTCTCGCGCCAATCCGCGAGCGCCTTGATCCCATGCTGGAGCGCGCCAGTCGAGGTTACGACCGACTCGTCGCCATCTTCGTGGAACGTGGAAGTGCCAGCGTGGCAGTCGTCGTCGCTTTGCTTGTTGTGGCTTACGTCCTGTACAGCCTCATCGGGACGGATTTCCTCCCGGCAATGGATGAAGGCTCGATCATCCTGGATTATTGGACGCCTCCAGGAACATCGCTGACAGAGACCGACGCGATGCTTCGAGAGGCGGAGCGCGTCATCATTTCCAATCCAGCCGTGGTAAGCTACTCGCGCCGCACCGGAGAGCAGCTCGGGTTCTTCATCACGGAGCCGAACCGTGGTGACTACGTCATCAAGCTCAAGCCTTTGAGGCAGAGGAGCGGTGTTGAAACGATTATCGACGACCTGCGGACACGTATCCAAGCCGTTGAGCCGGCAATCCACACCGACTTCGGACAGCTGCTCGAAGACAACATCGGCGATCTGACAGGCGGCACTCCGCAGCCGATCGACGTCAAGATCTTCGGAAGCGATCCCGCTGTACTCGCCGCTAAAGCGGATGAGGCATCGCACATACTCGAAAACATTCCCGGAGTCGAGGACGTTTTCAATGGAATCACGATTGCTGGTCCGGCGCTGCAGGTGACCGTCGATCCAGTCGCAGCCGCGCGCTTCGGCCTGAACACTCAGACCGTGGCCGCGGAAGTCGAGCCCGCCGTTACGGGAACTGTCGCAGGTCAGGTAAGGATTGGCGATCGGATGTACGACCTGCGTGTGTTGGCGTCGGATTCCATTCCGCTTTCCCAGCTGAAGATCCGGGCACGTGCTCCGTCCGCAGCGCTCATCCCGCTGTCCACAGTGGCAACAGTTTCAACTGGTAGTCCTGAAACCGAGATCAACCGCGAAAACCTCAGAACCTACGTAGGTGTGACGGCGAGGCTCTCCGGACGTGATCTGGGAGGGGCGATGGCGGACATCCGACAGCGGATTGCGCGTGACCTGACGCTTGGGCCCGGCATGTCCGTTGAGTACGGAGGTCTCTATGAGCAACAGCAGAAGTCGTTCAGAGGACTTCTCTATGTCCTTCTTGCGGGACTCGTGCTCGTGTCCGTCGTTGTGCTGTTCGAATTCACCGATTGGCGCGCGCCGATCGTTACAGCGGTCTGCGCGGCGGCAGTCTTGGCTGGTGTTCTCGCTGCGTTATTGATTACCGGAATGACGCTGAACATCTCGAGTTATGTCGGAGCCATCATGATGGTAGGAATCGTCGGCGAGAATGCGATATTCGTTATACACGAGGCGCAGTTGGGGCTGCGAGGCGGGAAGTCTGTAAAGGACGCATGGACTGACTCGGCTCACCGGCGTTTGCGCCCCGTGGCGATGACTATCCTCGCTACTGCATTCGCTCTGGCCCCGCTCGCCCTTGCGCTTGGAGAGGGCTCCCAGCTAATGCAGCCACTGGCAATCGCCGTGATCGGCGGCTTTGTCTTGTCGGGCCCGATAGTCCTGCTGGTGCTTCCAGGCCTTTATCATCTGCTGGATCCGCACGGGTCTCTCGGTCGCAACTGAAATGTGGCTCAAGTGCGACCGAGGGACGCCGGATAGTTACTTCGACTTCTTTTCTTTCGCTTCCTCAGCTTTCTCTTTCTTTTCCGCCTTCGCGCCTTCGTGACTGCGGGCGACTACTGACCCGTCAATGGCGTTCACGTTCACTTCATCGATACCAGCCTTGCCCGGGACCGTGATGTCGAACGAATAGATCAGCTTGCCGTTCTCGCGCTCAATCTCACTGGACTTTACAGTCCCATTCGGAACTTGCGCCAGCGCGGTGGCGCGCGCCGTCGCCTCTGAAACCTTGGCTTCCTTCATCAGGGTGGCCTGGCTCTCTTCCTTCTGAACCTTTGCGTGGTGGCGCTTGATCGATCCGGTCTTCACGGTGCTCTTTGCTACAGTGCCGGCACCCTGCGCGCCAGCGACGCTCGTGGCAGCGGCGATTGCCACGGCCAGGACTATGACTTTGAACATGCGAACTCCTCCAATTGGGTTTGACCTTGCAGCCCGCTCGAAGCGGGAGATTGTCTGCGGTTGTTCGGGAATGATACCGGATCAAGCTGTCCTCATCATTACATGAAACCTTCGTTTTATCTTGGTGGCTCCCTTCGCCGCCTTACGGTGTAAATTGCCGGTCATGCGAGTTCTTCTGGTGGAGGACGACCCCGGATTGGCGGCCATTATCAAGACAGGCTTCGCCGAGCAGGGTGTTCAGGTGGTGACAGTCGCGAGCTACGCCGAAGGGAAGATGAAAGCCACACTGGGCAGCTTCGACGTGCTCATCCTCGACGTGATGCTTCCGGGAGGAAATGGCTTTGATCTCTGCCGCGAGCTGAGAGTGCGCGAGATCGGGACTCCAATCCTCATGCTCACCGCCCGCGACGCTGTCGACGACCGAGTGGCGGGCCTAGAGGTGGGTGCGGATGACTACCTCACCAAGCCGTTCGCGTTCCGCGAACTGTTCGCGCGCGTGCGGGCGCTGGGAAGACGGCGCGGCGCTCCTCTCCCTGAAACACTGCGCGTTGCCGACCTGGAAGTCGATCTCGAGGCGCACAGGGTGCGTCGCGCCGGGAAATCCATAGAGCTCACGGCGAAGGAATTTTCGCTGCTCGAGTTTTTTGTTCTGCACAAAGGGCAGGTCGTCGATCGCGCGGCGATCACCGCTCACGTCTGGGACGAGAATCACGACCCCTTCACAAACGTGCTCGAAGTTCTGGTGAGGCGGCTGCGGCGAAAGATCGATGATGAATTTCCAACGAAACTCATTCAGACTGTGAGAGGCGCCGGATACCGCCTTGGTGACTGAGGCGCACTCCTCACGGGCGGGCATTCAGCGCCTGGTGCGCCTGCGCCTCCGGCTCACAATCTGGTACGTAGCGACGTTCGGCCTCATCATCCTGCTTCTCGGTGCAGGTCTTTTCGCCGTGATCCGGTTTCAGTTCTCCCAACAACTTGACGATTCGCTTCACGCCGCCACACAAGAACTGGTCCGCGCTGCCAGCATCAGGGAGGCCGAGGCAGCGGGTGCGCGAGGCCGCGTAATCGATGCGGTCGACGAGCTGAACATACCGGACCGGACCCTATATCTCCTCGATTCTCAGGGGAATCCGGTGAAGCCCGATACTGCCGCAGACTGGATTCGTAGTGCCGCGCGCATGGCTGGCGGGTTGGGGCAGGTCACCATCGAGCGCGGTATTCCCGCTCAGGAGAACCTGAGGCTTCACGCACTCCGCTTCAGGCTCGCTTCCGGTCACACGCTCGTCGCGGTGGCCGTCGCGGATCAGGTCGAGCTGGAGGACAAGTACGCCGATCTCATCGCCGCGTTCGCTGCGACCGCCTTCGCCGCGCTCGTGCTGGTCGCCGCCGGAGGATTCCTGCTCGTGCGCAAATCCACTGCACCGATCGAGCGCTCGATGATTTTCATGCGACGCTTCATGGCGGACGCCGCCCATGAGCTGAGAACGCCGATCACCCTGCTGCGCACCCGTGTGGACGTCGCCCTGCAACAGCCCAGAGACGCCGACCACTACGTTTCGGCGTTGCACGGTGTCGAAGCGGAAGCGCGCCGTCTTGGCGGAATCGTCGATAGCCTCCTCGTTCTCGCGCGTGCAGACACGGGAGAGCGCCAGATAGAGCGCGAGCGC
The DNA here is from genome assembly GCA_036570225.1 of Gemmatimonadaceae bacterium. Lineage (GTDB taxonomy): Bacteria > Gemmatimonadota > Gemmatimonadetes > Gemmatimonadales > Gemmatimonadaceae > UBA4720. Next base: position 725 of record DATCPG010000366.1, on the reverse strand, counting down.
TTTTTCCTCGACGATGTGGCGATCGACGCCGCAGGGGCCGAGCGCGTAGTCGCCCGGCAGAAAGGCGTTGACCTTATCGTCGAAGAGTTCGAGGAAGCTCCCGTCGTCGGTGATCCCGCGTTGATCCGCCAGCTGATCATGATTCTTCTCGACAACGCGGTGAAGTTCACCGATAGCGGTGGGGAAGTCAGTCTGCGCGTGTCGCTGATCGATGGCGTCCCGACCTTCGTGGTCCGTGACACAGGCATCGGAATCAGCAAAGAGGACATGCCTCGCGTGTTCCAGAGATTCTTTCGAGGAGACACGGCGCGGAGTCGAACCGATGGAGCCGGACTCGGGCTTTCCATCGCGCGGTGGATCGCGCGCGAGCATGGCGCGGAGATATCGCTTACCTCTGAGCCGGGCCAGGGCAGCCGTGTTGTGGTAACTTTTCCTCGAGCAGCGGTTCCGGTGTCATCCTAGCGACAGGTCTTTCGTCTATCGTGTAGGGCTTCCCGCCGAATCCATACAAGCGAGGCAAGTGCAAGCTCCGCGCTTACGCCGTGTCGGACGATACAGATGGCCGCTGTCGATCACGTTTATCCTCGGAGTGGCAGCGGCCTTTTCATTGTCGCCGCTCGTCGACGCGGTACGGCCGCAGTCTCCGGTTGCGGCGAGCCTGACGACTTCGTTCCTCTACGATCTTTTTGCGCCGCTGTCGAACACGTTCGATGCGCTTACGCCTG
>DATCPG010000365.1:0-9710 GCA_036570225.1 Gemmatimonadaceae bacterium | reverse complement strand
GGCAATAGTGTTTGTGCCGCAAATGTCCCGAAGGCGACGATTACTTTCGGTTTGATGAGCTCGAGCTGCCTGATCAGGTACGGACTGCAGGCCTCGACTTCCTCGGGCTGCGGATTCCTGTTCCCCGGCGGCCGATGCTTGAGCACGTTGCAGATGAAAACCTGCTCGCGCGTCATGTCGATCGCCGCCAGAATCTTGGTGAGAAGCTGGCCGGCTTGACCGACGAAAGGCCGTCCCGTTTCGTCCTCCTTTGCGCCGGGAGCTTCGCCAACGCATACAAGCTGCGCATGGGGATCACCCTCACCGGGGACGGGATTGGTCGCGGTCGCGTACAGCGGGCAGCGGGTGCACTTCTTCACCTTCTGCGCGATCTCATCGAGAGTTCGAAGCTTGAGAATCGCGTCGGGCATCAAATCCGCTTCAGCGGATCCTGCGACAATCCCTTTCTTGAATGCCATGTCGTCGGTCGTGGTAATTGCGCGCGATTCGACAGCCGGCGATGCATCAGCCGGCGGGGCGTCCGCGGTGAGTGGGATGTCAACATTCACGCCAGCATCGCGCAGCGAGGTTCGCCAGTCGCGGGTATCCGCTGGATCAAAATCGCGGACTGTCGGCGGCGAATTCTGTACGGCTCTCGCGGGGCGCGATGCCCGCGACTGTCCCGCGGCACCGATCACGCGCAACACCTCGTCGACGTTGAGGCTGTCCAGCACCAGCTCTGACTCTCCAAGCTCGCGCCGCTGCTCGATGTAGCGGCGGAGAAGCTCCTTAGCGTCCATTCAGCTTCTCTTCTATGCGGTCAAGAAGCACTTCGGCGAGATCGATCTTCGACATCAGCTGCAATTCTTCCTCTGTGCCGGCACGGTCGATGAGCGTGACGCGATTCGTGTCGACGCCGAATCCAGCACCCGGCTCGGTAGCATCGTTGAGGACTACCATATCGAGATCCTTGGATTTGAGCTTCTCGCGCGCATTCGCGAGGCCTTCTCCGGTTTCGAGTGCAAAGCCGACAACCAGGCTCTTCTTCTTGCGCTTCGAAATGGTGGATTTGAGAATGTCCTCGGTTTGCTCAAGGTCGATCCTGGTCGCTCCCCGCCCTTTCTTGATCTTTGCGCTCGCTAGCTGCGCCGGACGAAAGTCAGCGGGCGCGGCAGCCATCACCAGCACGTCCGCTGACGGCAACACTTTCGCCACGGATTTCCACATCTCTTCAACCGTTTCCGCCTTTATCGTCGTCAGCTCGCGCGGCAGCGGAATGTCCACGTGCCCGGCAATGAGCGTTACATCCGCTCCCCTGCGCCACGCGGCTCGCGCGATTGCGACTCCCATCTTTCCGCTGCTGTGGTTCGAGATGAACCGCACGGGGTCGATCGGCTCGCGGGTAGCACCAGCGGTGACGACGAACTTTCTGCCCGACAGCAACGACTTCCCTTCGAGCAAGCGGCCAACCCGGCTCATGATCTCCTCTGGCTCCGGCATTCGGCCGGGACCGCTTCCCTCTCCGACCGCCAAGGGGCCCTCCTCGGGCTCGAGAACCTCATAGCCGAGAGAACGAACGTGATCGACGTTGCGCTTCGTCTGAGCGTGCGCCCACATCCTATCGTTCATCGCCGGTACGAGCAGAACTTTTGACTGCGCGACAAGGAGGCACGCAGTGAGCAGATCGTCCGCGAGACCGTGCGCGGCGCGACCGACGAAATCAGCGGTCGCGGGAGCGACGACGATGACCTTTGCTTCGCGGGCGAGCTTGATGTGATCCAGCGCGTGCCCCGGGCCGAAGATCTCCGTGTGCACCGGCCGTCCGGTTACAGCCTCGAACGTGATCGGCCCAACGAACTCGCGCGCACCGCGAGTCATCACGACGTCTACTTGAGCTCCTGCCTGAGTAAGCAAACGCGCCAGCCACACTGACTTGTAGCTGGCGATGCCCCCGGTTACACCGAGGAGGATGCGATTGCCCGCGAAGGGACGCGCGGTACCTACTCCGTGCGGCGGCGCGGGATGACGCGATACTCGACGTCACCCTCGGTGAGCTCTTCGAGCGCGCGAGTGGTCAGCTTCTTCTCGCCCGGCGCCGAGCGATCGCGCGGAAATTCGTTCAGTACGCGTGCGTACTTGGCGGCGACCAGAACTCCCAGATACTTGTTCGTCGCATGCTTCGCGACTTCGTTCGGGATGAAAACCTGCATTTACTTCCTCGCTGAATAATGATCTATGGCGCGCTGGATCCCTTCTTCCAACGCCCTGATGCGTGCGGCGAGGGATCGGCGGTTCCGGGAGCGCTTGACGCCTTCCGCGTCGATTATGCTGGATATCGCAGCCACCGCCGAATCGATTCGATCGTTGACCACGACGTACGGATACAAATCTACCGCTTTCAGCTCGTCTTTGGCACTTCTCAATCTTCGAATCAGCGATTTGGGATCTTCGGTGCCCCTGGCGCTCAGGCGCTCCACGAGAGCCTCGGCAGAGGGCGGAAGGATGAAAATGAGGACCGACTCCGGGAATGCCGTTACGAACTGTTTCGTTCCCTGCACGTCGATGTCCATGATGACGTGCTTCCCTTCCGAGAGAACGCGCTCGACCTCTGCCCGGAGGGTACCGTACAAATGGCCGTGGACTTCCGCAGATTCGGCGAATTCGCCCGCCGCCTGACCTCGCCGAAAATCTGCCGGTGTTCTGAAGTGATAGTCGCGGCCGTCGACTTCGCCCTCCCGCGGTGCGCGCGTAGTGGCCGACACCGAGTAACCCACGTCCTTCCTCGTCGCCAACAGCTGATGAGCGATGGTCGTTTTGCCACCGCCCGACGGAGAAGACAGAATGACTGGAAACGGCACTATTCCAGGTTCTCGACCTGTTCGCGGATGCGCTCGAGCTCTTCTTTGATGGCGATCACGTCCTCGAGTATGGGAGCGTCGTTCGCCTTGCTGCCGATCGTGTTCGCCTCTCGCAGCATCTCCTGCAGAATGAATCCGAGGCGCTTTCCCACTGGATCGTTCGTCTTCGATCGAGTCGTTTCTCGAAATGTCGAGAGGTGCGACCTGAATCTGTCCAGCTCTTCCGCGATATCGAGCTTGTCGGCCAGGATAGCGATTTCCTGCGCAATCCGTTGGGGATCCGCCCCGGCTGCTCCTATGAGATCGCTCACCGTGCGCTTTATGCGTTCGTGTTGCTCCTTGAGCCGGACTGGTGCCCTCTTCTCCGTCCTCGCCAGCCTCGATTCTATCGCATCCAGTCGTTCGAGCAGAAATCCGGACAGTTGCGCACCTTCCGCTTTGCGCATCGCCGAGAGGTTCTCGGCTGCCTTCGCGACCAGGCGCACCAACGCATCCCCGTCACTCGCCGCGATCTCGTCGCTCGGCGCGGAGATCACATCGGGTAACCGCAGCAATGTCGAGAGGTCGAGCTCACCCGCCAGTTTGTGCTTTTTCTGCAGCGCTTTCAGTGCAGTGAGATAGTGTGCAAGCCGCGTCTCATCTATCACCGGCTCGATCGAGTCGCGATCGATTCGGGCCGTGAGAGTCACATGCCCGCGGGCGATCTTCTGCCGAAGCAGCTCCCGGATCTCGCCTTCCCAACGGCCGAAGGCTGCGGGAAGCTTGAGGTTCGGGCTGAAAAACCGGTGATTCACCGTCCTGATCTCGACGGTCGCGCGCGCGTTGCCCACCAACCCATCGGCCGCGCCAAAACCAGTCATGCTGGATATCATGTGAGGTGGGCTATCTTACGGAACGACAACGGGTTTGTCAATTCCAGAAATCCCATCTTACGCCGTAGATGGCGAGCACTCGCGGCATGTCGAATCCCGGAATGACCGAGTATTGGTACGCCAGGATATTTCGTTGCTGATAGCTGATCACCGCGCGAAGAATCCGAAATTCGAGCAATGCCGAGATCGTCTTCGCCGTCGGCGTGTGCACATCACCGGCGGCGAGCGGGAAACTCGTGCTCTCCCGATATTCATAGGCGGCAGCCGCGTGCACCTCGAAGTCGCCCCTCGGGAAGCGCTTGATGAAGTTGTTCGTGAAGTTTATCTCCGAGCGGCTCTGATACTTGGGCTGGTACGCATCTGCCTGGTTCCAGCTCGTAAGCCAGCTATCGATTCCGAATCCGCGCCCGAGCGGGCCGCGAATCGACACAGTGCGAGCTGTGGCGCGACCGGCCGGCGTTGGAACAAGCAGAGTGTCATACACCAGAGGTGCCAGCCCCTCGGTCTTGTCCGTTGTGATCATCCCCGCCGAGATCCAGGGACCGAAAATCCTCAGCCCCGCCTCGCCACGGAAAGTTGTCGTGCTAGCCAAAGGCGACGCGTTGCCGCTGGGCTTCGAGCTCGCGACCGACCCCGATAATGCCAGGAATGGCAGTGGCTGGAGTCGCGCCCCCACGTCAGCGTTTGTGGTGCGATGGTAGCCGTCGTGTTCCGCGAATCCACTGAGCACACCCAGCCGCGTTGCGAAATCCAGTCTGCCGGAGACAGCGTTCGTGCTGGTGCCGGCGCTGGCACGAAGCCGATCATTGAACTCCAGCCGCGCCGGACCCGCGGTGTAGCCGCCGCTCACGTTGTACTGGTTTTCCAGAGTTCTTCGCTCGAGAGTGTCGGGCTGAGTGGTGGCAGTGACGCTGTGATCCGCTCCGGTGGTGCCTTTGATGGCGAGCGATGCCAGTGTGATCCGCGCCCACGGACCACCGCTCTCGGCGCCGACAGCGGCGCGGAGGTATGCGTTTGTGATCGTCTGATCGAGCGACAGTATGGGAGGCCGTCCAAGCGCTGGACGCTCGATGTCACGCGTCGCGTGATAGCGATTGACGAAGCCGTCGACGCTCCACGCTTTGCGGGCGATTCCCACTCTGCCGAGCAGAGACAACGCGTCGCCGGCACCGGAGAATCTCGGGCTCGCGACTCCGTACTGCTGGCCGCCGAGCTGGAGCACTCCGCCGTTGTTATAGCGCTTTCCGTAAAAGCCGCGGTACAGATTGGTGTCTTCGTTGCCCGTCGCCACGTCGACGCGGGTGTACGGATCGGTGTTGTCGACACGCCAGCTCCGCAGATGCAACCTCAGCTCGTTTGCGCTTCGCTCGATGGTCAGATGCTCGAGCGTCCAGATCTGAATCGTCGAAAGGTCGAGCACACCGCCGCTGGTGTTGTCGAGATTGTCGATCTCGATGCCGTCGTAAAAAACTCTTACGCGACGAAAGTCACCGTTGAACGTTGCAGTCTGGGGCGTAGAGAGCCAACCGGACCGGAAAGTCGTGATCCCGGGAATTCGATCGAGGAGATCGACGAGCGTTAGCGCGCCGGTCGCAAAAAGTTGTGCGCGGTTCCAGTCGTATTGCGGGCCGATCTCATAAGTGAGTGGATCGGCAAACCTGCCGATTGGCGGCTTGATCGAATCCGCCCTGATTGAATCCGCTTTCGCACGCGCGCTGTCCGCGGCCACTCCCGCACTGTCGGAACCAGTCTTCTTTTGCGCCTTCGGCGGGATCGGCACCTGACTGCTGGGCGGCGCCACCACCTGGGCGCTCACGGGAGACAAGCCCGCGTACAAAATCGCCCCGGCCAGTAGGCCGAGGCGGGCTGGGCTGTGCCTGCGCCCCAAACACCGTTTCAGCGTATTCTCCCGCGAATGAACTCGATGAAAGTACCCGTTGGAACTCCTGTCGGTCCCTTCGGAATCGTCACGAGGTCTGTCTCGGAGTAGGCGGTCCCGGCGATATCGAGATGTGCCCAGGTGTAGCCCTCGGCGAATTCCTTCAGAAACATCGCTGCGGTGGTCGCGCCGGCGGGCCGGCCGCCAGAGTTCTTGATGTCGGCGACATCCGACTTGATCAGATCCTTGTATTCGTCCCAGAGCGGCAATGGCCACCCCGGCTCGCCAGCGCGTTTCCCGGCAGCGAGAATCTCCGCGATGAGCGCGTCGTCCGTCGAGAAGACTCCGCTTGCGCTATGGCCCAGGGCGATGACGCAGGCGCCGGTGAGCGTCGCCGCGTCGATCACGACGTCCGGCTGGAAACGCTTCGCGTAAGAGAGGCAGTCCGCGAGAACGAGGCGGCCCTCCGCGTCGGTGTTGATGATCTCGATCGACTTGCCGTTCTGCGCCTTCACGACATCGCCCGGATTCATCGCCGTCCCGGAAGGCATGTTGGTCGTCGCGCCGATGATGCCGACGACGTTGATCTCGGGTTTCAGCTGTCCAATCGCCTCGAACGTGCCCAGCACCCCCGCGGCCCCGCACATGTCGAACTTCATGAATTCCATTCCCTGTGCGGGCTTGATGGAAATTCCGCCGCTGTCGAAGCACAGTCCCTTCCCGACCAGCACCACTGGTCTCGCGTTCGGCTTGCCACCCTTGTACTCGAGGGTGATCAGCTTGGGCTCCTGTGGCGTTCCCTGCGCAACGGCGAGGAAGGATCCCATGTTTTCCGCTTCCATCTCACGGCGCCCAAGAACGTTGACACTCATTCCATAGCGCTTCGCGATGTCCGTAGCTGTCTGCGCGAGGTATTCCGGCGTGCAAAGATTGCCGGGCATCATCGCGAGGGTTCGCGCGAGGCTCTGACCCGCACCTATGGCCACGCCGCTGGCAAGGCCACGGCGGCTGTCGTCGGTATTGCTGGTGATGACTACTGCTTTCTCAAGCGGCTTCTTTCGTTCCGCTTCGGGAACCGGCGACTTAAGGTCAGCGTACTCCCACGAGCCAGCGATCAGTCCGCCGGTGATGGCCTCGGTCTCATCCGGCGAGATCTGACCCGAGTACCACACCATCTCTCCCACGCCGAGCCTTTGCGCGTTGCGCGCGGCAAGTGTGGCGGCTCGCCGGAACGATCCCTTGCGATCGGTGACATTCCCCATTCCAACGAGAAAAAGGCGTCGCGGACCTTTGGCGACGCCGGTGAGATGCAAAGTCTCATCACGCGACCCGCGAAAATCCTTGTTCTCGATAATCCGCGAGAGCGCGCCCTGTGTCGCCGCGTCGAGCCCCGCGATTCCCGCCAGCGTCGGATTTTCAGTGAGGGCGACGACCAGGAGCGCCGTGCCGGTTTCGGCCGGATTCACCGAGTTTATGCTGACGGAAAGCACTATTTAGCTCTTCATCCCGGCAATCACCTGATCACCAAAGCCCGACGTCGACACTTCAGTCGCGCCGCTCATCTGGCGCGCGAGATCGTAGGTGACGCGCTTTGACTTGATTGCGTTCTCCATTCCCTTGACGATGAGTGCAGCGACCTCGTTCCAACCCATGTACTCGAACATCATCACTCCGGACAGAATGACGCTGCCGGGATTGATCTTGTTCAGGTTCGCGTATTTCGGAGCGGTGCCGTGCGTTGCCTCGAATACGGCGACACCGTCGCCGACGTTGCCGCCGGGGGCGATCCCAAGACCACCGACCTGCGCCGCAGCCGCATCAGACACGTAATCGCCGTTCAGGTTCGGCGTCGCGATTACAGAATACTCACCAGGCCGGAGAAGCAGCTGCTGGAACATGGAATCCGCGATACGGTCGCGCATCACGATCGCGTCGGCGCGAGCCGTTGGTCCGCCCTTGGCTAGCTCCGCTTCCGTGCACGTATCCTCGGGAAACTTCTCGCGCGCGACTTCATAACCCCAGTCGCGAAAAGCTCCTTCTGTGAACTTCATGATGTTGCCTTTGTGCACGAGCGTGACGGACTCCTTGCACTTTTCGATGGCATAGCGGATCGCCATCTCCACCAGCCGCTTCGAGCCGAACTCGGACATGGGCTTGATACCGAGCGCTGACTTCTCGCGGATCTGGCTGTTGAATTCTTTCCGCAGGTAAGCAGCCAGCTTCTCCGCCTCGGGAGAGCCGGCTTTCCACTCGATGCCCGCATACACGTCCTCGGTGTTTTCCCGGAAAATCACGATGTTGACCTTCTCGGGCTCCTTGACCGGAGCACCGACACCCTCGAAATAGCGGACGGGGCGAATGCATGCGTAGAGGTCGAGCACTTGCCGCAGGGTGACGTTGAGCGATCGGATTCCGCCGCCGACAGGTGTCGTCAGCGGTCCCTTGATCGAGACGCGAAACTCCTGCATCGCATCGACCGTTTCCTGGGGAAGCCAGTCCTTGTATTGCTGGAACGACTTCTCGCCGGCGAAGACTTCCATCCAGGCGACAGCGCGCTGGCCACCGTAAGCGCGTTCAACCGCTGCGTCGAACACTTGCACGGATGCGCGCCAGATGTCCGGTCCAGTGCCGTCGCCTTCGACAAAAGGCACGATTGGATGATCCGGGACTTTGAGCGCGCCGTTCGTGAATTCGATCGCTTCGCCGCGCGGCGGGACTTTGGCGAACTTATACTTCGTCATTGGCCTCTTTATGTGTCGGTGCAGACGGCAAATCTAGTGAAACCCGGCGAGCCACAAAACCAGCAGAATTACTCTGAACTCCGTATTGCGTGTAATGTCTCGACTCCACAGAATTCTCCAAACTACTATCTGTGCGGCGATATTGAGCGTGTTGGGGTGCGAAATGGGACCTCCGAGCGTGAACGGCGCTCCTGGGGCTCCCCCCGCTCCGAACGTTCCGTGGACGCCGCCCGCAGGGGCGATCAAGCCCGAGCCGTTGATAACCACGGCGACCGCGCTCGAAGTACCTCCCGATCTCGAGCAGCGCATTCAGCAGCTGGCACTTTCGGACGTCGTCGATCTCGCGCTGCGCAACAATCCGGCGACGCGCGCATCGTGGGCGCAGGCGCGCGTCTCGGCCGATCTCCTCGGCTCGGCGCGCGGACAGTACTATCCGGCGATCAACGGCGCAGCGACCCTCTCGCGCATCCAGTCGCCCGCGACGGGCACGCGTCCCGCCGGAACACGCACCGAATACGGGCCGTCGTTGAGTCTGAACTACCTGTTGGCCGATTTTGGCGGGCGATCGGGATCGATTGAGAAGGCCCGGCAAACCCTGTTTGCGGCGAGTCTCTCTCACAACGCGACGCTGCAAAACACGGTGCTGCAGGCGGAGGCCGCGTATTTCACGTACATGGCGACCGTCGCTCTTCTCGGCGCGGAACGGTCTGCCATCGCCGAAGCCCAGGCGAATCTCAACGCAGCACAGCAACGGTACAAGGTTGGGTTGGCGACCATAGCAGACGTGCTGCAGGCGAAAACCGCGTTGTCTCAGGAGCAGCTCAACCTCGAGACGACACAGGGAAATCTCCAGGCAGCACGCGGAGGGCTCGCCGCCGCGCTGGGTCTGCCTGCCAATCTGCCATTCGACCTCGCGCCGATGCCGGCCACCATTCCGGTGGGGATGATCTCGGTCAGCGTGGATAGCGTCATCAACGCCGCGTTGCGGAACAGGCCGGACCTCGCGGCTGCACGCGCGCAGGCGGCTGCCGCTGCCGCGCAGGTTCGTGTCGCGCGGTCGGCGGAGTTTCCATCACTGACACTCGGAAGCAGCGCTGCCCGTACGTACACCAGCCCTTCGACTTTCGCTGGACCGTCGTATAACGTCACGCTCGGGATGGCATTTCCACTCTTCAACGGCTTCTCACGACAGTACGACCTCGCGGCAGCCCGCGCACAAGCGGATGCCATCTCGGCCCTCGCGGATCAAACGCGCCAACAAGTGGTAACACAGGTATTCGTCTCCTACTACGCGCTGCAAACCGCGGAGCAGCGCGTCGCAACTGCTGATGATCTACTGGCCAGCGCGCAACAGTCGGTGCAGGTCGCGGCAGGTCGTTAC
>DATCPG010000364.1:0-7780 GCA_036570225.1 Gemmatimonadaceae bacterium | reverse complement strand
ACGTAATCCTTCGCCACTCGCTGTCCAAAGAAAAGCGCCACCAGGTTGACCGCGCCGACGACTGCTCCGAGGTACGCGACCATGGAATCGTGAGTGAGCAGAAGCACTACGCATCCCATCCCGCTCAACGCGCCGGCGGAGATCTCCAGCAGCGTGATCACCCCGAACATCGGTCCCACAGTTCCCGCGAGCGGACTCTTCGCGAAATGTTGCTCGAGGTAGGCGCGGTTGCCGCGGCGATCAACCACCTTGTCTATTCCCGATTGCAGGAACAGGATTGCCAGGAACGCCGACACGAGTATCTGAAGGATGTAAGCCGCAATGTCCGGCGAGGTGAGTCGTGGCATGGCGTTATCTTAGCACTGTCGAGGCAAAACTGTCCAATCCAGGCGGTGGATCATTCACTGGAATAGAACGAAGTCCGTACTTGTTGCCCTCACTTGCCTCTCCGGGTGTAAACCGCAGATGCAACTGAACCCGTGGGCGTCGCTCGACGCATCGGAGCAAATCGTCGTCGTGGTCACGCCAAACTGGACATCGACCACCGGTACACTGCAGCGCTTCGAGCGCGCAGGTCCGACCTCGGAGTGGAGGTCGCTCGAGTCGGGCGTTCCGGTGGTAGTCGGTCGAACGGGCATCGCCTGGGGCGTGGGATTCGACGACGTGTCCGCAGAAGGCCCGCACAAGCATGAAGGAGATGGGAAGGCGCCAGCCGGCATCTTCCCACTCGATACCGCGTTCGGGTTTGCGCCGCCGGACTCCATGCGTGCCGTGAAGCTGCCTTACGTCCAACTGGTGCCGACGACCGACTGTGTCGATGACACTGCCTCCACTCACTACAACACCGTCGTCGACAAAGCGACCGTGCCCCGCGTCGACTGGAACAGCGCGGAGCATATGCGCAATGTCGCTCAGTACAAGATCGGGGTGATCGTCGGATACAACGCGGCTCCCCCGGTGAAGGGACGTGGGTCCTGCATCTTCCTCCACATCTGGGCGGGACCGGATTCGCACACAGCGGGTTGCACTGCGCTCGACGAAGCGAAGCTGCACGACGTGATGATGTGGCTGGATCCGACCAAACGTCCGCTGCTGGTTCAGCTCACCGCGACCGATTACGCCAACCTGCGGGCTGGGTGGAAGCTGCCACCCGTTGGACCGAGCTAGAGTCTCGCTTTCAATCCGAAGCTCAACGTTCTGCCTGGCACGACAGTGATGTTGTCCGGCTCGCCGTGCTGGCGGTTCAGGAGATTCTCGCCACTCAGCGTGAAGGCGAGCCCACGGAAAAGATTCCTGCCAATGCTCGCTCTCAGCCGCGTCACACCCGCGTAGCGGAGCCAGTAATTCCGCAGCTCCTGTCCGACGAGCGCCGCGTCCGTCTGGGTAGAGTTTGAAAATGCTCCCGCGAGCGCCACTTCATCGTAGTTGATCCAGTCCCACGAGCGCGATGCAGTGAGGGAGCCAATCCAGCTCGCGCCGGTCAAAGCCGCGGTGACACTCCCGGTTTTCGCCGGCACCTCGAGCATTCTGTCTCCTACGCGCAGATCGCCGGTGTAGCCGCTCGCGACCCGCCGCACCCTGCTGTCGACAGTCGAGAAAGTGCCGCCGAGCGAGAGAGCCGCGACATTGACGTCACCCTTCAGCTCCCAGCCCCGGTTCGTGATCTCGCCCACGTTTTGAAACGCGTATTCGATGTGCCGGTCGCCCGGATGCACCGGCTCCGATTGATTCGCGTTCCGGTACGACCGTCCTGATGTCTGCGTGCCCGTATACGTGTACGCCACCCGCTGAATCAGTCCTGAAGCCAGCTGATCGAACCGCGTCACCTGCAAGTCGAACAGTTTCCCGAGGAAGAAATCCATCCCCGCCTCCACTCCGGATTGCTCTTCGGGCGACAAGCTGAGTCGATGCGCATCGCCGCGCGGATCGAACCAGGCCGTCTCTCGCGCGGCGTTGGCTGCCTGCCGAATTCCGCGGCCATAGCCGGATCGCAGCTTTATCGTGAGCGGGCCATAGTCCTGGACAACCGCCGCGCCGATCATTGGGAGAACAGACAAGCTGCTGCCGCCCAGCACATCGTTCCGCTCTATTCGCAGCCCTCCGTTCAGATAGCCGGCATCGCGCCATGACAGGTTCCCCTGTGCCACACCGGCTACCGTCCGGCGCTGGATGGAAGTCTGAGTACCGCGCTCGCCGGCCGGAGCGATCATGCTCTCGGCTTGCGGCGTGTAATCCAGCAGCGAGCTCTCGCCCGAAAACGTCAGATTCGCTCCGAGGTTATCCGCGTCGCCCAGCTTGGCGACGCTGCTCGCGCGCAGCGTAAAGAGATTCGCGCTTCCACCAGCGGTCCCCAGGTCTGGTCCGCTCGCGGATGGAAGCGGCGTGTGGTAGTCAGCAAGATTCGAAACCCGGCTTCCGTCGAAGCCAGCGACGAGCGCGTGCGTCCACCGCTCGCTCTGAATGAACGTCGTGCTTCCGCCGAGGGTGTACTCGCGCACCGATTCAGGCGTGGTGACTCCCGCGCGAGTCGCACTGACCGAATCCCGGTACAGCGGACTGAAAGGATCCGACGAGCGGCTGTCGAAAGCCCTTCCGGTGGCGCTGACGATCAAATTCGAGCGCACCAGTCTGAAACCCGCGCTCCCCGTCTCACGCCGCACGAACGCGCCCGGAACGTACTCTCCAATTCCACCCGAGCTGAGGCTCAATGTGGACGACTGCGCGCTGGATCCCTGCCGAATCGTCACTGCATGGTCCTGCGTGATCGCCGAGCGCGAAACGTACGCGCTGGATGCCGCGCCAACCGAAGCCCGCACCTCCGCACTCGGCCCGCCATCTGAGCCGTCGTGTCGCGTGATGATATTTATCACACCACTGATGGCGTCTGTTCCATACAGTGCCGCGCTCTGCGGACCCCTGATGATCTCGATCCGTTCGACAGCCTCCGGAGTGAACTGAGTAATCAGCAGCGGATTCGCGAGCTCGATTCCGTCGACGTAGATCTTGGGATAGCTCGCGCCGAAAGAGCTGGTTCCCCTAATGCTTCCGTAATGAGCGAGCAGCGATGTCGGAGGCGTTTGCCACAGCCAGAGTCCGGGTACGGCATCGCTCAGCGCCTGGGCCAGATTGCCCCCGGCGTAGCGCGAGAGCTGAGATCCGGTGACGGTGTTCATCGCGATCGTCAGCCGCCGGGCCGGCGACTCGATTGCGCTGCCCGTCACGACGACGCGATCGAGTATGCGCGGCGCGTGCTGCGCTTCGTCGCCCCCCTGGGATGCCTGCACGGGCGCCAGAACTACGTGCTCTCCGCCGGCCGCAACCGGGAGCACGAACGTGCCTCGCAGCACAAGACTGAGCGCTTCACCGAGATAGAGAGAGTCGAACGAAGCGCACACTCTGCTGTCGAGCGGGACAGCTTCCGTCGCGTAAGAGAGCTGGACACTCGTTTCGGCGGAAAGTCGGTCGAGCGCCTCCCGAAGGGAGATGTCGCGCGCGTGCAGAGAGACGCGGCGGTCAAGAGGATGATTCCACGTCGTGAGCGAAGCGATGAATTCGCCCGACGGCGAGCACACTGACTGGGCCGCTGCACTCGATCCGAGTAGCAATGGCGCGGCGACGAACAGGATTTTTGTGAGACGATGTGGAGTCGCGGAGATCTTCACACGACGATCGAGGCTAGCGCCTGAGGCCCGGCGCGCTCGCCCTGTAAAGAGTAGCGACGTTTCCCTCGCGCTCGATCCGGGCGCCGAGTGAAAGTGCGATGACGTTGAGAACTCGATCAACCGACTCACCAGAGAAAGATGCCGTCAGGTGCAGGTTCGACAAAGTTGAATCCGCTAACCTCAGACGTACTCCATACCAGCGTGAAAGTTCTGCGCCAACCTGCATGACAGGGGTGTCACGAAACACGAGGCGGCCCTGGAGCCAGGCCAGATCGTCGTCGGAAACGGCCGCGCGCTCGATCCCCACAAGCCCGCTCGGGCCGACGGTGGCGCGGTCTCTGGCACGCAGCACCTCGGCCGAAGCGCGACCAGATTCGCGGGGGCCGAGGGCAACCGAGCCCGACGCTACGGCGACCCGAATCCCTCCGTCTTCATTCGTCCGGATCGAAAACGCAGTGCCGATGTCCTGAAGCTTCACCGTGCCAACCTTTACCGTAAATGGGTGCGATGCGTCGTGCGCGACGGCGAAGTACCCATCGCCCTGGAGAGAGACGGACCGGTCGGCGGAACGCGGATCCACGATGAGCCTGCTGGCCGGCCCCAAGACTACTCCAGTTCCGTCGGCGAGCCTGAACTGCCGCCGCTCGCCAACGGTGGTCGCGAAAGTCCGGGACGCGGAGTTGCCACCGGACGCGCTGAAGTCGCGCCAGAAAAATGCGCCCCCCGCGAGCACGAGCAGAACCGCCGCGACTTTCAGGTAGGGCATGATCTTCCAGCCGGGGTCGCCGCGTCCACTGCTCGCCGAAAGGGAGAGCGACTTGGTCTGGTCGAATCGCGACTTTACTTTTCTGAGCGCGCCCTCGACATCCGGTCGGGAATCCTCGCGCGAAACATTCACGAGCGCAGCCTGGAGCGCGTTTACCATCGCCAGACGCTCGGCGTCTGCTTCCAGCCAGCGTTTTGTCGATTCTGCTTCCCGTGACTCCGCCTCGCCCGCCAGATAGCGCGCAATTCGATCCCAATCCTCGGGCGCGATCCTCGACGGACCCTCAGCAAAGTTCGACATATTCAGTAATAAGACAGACACCTCAACCGGGCGCTACCCTCCTTGGATAGGCACGACACGAACGAGCAGGACCTCCAGCGGCGAATCCGCGCAGGCGACGAAAGTGCATTCGATGTCGTCTTTCGCGCGCACTACCCGCGTCTCGTGAGAATGGCGGAATCGGTCGTGCGCGAGCGAGCGCCGGCCGAGGAGATCGCGCAGGAGGTGATGCTCGAGTTGTGGCGGCGACGGGAATCGCTGGAAGTGGAGCAGAGCTTCGCGGCTTATCTGGTGCGCTCCACCCGCAACCGGGCGCTCAACCACGTTCGCCATCAGCGGATCGTAGCGCGTGAGCTCGCCTCGGCGACCCTCGAATCACGTGAATCGCCCGGAACAGACGCGGACATGCTCGGCGTCGAGCTCGAGCAGGCGGTGCGCGAAGCGATAAACGCGCTACCTGAGCGATGCCGGGAAGTGTTTGAGCTCAGTCGCTTTCAGGGAGTGAGATACGCCGACATCGCCAGCATGCTCGAGATCTCCGTGAAGACCGTCGAAAAGCGGATGGGACAGGCGCTGGCTGAGCTGAGAGAGCGACTGGAGCCGTGGTTGGGCGGGAATAGGCGCCGCTAGGTAGGGTATCCGTGAGTTCAGGTGTCTCTCTACCTGAACCATGGCGCGCCTGCGATAGGCGCGCAGCTACCAATGGAGACCCAATGCAATCCAAACTCAAAATTGCACTTCTCGCCGGAGCGGGCGTCATCGCAACCGCCTGTGCGAGCGACATGACTACTTCTCCTGCCGCATCGCGGGCAGCAGTGGCGGCACTCACCTCTCCACCAATCAGCTTCGACCAGATCAGGACGAGCTTCGTCGGTCGCTCGGGCGAAACCGACGGCTTCGTGCCGGGTGGCACCGCGTCCGGCGGGGATAATGATGATGCGGATCATCAAGAAGGTGACCATGGACCAGGATGGGGCGGTCTGATGGGTGGCGGCCTCGGCGACGCGTGGATCGGCGGAATCGGCTTTCGCCCGGGGTTCGCGAGGGGACCCTTCGATGACTTCGACGATTCCAACAACTGCACTTTTTCGCCGACCACCAATCGCGTGGACTGCGCGACGATCACCCGCGGCGGGCTCACCATCAACCGTTCGTTCTCCTTCCTCGACGCAGCGGGCGGGATAGAGCAGGCGTTCGATGCAACGAAGACCAATACCGTGAACGTCACTAACAGCGTGACCGGTACGGTTACTCACCACTCGACCGCGACGAGCACAGTCAGCAGCTCGAGCGACTTCACTGTTGTCGGTCTTGCATCCGGCAGCACTCAGCGCACGGTGGATGGAAAGTCGGCAGGGACCGAGACGACGACGGGCACCAGGGACGGGGCCGCCTTTACTGTTGCGCGCACCGCCGGAGATACTACCACTGGGCTCGTGATTCCGATTCAAAATGGGCGTCCAACGTACCCGACCGCTGGAACCGTGATTCGCTCGATGAAGGCGACGGTCACGACTGCCGGCTCATCTCCATCGACGTCAGAGCGCCGCGAAGTAATTACGTACGATGGATCGGCGACAGCGACGGTTGTTATCACGCACGATGGTGTCACCAAGAACTGCACGAAGCCGCTGCCGCACGGCCGGCTGACTTGTGCGTCGTAAGCTCAAAAGGAATACGGGTTCGTCGGACGCACCCAGCGTGAACCCGTAGCTCACCCTCAGTCCGGTTTCACTCGCACGGGAGCTGGGCTGGGGGTGCTTCTTTTGGATTCCTTACAATCGGGCCGCGGGCTTAGGCATCCACAAACTAAAGCACGGGGCTCTGGGCTTGCAGCGAAAGCTCGGAGCCATTCCGTTGGCGTACGGGAGCCTAGCTTCGAGCTTCAGCGTAGTTGCCTGACAGCTCCCTGCTTCAGTTTGTGGATGTCAAGATCGCTTCGCGATCTATGCGCCTGCGGGAGTCCCGCTGTCGGTCTTACCGATGCGCTTGGCCTGGTCGCACAGCGTGCGGAGCGCGGAGTTGTCGGCCTGTTCCCAGCCGTTCGGGATCGGAACGAGGCGCCGTTTTTCGGCCAGGGATTCGAAGGTGAGCCAACCTCTGCCATACCCTTCGGACAGTGTAATCCGTCGCTGGTTGACGGTTCGCCGGTCCATCCCGCTTCTACGCTCGGGACCGCCCCAGTAGAAGCGCTTCGTGTGTCGGCGGTCGTCTGCGGACGTGCGCCGCTCGACCCTGCTCGGCTGCGAATCCCACACCTGCCAGTACGCCCCGTCTCTGTCTACAAAAGTCCGGTATGACATAACGATCTATTTACCTCACGCGGACGCACACGCGGTTGCGCTGGAACCTTACAGGGAAAATGCCACTTTGCGACACCCTTTTGTACCCCTCGGGGTCGGTTTTTGTGCGGCGTAACAATTTGTTTCTTAAAGACTTATCTGCCGAAGCTCGCGAGGCTTTCGCTCATGACGTCTATCATGGACTTGGCGGTCCAGCGGTCCCTACCATTGTAGAGAAACGAGAAGGCCAGGACCTCACCGTTTACTGCCGTTACGTAGCCTGCCAGCGCAATAACGTCGTTTGTGGTGCCCGTTTTGGCGTGGAGATTCCCCTCGGCCGGGGTATTTCGCATGCGACGCTTCAGCAGCTCCGAATCGCCGGCCACGGGCAGGGAGGAGTGCAGCCAGGGGCCCCATGATGCGCGATGGGCGTAGCCCAGCAGTTGGACCTGAGAGCGAGGTGTGACCCGGTCCAGGATCGAGAGACCGCTACCGTCGGCGAAGACGAGCCTGGTGGTATCGGAGCCAACCTTCGTGGCGAAGAACTGGTCCAGCACCGAGCTGGCCGTCCGGACGCTGCCGACCACGTCCCGTTTCGGCCCTCTGGCCGCATTCCGGAAAAGCAATTCGGCGTAGTGATTGATGCTTTCGCGGTTCATTGCGGCGATCATGCTGGCGAGGGGCGGCGAGCGAAGACCTGCAACTTTCACCGCGCTTGCCGGCGACTTGCCCAGCCTGGTTCCACCGTCTACCCGAATTCCGCGGGAGATGAGCGCGTTCAGAAATGCGCC
>DATCPG010000363.1:0-4027 GCA_036570225.1 Gemmatimonadaceae bacterium | reverse complement strand
TCCATATGGTAGACTGCCACACCCATGCGCCGGGCAACAACGGCGGAGAGGCCGCTGTTTGTGTCTCCGAGAATGAGAAGACGATCCGGACGGTGCTCGAGTAGAAGGCGCTCGATGCCGCTGAGGATGGTTCCCACCTGCGCGCCGAAGCCACCCTTGGCGCCCAGATTGGCGTCCGGTTCCCGAACGCCCAGATCCCTGAAGAAAACGCCGTCGAGCTCATCGTCGAAATTCTGTCCAGTGTGCACCAAAACGTGATCGACGGCTTTGTCCAGGAGCGGAATGACTACGCTCAACCGAATGATCTCAGGCCTCGTGCCGAGCACCGTCATCACTTTCATCTGAGGAGCTCACCCTCTGGCACAAAATCATCGTCAACCATGAGGTCTCGATTGCGCAGCAGCTCCGCAGTTTCAAGGGGGGTCATGATGTTGTCGGCTGAGCTGAACTCGCGCGAGAGACATCCCGTGCCGCTCTCTGGCGCTATTTCTGGGAGCATGGGCTGAATCGCATACCAGGCTCCCCTCTCTACGGTGCGTGGCGCTTCGTCCTCACTCACCATGATCTCGTGAATTTTTTCACCAGGGCGGATACCGGTCACCTTCTGCTCGATGTCGCGGTCTCCAATGAGCGCCGCCGCCACATCGACTATCCGGGCGGCCGGTGCTCTCGGCACGTAGGTCTCGCCGGCTCTCGCCGTCGCGACCGCAGCAAATACCGTATTGACCGCATCGTCGAGACTCAGGAGGAACCGCGTCATTTCCATCGTGGTGATTGTGACGGGTCCTCCTTTTCTGATTTGCTCGTGGAAGAGCGGTATCACGGACCCACGCGACGCGAGCACGTTGCCGTAACGAACGCAAATGAACCGCGTGTCGGGCGCCCGCATATTGCCCTGAACAAAGATTCTTTCCTGTAACGCCTTCGTCATTCCCATGACGTTCACCGGCTTGCACGCCTTGTCTGTAGATACACCGACCACCGTTTTGACCGGGAGGCGAAACTCCTGGATACCACGCACAATGTGTTCGGCCCCGTCGACGTTGGTCCGCACCGCCTCATAGGGGAAGTACTCGCAGGTGGGAACTTGCTTCATTCCCGCGGCGTTGATGACGACGTCAACATCGCGCATGGCCGAGACGAGACTCCCATAGTCTCTCACGTCGCCGATCCGAAATTCCAGCACTCGCTCGAAATTGTGGTATATCAGTTCGTCGGTGGCGGCCCGCTTGTGGTGATATTTGAGGCGCATGAAGTGTTGTTTAGCTTCATCGCGGGAAAAGACTATCACCTTCGATGGGGTTCCGACTTCGCCTTTCAGCAATCGACCGACCAGAAGCTTGCCTAGCGAACCAGTTCCGCCGGTAACCAGAATCCGCTTGTTTTCAAGAAAAGACATTAGAAGTTCGGGTTGCTTGTGTATGGAGTCGGGTCCCGAACTAGCTGGGACAATAGTTGCTGCCAAGGCGGACACCGGTATCCGATCTTATCCTCAAGCTTTTTGCCGACCAGGGTCCGATCGATCACATAGCTACTGTCCGCCACAATCTCTATGTCCAGGTTGTAGGCTTCCCTCAGCAAGACCAACAACTCGTACTTCGAAATACGGCCGCTAGAGACCTGATAAAGCCCTGACAAATCTGAGTGGTTACGGATGAGCGAAACGATCAAATCGGCCATGTGGTTCGTGGTGACGCCGCTCCACCATGCATTCTGGAAGCCTCTCACTTTGCCGCGATTCTGCGCCAGAAACCATTCGAGAAGTGCCCCGTGAGCTTGGAGCTCTCGCCCGATGATGGAACTGCGGATCGTAAGTGCATTCGAAGAAGCTACTTCCCCGAGCGCTTTGGTTCGACCGTATAGGTCGATGGCGTTCGGCAGATCATCCTCGGTGTAAGCGCCGCGAACCCCGTCGAACACGCAATCTGTGCTGATGTGGATGAGCCTTCCACCCCACCGCGCAAGTGTATCAGCGAGCCAATGGGGCAAGAGACCGTTGATCGTGATGCTTAGAATGGGGTCGGCTGCTTCGGGCCTTTGTTTTACCAAACCCGCACAATTCACGAGCACGTCCGGACGCAGTCGCTCCAACATGGCGTTGACCTCGCGAAGATCCGTGACATCAACGTTCTGCACAACCTGGGTGCTGCGAAACGCCTCCAATGCGGAAATATTGGAGTCGGCAACGCCACCCCGAACCGTACACCACGTGTCCCGAAAATTGGCGCCGGTGGTCTGAAACACTTTGTGCCCGAGCATTCCGCTCCCGCCCAGGACCAACACACGTGGGGAGTCCAGTTAGGCTCCGTCGAAGTCAGATTCTAAGCGCGCTGCCAGAGTGGGCGAAGGTGCTCGAAGAATATTGACATAACGAGCTTTCAGCTTCGCTGGATCGAAATTCTCGGCAAAATAGCGTCGGAGGCGCAATCTCATTTCCTGTCTATTAGCGGGCGTAATTGCGAGCAGAGTTTTCACCGCGTCGACAAGGCTTTGTGGATCGCCGGATGCAAACGGTATTCCCGCTCCAGAAGCCGCAGTCAGTTCGGCCGACTCGCCCTGCAATCCATAGAGTATCGGACTCGCGGCAGCGAAGGCAGAGAAGAGCTTTGAAGGAATTGTTCCGCTAAAGAGTGGCGACGGCTGGAGAATGATAATTTGAGCCAACGCCCGAGCTGATGCGCCGAATGCTTCGGCAACCGTCACGAGACCGTGGAACGTCACATTGGTGGCCCGCTCCTGCTCTGCCAGAGCGCGCAATTTTTCCTCAGAGGCTCCCGTGCCGTAGATATCAAACCGAACGCGAGACCCCTCGTTCTGCAGGATCGCGGCGGCCAGAATGACGGTGTGTAGTGATTGAGCGGGGCCGAGGTTGCCGGTGTAGACAATGTTGAGAGATTCCGGACGCTCTTCGGGCAAACTGGCGCCCAGTTCCTCCGTCTGGGCCACCCACACGGGAATCATAGTCAGATTTTCCGATGGAATGCCCTCCTCACGAAAGTGCCGCAGCGTTCCATGAGTGGCACACACAATCAGATCGGCCGCTCTGTTCAGAGTTCGGTTGTACAGGCTCGCGATAGACATCACGATTCGGGATTTTACCATCCCGGTCGCCCCGAAGCTCTCGGGCCACCGATCCGCGCACGTGAATACAATTCGTGAACGATAGACAAACTTGAAAAAGAGTGACGCCAGGCCCGTAGTGAAAGGACCATGATAGACCCACACGGTGTCCGGCTTGCCGGCAACGAACGGCGCGACTATCGACGCGCTTACCGCGAACGACAGACACGAAATGGCCCGACGAAACGCTGAAAGTGAGTGGTCGGGATAGAACGGAACGCGCCAAACGGTCACTCCGTTCATCGACGATTTTTCGATCGCGAGAAATCGCGTATCCGGATAAAACCGGCCCCATGGATAATTGGGGTGGCCAGTGACGACCGTCACATCCGAATCCGCAGCGAGGGATTCGGCTACTTCGGCCGTAATGAAGTTGGGCTCCGGGTGATAAACCTGTGTAAGCACCAGCACTCGGCGGCGTTTCCCGGATGTGGAACTCATTGTTGGCGCGCGAGGTCGAGCTCGCGAATTGTCGCGGCGGCGGTCGCCTGCCAGGTAAATTCTGCGGCACGGCGGCATGCAGTGATCCTGACTTGGGACCTCTCCGATTTGCTCAGCGACAGCAATCTGAAAAGTCGATCGGCGAGTCCGAGCGAGTCTCCCGACTCGTAATAGAGCGCCGCAGTTCCAAAGGTTTCAGGCATTGGACGCAAGCTTGTTGCGATGCATGGCGCCCCGTAAGCCAGCGCCTCCAAAGCGGTGTTCGGGCATGCCTCGACGCGGCTAGTCATGACAAATGCAGCGCATTCGGCAAAACACCACGCCATCTCGCTCGTGGAAAGCTCACCCGCCCAGACGACCGAGGAGGACAGCGAACGCGATTCGATCATCTTGGCGAGCGCCCTCCGATAACCCGAGGCGTCTCCGCTCACTTGCCCCGCAACGACCAGGATCGGATCGAGACCGA
>DATCPG010000362.1:0-8777 GCA_036570225.1 Gemmatimonadaceae bacterium | reverse complement strand
GGGCCTGGAAGAGAAAGCACGCCCCATAGTGCGGACATGCAGACTTGCGGCAGAGATCCGGTTCGGCCGCCACTTCGTCCCACACTTCGGGCCGCGGAGGCGACGTGAGATCGGCGAGCGATCCGTCGGTGGTTTGTTCGGCCCATTCGGCGATGGCATCGAGCTCGGCACGTGATTCGTCCGCGAGAAGAGAAGATGCGAGCAGCTTGCTCTGTGCGAGACGCAGCAGGCAGACGTAGTTCCGCCATCCCTTGAGCAGCGCGAATCGGACTTCCTGTTCTCCCTCAAAAGCGTCCGCGAGAAACGGAAGGTCCTTTCGGACGAGCTGCTCCTGAAGATTGATCGTGTTGGTCGAGACGACGGTGCGCTCTCCGTTGCTGGCAGCCCACCGCAGCGCGGGCACCAGGTAGGCGAGCGATTTTCCGACGCCGGTCCCGGCTTCGAGCAGCCCCACTCCGCCATCGTTGTAGAGATCCGCGACGACGCCAGCCATCTCACGCTGGCTCTCGCGGTCTTCGTACTGCGCGAGAACCCGTGCAACCGCTCCGGCAGGGCCGAGGTCGTCCTCTATGGCGCCGCGATCGAGCGGGATACGCTCGCGTTCATCACTGACGTCTTCCTCGACTGGCGCCGTTGGAGCATAGACGATTGGCACATCCCACTCCGGGCGCGCAATCATGATTCGCTCTCGTGCGCCAGCTTGTAGGCAAGATTGCGCGGGGCGCCAAGGCCGGACATCAGGTGCTCCATCACATCGCGTGGCGAATTCCCATCGGCGCGGAGCTTCCTCGCTGCATCGCTAAGATCGCTTTCGGAAACCGCCGACTTCTCGGCGCCCGCGATCACGAGCACAACTTCTCCTTTCGGATCTACATCCTTGTATGCGCCGGCGAGCTCGGCCACGTTGGCACGCTTGAACTCCTCGAACTGCTTGGTGAGCTCTCGCGCAACGACTGCCGGCCTGTCGCCCGCGCCCGCTTCCGCCAGAGCATCGAGTGTTGCACCAACGCGGTTCGCGGCTTCGAACAGCACGACTGTCGAGTGCGAAGCCACAACGTCAGCGATCATCTCGCTCCGCTCGCGTCCTTTGCGCGGAAGAAATCCCATGAAAGTGAATCTCTCGAGTGGCATCCCGGACCCGACGATCGCCGCCATTACAGACGAAGCGCCAGGAATCGGAACCACGGGCAGGTTCGCCGCGAGGGTTGCCGCGACGAGTCGCGAACCCGGGTCGGAGATGAGCGGCGTCCCCGCATCGGAGATCAGTGCGATCGAATCCCCAGCCCGAAGTCTCGCTACGAGCTTGGGAGTCTCCTGCGCTTCGTTGTGCTCGTGATACGACTTGAGCGGTGTCGAGATTTTGTAGTGGTCGAGCAGCCGGCGCGAGTGGCGCGTGTCTTCGGCTATGATGAGCGCGGCCGAGGCGAGGACGTCGACCGCGCGATGCGTCATGTCTCCCAGATTGCCTATGGGAGTACTCACCAGGTACAAGGTCCCCGCGCGCGCGGAGCTCATCGCCCGGGCGGCGCAGACCCCCGTTGATTACGCGGCGTGCTGCTTGAACTTCTCCGCCAGAGCCGGCTTGCCAACGAATCCGATCACCTGGTCGACGAGCTTCCCGTCCTTGAAGAAGAGAATCGCCGGGATCGAACGGACGTTGAATTTCGTTGACGTCTTTATGTTCGTGTCGACGTCGACCTTGGCCACTTTGGCCTTGCCCTGATATTCGATCGCAAGCGCATCCAGAACCGGAGCGATCATGCGGCATGGCGCACACCAGGTCGCCCAGAAATCGACAACGGCAAGACCCTTGTGCTGCTCAATCTGCAGCTCGAAATCAGAATCGGTTACTTCCAGCGCATTCGACATTGTGTAATCTCCAACCACGGGTGGCCCGCGGAACTTCGTCGGTTAATTTGAGTGGGAGCGGAGCCCCCTCATCAATTCAATTTAATGACCCCATCAACCCCGCGTGGCCCCCGCGTTTCCCACATTGGGATCGCGGTCGAGGCGATCGCCGAGAGCCTTCCCTTTTTTCGCGATGTGTTGGGTCTGAATGAGGTCAGCCTGGCCGATTCCGATGGCGCGAGGATAGTGGGCTTTAGCGCGGGCGAGCCCCTTGTTGAGCTGCTGGAGGCGGACGATCCCGGGTCGCCGATCGCGCGCTTCGTGGCGAAGCGTGGTCCGGGCATCCATCACATCTGCTTTTCGGTCGATGACCTCGACGCGACGCTCGATCGGTGTCGCGCGGCCGGCATTCAGCTCATCGATGAACGGCCGCGGATCGGCGCGGAGGGAAAACGAATTGCGTTCCTGCACCCCAGGTCCACAGGCGGGGTGCTGGTCGAGCTGTCAGATCATTGAGATCTGGAGGTTCCCGGGTTCCCGCAGAAGTCGCGCACGGAGGCGATGTCCACGTTGTCAATGTACCAGCGGCCGCCGGGACCCCGAATCGCGTAGAACGTGGATGTCCGAATGAGGTTGCCCTTCTTCAGCTCGACGCTGACCTCTCGATGTTCACCCTGCCCCGACCTCTCGCCGAGAATCCGATAACTGTCGTTCTTGAAGTAACAGGCAAGAATCATCTCCCGCTTCTCCAGCTCGGTTCTATCCATCGTTTCGCGAGCCGGACCTCTGTCCGTTCCCCAGACGGTGGACATCGCCTGAAGATCGCTCAATTTGACGGCCGCGAGGAACTGATCGGCGGCCTGCCGCGCGTTCGCTCCTCCGGTGAGTTGACCGTTCGGGTATCCACCCTTTGTTGCGCTCGAGCAGGCGGAGAGAAAGAGCAGACCAGCAAATATTCTGAAGGACACGATAGAATTCTCCACGAGATTAGTGCTGCGACCTACGGACGGTGACAATGCTCGCTAAGCAACAACGGCTCTACATCAATATCGATCATGTGGCCACTCTGCGGCAGGCTCGGCGCGGCGACGAACCTGATCCGGTGGAAGCTGCGAGGGTGTGCGAAGCCGCGGGTGCCGACGGAATCACAGCTCATCTGCGCGAAGACCGGCGCCACATGCAGGACGCCGACATCGAGAAGCTCAGAAAGAGCGTCAAGACGTACTTCAACCTCGAGATGGCCTGCGTAGCAGAGATGCTGGAGCTCGCGCGTCGATTGAAGCCCGAGCAGGTCACGCTCGTTCCCGAGCGCCGGGAAGAGATCACCACGGAGGGCGGCCTCGACATTACCAGCGACCCCGCGCGCATCCGGAACGCCGTCGACGCGCTCTCCGATGCTGGGATCCGGGTGAGTCTCTTCATTGATCCCACTCGCGTCGCCGTCGAGCAGTCGAAGAAGCTGGGGGTTCCGGCCATCGAGCTCCACACAGGCACCTACTCCCATCATGCCGATTCCGACGCGGCGATCGACGCGCTGCGCGACTCGGCGCGGCGCGCCTCGGACATCGGACTCGCGGTTCACGCCGGGCACGGACTGAATCTGCGGAATGTCGCGGCCGTCGCGAAGATTCCCGAAATCGAGGAGCTCAACATCGGTCATTCTATCATCAGCCGGTCTGTTTTCGTCGGCCTCGACCGCGCCGTCAGAGAAATGGGCGAAGCGATGCGCGCTGCTCGGTCGTCATAGTGTGAGCGAAGCTTTGACTGCAATCGCCGGAGGGGCGACCTTTCCGGCTGTGATCTGGAGAAAGTGCTGATGACGACGCCGGGCCGGCTGCTTGATTTCTTCACCCTCGAGGCAAGTGAGTATCTCACTCGCCTGGAGTCTCTGGTCACGCAGCAAGCGATGCCCGCCTCGGACGCAACCCAGCTGGCCGCCGCGGCGCGCGGGCTGCGCGGAAGCGCGACGATGGCCAAGGCGAGCGAGCTCGCGCGACTGGCCACCAGCGTGGAGCGCATCGCCGGAGGCGTCCTTCAGGGCGCGACGAAATGGGAGCCGGAAGTGCAACGCTCGATGGTCGGCGCGATCGAGGATCTGAAGCTCCTCGTGCGCTCGGTACGCACGTGGGGCGCTGAGCAGGATTCGCGGGTCGAGGATAGTCTCCGCCGTCTCGAGCGGTACGGGCCAACGAAGGAAACGCGCAACGACGACGTGATCGTCCCCATCTCGCAGTTGTTCCACAACGACGACGCCCCGCATGTTATTTATGTCGCGCCAAATCCCAAAACACACTACGAGCAGCAGCTGCGCGAGACGGGATCCATCGGACCTGGGAAGCTTTCGCCCGACGTCAAGCGCATGCCCACGCCGGCGGAGTCCAGAGCGCCTTCCGAACCGAAAACTCCGGCGCGCGGGAAGGAGCTGCGCGACGTGCTGAACTCGAGCCTCGCCACGATGCGATCACTGGAGAATCGCAACTCCGGACCGCAGCCGCAGGCCGCCGAGCTGGTGCCGATTCAGGAGCTCCTGTACAAAGGACAGCGTGCGATCGAGCGTGCCGCCGAAATTCGTCGCGCGCTCAAGAAGAGCGGAACCGCTCCGACGCGTGCGCTCGTCGACGAGCTCGTCGATCTGGTCGAGCTGGCCTCAACCGAGTAGCAGTTGAAGCCGGGATGGCGCGCCGTTGTCGGAGGCGTGCTGAGTGCGGCGCTCATTTACTGGACGCTCCACGGAGTCTCGGCAGCTGAGGTAGCACGCAGTCTCTCCCATGCAAACCCGTGGCTCTTCGCGGGAGCGGTCTTCTGCGCAACCGCGATTTTCCCTGTTCGCGCACTGCGTTGGCGAACGATCCTCGCGCCTGTCGCTCCCGGAATTCCGTTCGGGCCATTATGGCGCGCAACCGCCATAGGAATGATGGTGAACAACGTGCTTCCGGCGCGCGCTGGCGAATTGGCCAGGGCGTACGCGCTGAAAAAGGAAGCGCGGGTTCCCTTCGCGACTGGCCTCGCCTCGCTGGTAGTTGACCGGCTGTTCGATGCGATCGTGCTGCTTCTGCTCGCGGCTCTCTCCCTTCTCGATCCGGCGCTTTCAGGCGCGCAGACGCTCGGTGGCCGGCCACTCAGCTCGTTCGGAGTGGGAGCTGGCGCTGTCGTTCTGGTTCTCCTGCTTGGCACCTACGCTCTCATCTTTTTCCCGGCCCAGCTGCTCCGACTGTTCGAGGTGTTCGCGAGGCAGGTGTCGCCGTCGGTGGAGGCGCGAGGACGTCGCATTCTAGAAACATTCATCAATGGGCTGAGCGTTCTCCGCTCACCCCGGCGTTTTGCGACGGTGTTCGGATGGTCGATGGCTCACTGGCTGCTGAACGGTTTCGGAATCTGGCTCGCGTTCAAGGCCGTCGGGATTGCGGCGCCGTTTTCTGCGGCGCTTTTTCTTCAGGCATTCATCGCCCTGGGCACCGCTGTGCCTTCGGCTCCGGGATTCTTCGGAGTGTTCGAGTACATGTCGATCGAAGGACTTTCTGTCTACGGCGTTGGACGACAGCAAGCCGCGACATGGGCAATCGGGTACCACCTGTTCTCTTTCGTTCCGATCACGCTCATCGGCGCCTACTACTTCATCCGCCTGGGCGTCAAGCTTCGCGACCTTCAGGCGTCGGGCGACTCGGGCGCGTGAGCGGGCGCGCGGGGCGCATGATCGCGCAGGCGAAGATCAATCTCGCGCTCCGGGTTTTAGGGAAAGAGGCCGACGGTTACCACTCGATCGAGACCGTGTTTCTTCGCCTCGATCTCGGCGATGACGTGGAAATCCGCACCACGCGTGGCGCACGTTCGCTGCGCTGCTTCGAGATGCGCGACAAGCGCCCCGAAGAGAATCTCGCCTACCGCGCCGCGGAGTTATTCGCCAACGAGACCGGTTGGCCGAAAGGTTTCGAGATCGAGATCGCGAAGAACGTGCCCATCGGTGGTGGTCTGGGAGGCGGAAGCGCGGACGCCGCGGCGGTGCTGCAGATCCTGAATGCGCTCTCCAGTAAACCGCTGGCTACCGAGAAGCTTCTCCGGTTGGCTGGTAGTGTCGGTTCCGACACACCGTTCCTGGCAAGCGACAATGTGATGGCCATTTCCTGGGGACGCGGCGAAAAACTCTTGCGGCTCACGCCACTGCCGTCGCGGGACGTTCAGCTTTTTCTGCCGCCCTTTGGGATCGACACGGGCGAGGCCTACGCGCTGCTCGACGAGGCGCGCGGTCCTTACACCGGCCCCGGCCCGCAACTGACGACAGAGATGTTTCGCGACTGGGATTCGGCCGCGAAAAACTCCGTCAACGATTTCGAGCCCTTAATGAGGACGCGACACAAGGAGATCGATGCGCTCCTCTCGCGCGGCGCGCGGCATGGTCTCTTCTATAGGATGAGCGGGTCGGGATCGACCGTATTCAAGATCGTGGGCGTTGCAACGCGGGCGCAGGATTCGGAAGCCGAGGTTCCGGCGCTGGAGATTCCCGAGGGCACCAAACGGATCATCACTCGCACCGCCGAGAGCGTTGTCCCCGTGGAGCTTCTGGACTAGCTTTCCGTTCCCGCTGCCCCTTCGTCCAATGGCAGGACATCGGTCTTTGGATCCGGTAATGGTGGTTCGAATCCACCAGGGGCAATTGACCTAAGTCCCCATAGTCACTTAACTTGTAAGGCTGCATGGACGGATTATCCGAACCCGCTCATGGCTTCAAGCTCATCGCCGGGCCCGGAAATCCGGATCTGTGCGCTGAGATCGCGCAAACGCTGGATGTGCCGTTCTGCAAGACGACGGTCACCCGCTTTGCCGACGGCGAGATCTTCGTCCGCATCGACGAGAACGTCAGAGGGAACGACGTCTTCATCGTGCAGCCGACAAATCCGCCGGCCGAAAACATCATGGAGCTGCTGCTCCTGATCGACGCGGCAAGACGGGCTTCAGCAGCGCGCATCACCTGCGTGATGCCGTACTACGGATACTCGAGGCAGGACCGAAAGGACCAGCCGCGGGTGGCGATTGGGGCGAAGCTGCTGGCGAACATGATCACGGTGGCCGGTGCAAACCGTGTTCTGGGAATCGATTTTCATCAGCACCAGCTGCAGGGGTTCTTTGATGTTCCGGTAGATCACCTGTACGCGGCGCCAGTTTTTGTTTCGCACTACAGAAAGAAGAATCTGCACGACCTCGTTGTCGTCGCTCCCGACGTGGGATCGGCGAAAATGGCGAGGGGGTTCGCCAAGAGGCTGAACGGCTCGCTGGCGATCATCGACAAGAGACGGCCGAAGCCGAACGTTTCGGAAGTCGTCAACGTCGTCGGTGAAGTAGAGGGAAGGGATTGCTTGCTCACCGACGACATGATCGACACGGCGGGCACGGTATCCGAGGCGGCAATAGCACTGAAGAATCTGGGCGCGCGGGACGTATACGTTTGTGCCACCCACGCCTTGATGTCAGGACCGGCTGTCGAAAGGTTGAGCAAGGCTCCAATCAAGGAAGTGACGGTGACCGATACGGTCATGATCCCGCCTGAAAAGAGATTCGCGGCCTTGCATGTGTTGTCGGTAGGCGAGCTGTTGTCGAAGGCAATTCGCTACATTCACAGTGAGCAGTCGGTGAGCTCACTGTTCGAGCAGTAGAGGTTCAGATGCTTGACGTGATCGAGAAAGTCGCGAAAGAGTTCGCGGCAGCAGTTTTGGACTTTATCGAATGGGCGTTCGACAGATTGTCCGCGCCTACAGGGAAGAACTAGTCATGGCAATCGTTTCATTCACCGCTACCGCTCGCGAAGATACTGGAAAGGGCGCGGCACGCACACTTCGCAGCAAGGGCGAGATTCCCGCTGTGATCTACGGGCACGGCCGCGAGCCGCAGGCTCTTTCGCTCAACGCGCGCGATCTCGACAAGATGCTCGGCCACATTCAGGCGGAGAGCACCGTGATCGAGGTCTCGGTCGGCGGCGCAACTGCAAAGACGCTGATTCGCGAGATCCAGCGGCACCCGATCAGACGGCAGATCCTTCACGTCGATTTCCAGGCGCTCGTCGCCGGAGAGAAGGTCACGGTCAGCATCCCGATCCTGCTTCAGGGAATTCCCGAGGGCGTCCGCCTCGAGGGCGGAGTTCTTGACCAGACTCTGCGTGAGATCGAGATCGAAGTCGATCCGTCCAATATCCCCGATCACGTCGAGTACGATGTCACCAACATGGTGATCGGCGACTCGGTGCACATCAGCGATCTGAAGGTGCCGGAAGGCGTCGAAGTTCTCGATGATCCGGAGACGTCGGTCGCCGTGTTGGCCGCCCCCCGCGCGGTGATCGAAGAGACGGCCGCAGTCGAGACTGTGGAAGGCGCCGAAGGTGTTGCCGCCGAGCCCGAAGTCATCGGCAAGGGCCTCGGTGAGGAGGAGGAAGGTGAGGGCGGCGAGGATTCGTCTGGCAAGAAGGGCGGCGAGTCGTCCGGCAAGAAGTGATTATCGGATAATCCTTGAAAGTCATACTCGGCCTCGGCAATCCGGGCCGAGAGTACGCGGCGACAAGGCATAACGTCGGCTGGTGGTTGATCGACCACCTCGCCGACGTTTGGCATTTTGACGGCTGGAAAAAAGACGGCGATTCGCACGCTGCCAATGGCGTTGTCGCCGGCGTCAAGGTGAAGCTCGTCAAGCCACAGACGTACATGAACCTCAGCGGCCAGGTGCTGAAGAATTACGTGCGCCGCCCGTTCTGGAGTGCTTCGAAAGATCTGCTCGTTGTCGTCGACGAAGTGCAGATACCGGTTGGACGCTTTCGGATTCGCGCGCGCGGAAGTGCCGGCGGCCACAACGGATTGAAGAGCGTCGAAGCTGCGCTCGGCAACCAGGAGTACCCGCGGCTGCGAATTGGCGTGGGGCCGAGCGAGGAGCGGAAGGGAGTGTACGGC
>DATCPG010000361.1:0-8311 GCA_036570225.1 Gemmatimonadaceae bacterium | reverse complement strand
CCTCGTGATCGAGCCGCGCTACAGCTCTCACGAGCACCTGACGCCCGAGGAGCGGTCGAGAATCGGAATTCCTGACGGCTTCCTTCGGGTGAGCGTCGGCATTGAAAACGCCGAGGATCTGATCGCCGACATAGAGCAGGCGCTTCAGCAGTAGCCATGATTCGCCTCACCGACGTCGCCAAGGAATACCCGCGCTCCGGTACCGCTCTCGCCGAGGTGAGCTTTCAGGTGAGGAAGGGGGAGTTCGTCTTCCTCACCGGCCCCAGTGGATCCGGCAAGACGACGATCCTCAAGCTGCTGTACATGGACGACAAGCCGAACCACGGCGAGGTCTGGGTCAATGGCGTCAGCTCCCTGACTGCGCGGGGCCGCGAGATCTCCCGGCTGCGACGCAGGCTGGGAATCGTGTTTCAGGATTTCCGGCTCCTCGAGGATCGAACAGCGGAGGCGAACGTGAGGTTCGCGCTCGAGGTGACCGGCGCTCCCAAACCAGCTATCGCCGCGAAGGTGTCGCGCGCCCTGACCCAGGTTGGGCTAGCCTCGAAAGCCACGAGCTATCCACGCGAGATGTCGGGTGGCGAGCAACAGCGCGTCGCAATCGCACGCGCTCTCATCAACGACCCATTCGTGCTCATCGCCGACGAGCCGACCGGCAACCTCGATGAGCGCGCCACGCGCGGTGTCTTTCAGCTTCTGCGCGACATCAATGCATCGGGAACGGCGGTCATCATGGCGACCCACGACCTCGATCTGGTGCGCCGATCGAATTATCGGACGATCGAGCTCAATCACGGCCGACTGGTTTTCGACTCCGCTGAATCTCCTCTGGCGCCCCGGCCCTCCGATCCGACGATGGCCGAAGTGGAAGCTGCCGCCGATACGCGAGAGAAGAGCTAGTGCGATCAGTACGGGAAGCGCTGACCGCATCGCGTCGTGCGCCCCTTCTCAGCGTTCTGGGCGTCGTGACGATCGCGTTCTCGCTTTTTGCGTTCGGACTGTTCGGTCTGGTCGCAATAAATATCCGGAAGGCATTAGAGCAGGTTGAAGAGCGCGTCGAGGTGCGCGCCTTCCTCGGCGACAGCACCGAGATCGAATCGGTAGCGGCGGCGATGAAGGACATCGGCGAATTTCCGGAAGTCGCTCGCGTGGCGTACGTCTCGCAGGAGCAGGCGCTCGAGCGCGCCAGAAAGGAAATGGGCGAGTTCGCCGATGTCTTCGAGGCGGGCGTGCTGCCGGCCTCCATTGAAGTGTACCTGAAGTCGGGAATGCGCGATCCCGCCACAGTGAAGTCTGTCGCCGACCGCATCAGGACGTACCACTTCGTCGACGACGTCCGCTACGGCGAAGAGTGGGTCGCCAAGCTCTATCGCCTTCGGAATATCGCCACCGTCGCCGGCCTCGCACTCGGGATCGCGTTCGCTGCAGTCGCCATCATCATCATAGGCGCAACGATCCGCATGACGGTGCTCGCCCGGGCGAAGGAGATATCGATAATGAGACTGGTCGGCGCGACAGACATGTTCATCCGCCTTCCATTTCTCATCGACGGGCTGGTGAAAGGGGTTCTGGGTGGCTTGCTGGCGCTGGTTTTCGTCTGGGTAGCGAACCGCGTGGTCAACGAATACTTCATCCAGACAATTTTCTTCGATCGCGAGATGATCTTTCTCGGCGTAGTCGGTGGCGCGTTCATGGGAGTGCTCGGGTCGCTCGTGTCGGTGGGGAGACACCTACGCCGAGTCTGATCCGGGCACCATGGCTGGGCCTCTGCTGCTGCCTGCTCCTCGCGCCTCGCCTTCCCGCTCAGCAGACCGACAATGCGGAAGCGCGCGTCAACGCACAGCGTGACGAGCTGGCGCGGATACGCGCGGAGCGTGACGAGCTCGAGAAGAAGATGAGCGGCCTCCAGAACACCGCGCACGAGCTCCGCGACGAGGTGAATCTTCTCGACAAGCAGCACGATGCGACGGCGCGGATGGTGAGCTCCCTCGACCAGCAGCTCGTTGCAATCACGGACGAAGTCAAAACCACCACCAGCGACCTCGAGAAGTCGCAGCGCGAAGCCAGCATGAAGCGCACGGTTCTCCAACGACGCCTCATCGAGATCTACAAGAGGGGGCCCCTGTATTCCGCGGAAGTGCTGTTCTCCGCGCAGTCGGTCGCGCAGCTCGTCGCGCGCTACAAATACCTCCATCTGCTGGCGTTGAGAGACAAGGGTCTCGTTCACCGCCTCGACGAGCTCCACGACAAGATGGAAGCGCAGCGCGTTCAGCTCGTGCGGCTCCAGAACAGCGTGATCGAGAACCGCGCGTTGAAGGAACAGGAGGCGGGTCGGCTCGCCGAGCTGGAGACGCTCCAGGCGCGCAACCTCTCGCGCGTGCAGCAGGATGCGAAGCGCACGAAAGCGCGACTGGCCGAGCTGGAGAAGAGCGAGGCGCGGCTCAATAATTTCATCGCTTCATTCGAAGCGGAGCGCCGGAAAGCGTCCGGGCGAGGCGGAGCGGCACCGCTGTCGCCCAGCTCCATCCGCACGACGGACATCGGAAGGCTGGATTGGCCCGTCACCGGTGTGTTCCTGTATCGCTTCGGAAGATTCGTAAATCCGAACAACACGACGACGCGGTGGAACGGAATCGGGATCGGCGCTCCCGAGGGCACGCCGGTGAAATCCGTCTCCGCAGGAACGGTCGCTTATGCGGGAGCGATGGGCACCTACGGAAACACTGTCATTCTCGAGCACGGCGGCGGCGATTACTCGGTGTACGGCTCGCTCGAAAGGATAGACGTGAAGAAAGGCACGCGAGTGATCAAAGGTCAGGCGTTGGGCACCGTGGGCATCAGTGATCCGGCCCTCGGATCGCATCTGCACTTCGAGATCAGGCGCGGCGGGCCAGCGGTGGATCCGGCCGAGTGGCTGCGCGCAGCGCGATGAACTTCCGCTCGGGCTGGCCACAGGGTTCAAAGGTTTGGACGGATTTGGCGGATTGGCCGGATTGCTCCGTGAGACGCCACAGTTCCTAAAGGCGGTCCGTAATCTTTTTTGTTATTTGTCTCGGCGAAGGGCTCTGATTTCGACGGTAGCTTCCCGAGCGGCAGTTCCCAAAAAATCCCGGCGAATCGAACGGACCTCTACCGCCAAGCGAAGCAGATCCGGAGCATCCGGCACCCATCCCGGAGCATCCGTATAACCCTCGTCATAGTAGCCAGCCGAGCGGCAGTCAAATGTCGCCCGTCCGTCTAAAGCAGAGTTCCGCGAAGGACCATGAAGGCCACCGAGAAATAGATCACCAGCCCGGTGACGTCCACCAGCGTTGCCACGAACGGCGCCGAAGCGCTCGCAGGGTCGAAGCCGATGCGCTTCAGCAGGAACGGCAACATCGATCCAGCCAGA
Source organism: Gemmatimonadaceae bacterium (assembly GCA_036570225.1). Classification (GTDB taxonomy): domain Bacteria; phylum Gemmatimonadota; class Gemmatimonadetes; order Gemmatimonadales; family Gemmatimonadaceae; genus UBA4720. The sequence continues at coordinate 4,923 of DATCPG010000361.1, read as the reverse complement.
GATCCGAACGCCACGATTCCGACGAGCGAGAATCCCACCGCGATTGCCAGCAGCATGTAATGCGAGCCGTAGTCGAAGATGTGCAGGTCCTGCCACACCACGATTCGGGTAAACCCGATGATGCCGAGGATCGCACCGAGCACGAGCCCGGTCGGGAGCTCGCGGACGGCGATGCGCCACCAGTCGCGGAGCTTCAATTCCTGTAGCGCGAGAGCCCGGATCACGAGCGATGTCGCCTGGGATCCGGAGTTGCCGCCGGAGCTCATGACGAGCGGGATGAACATCGCGAGCACCGCGGCATGCTCGATCTCTCCCTGAAAGCGCTGCATTGCGGTGGCAGTGAGCATCTCACTCAGAAAGAGCGCGCACAGCCACCCGGCGCGCTTCCGGATCATGTCGAGGAAGCTGATCTCCATATAGGGAGCGTCGAGGGCTTCCATACCGCCGAAGCGCTGGACGTCCTCCGTCTGTTCCTCGACCAGTGTATCGATCACGTCGTCGACCGTGACGATGCCGAGTATGCGGCGCAGATCGTCGATCACGGGCACCGCGAGCAGATTGTATTTCGAGATCAGTCGCGCGGCTTCTTCCCGGTCTGTGTCCGCGGCAACCGTCAGCGGCGCGCGACGACTGCCGACTTCGAGCACGTTCTCGTCGCGCGGCACGGTGAGGAGCTCGCGCAGCGACACAACGTGGACGAGCGTCTGCGTCTCCGGATCGACAACGTAAATCGCGTAGACAGTCTCCTTCCGTCCACCGACCTCACTGATCAGCCGCAGTGCCTGGTCCACCGTCCAGTCGGACGAAATGCTGACGAACTCCGTCGTCATGATTCCGCCGGCGGTGTTTGCCGGATACTGAAGAAGCCTCTTGAGCGCGGCGCGGGTCGACTCGTTCACAGTGCCGAGCAGGCGCGGTCGCTCTTCCGCCGGGACTTCGCGGAACAGGTCTGCCTGCTGGTCGGCGGACATCGCTTCGATGAGCTTGCCGACCCGAGAGTGATCGATGTGCTGGATGATCGCGCAGCGGTGTCGTGTCAGCTCCGGCTCGTCGAAGACCTGCACCGCCATTTCGAACGGAAGCGACGCCATCACCTTCGCCGCCGCCTCAGGCGGCAGCTCTCGCAATGCCTCGGCGATATCGGGCGGCCGCAGCTCGCCAAGTGCTTCCTGGAGCTCCTCTGGATCGTCGTGCACGAGGTAAAGAAGCTGCGCAACTGTTTCGGGCGAGATCTCGATCATATATGGAGCAGTTTTTTTGTTCGGAGAGGTGGATGTCTAGAGCGTTGAAGCCGTCCCTGCGAAGACGACGCTGTGTGCGGAAGGTTGCACGACTCAGCTAGACCTCCAGGTGATCGTCCTCCTTGGCGACCATCGCGTACAGAACGGGCATCAGAAGTACGCTGATCAGAAGACGCGAGAACAGGCCGCCTACGATCACCAGCGCGAACGGACGCTGCGAGTCTGAGCCGACACTGTTCGATAGCGCTGCTGGAAGGAGGCCCAGCGCGGCGACGAGCGCGGTCATCATGATCGGCCTGAGTCGCAGCAGTGCTGCCCTCCGCGTAGCATCGATGATTCCGTCGCCCGCCAGGCGAAGCTCGTTGGCATACGAGATGTAGACCACTGCCGTCTGGACCGACACGCCGAACAGCGCGAGAAAGCCGATCCCCGATGAAACCGAGAACGGTGTTCCCGTGATCGCCAGAGCCAGCAGACCGCCGATCGGAGCCGAGAGTATCACGCCCGCGACTGTGATGAACGGAAACAGGAAGTTTCCGTAGAGCCCGAACAGAAGGATAAAAATCAATATGAGCGTCAGCGGGAGAACGACGGTGAGCTGCTTTCTGGATGCCGTGTATTCCTCGTATTCTCCGCCCCAGAGTATCCGGTACCCACCAGGCATCACCACTTTGGCAGCGACCTGTTTCCTCCCGTCCTGAACTGCGCTCGCCAGATCCCGTCCTTCCACTGAATATTGGACTCCGATGTACCGGGAATTGTCCTGGCGATAGATGAAAGCCGCGCCATTCGAGATCTGAATGTCGGCCACCTCGCGGAGCGGCACCTGGCCACCGCTCGGCGTCGAGATCAGAATATTCCCGATCTCTTCCGGCGTTTCCCGGAACTGGGGCGCCAGTCGCACGACGAGGTCGAACAGCCGCTCACCCTGCACGACCTGCGTGGCCGCCGTGCCTCCGACCGCCGCCTCGATCAAACCGTTCACGTCGGCGACATTCAACCCATAGTGCGCAATCTTGTTGCGATCAACGGCGACCGTGAGACTGGGTTGACCAAGCTCCTGGACGAGAGTGACAGACGTTATTCCGTCCACGCCTGAAAGCACGCGCTTGATCTCACTTCCCTTCTGCTCCAGAACGCTGAGATCCGGTCCGAATATCTTGACGTCGAGAGAGCTCTTGAGCCCGGTCTCAGCCTCGTCGACCGCGTCTTCGGCGGGCTGCGTATAGTTGAACGTCACGCCCGGAAAAGTCGCGAGCTTCTGGTCGATCGCCGCAATCAGCTCGGCTTTCGAGCGATACCTGCCATTCCATTCTCCGTAGGGCTTGAGCCCGACGTAGAACTCGGCGTTGAAGAACCCCGTCGGATCGGTGCCATCGTCGGCTCTCCCGTGCTCCGACGCCACGTCTGTAACTTCGGGAAATGAACGAAGAATAGTTCGGATCTGCGGGACTATCCGCGACGACTCCTCGAACGAGATCGTGTAGGGCATCGTTGCGCGGACCCACAGAGCGCCTTCATCGAGGTGCGGCATGAACTCGGCGCCGATCCCCGCTGCGATCAAGACCGATACTGCGAAGATTGCAATTGATCCAATCAGGGTTTGTTTCCGGTGCGACAGTGCCCAATCGAGCGACCGCTCGTAACGGGCGAGGATCCATTCGAAGGCGCGATTGCGCTTTTCCTTGACGCCCCCTCGAAGGACCCACCCCGCCAGCACCGGCATGACCGCCAGCGTGACCAGCAACGCGCCGATGAGAGCGAAGATCGTGGTATCCGCCATCGGCCGGAACAATCGGCCGGATGGGCCAGACAGCACATAGATCGGCAGAAACCCCGCGATGATCACTGCCCTCGCATAGACAATCGGACGGTCGACCTCGCCCGCTGCGCTGGCGATGACGTGGCGAATGGATTCGCCAGGCGCGCGGTGAGCCAGCCGGCGGTGGATGTTCTCCACCATGACCACCGCGCCGTCCACGAGTAGTCCGAAATCGATGGCTCCTATCGAGAGAAGGTTGGCGGGGATGTGACGAAGGTCGAGGCAAATGAACGCAAAGAAAAGCGAAAGAGGAATCGTCACGGCGATGATCAGGCCCGACCGGACATCGTTGAGAAAAAAGATCAGCACCACGATCACGAGCAGGATGCCGCGCAGAAGATTGTTCTCGACAGTCCGCGTCGTGAGCCGGATCAAATCACTCCGATCGTAGAACGGCTTGATCTTCACGTCCTTCGGCAGAATCGAGCTGTTAAGCGCGTTGGTCTTCTCTTGCACCGCCTTGAGTACCGTCTGCGCCTGTTCTCCAGTGCGCATCAGGATGACGCCTTCGACGGCGTCGTCTTTGTCGTTGAAGCCGAATTGCCCAAGACGCGGCGCACTCCCGATTACGACTTCTCCGACATCCTTGACCAGCACCGGCGTCCCATTGTGCACAGCGAGCACTACGTTGCCGATGTCCTCTGGAGTGGAGAGGCGCCCCAATCCGCGCACGTAATAGAATTGCCCGCCCTCGGAGTAGAATCCGCCGCCGGCATTACCATTGTTCGCTCCTAGTGCTGTCGCGACCGCAGCAACGGAAAGCCCGGCGCCGGCGAGCCGCGTTGGATCGAGCAGCACCTGATACTGCATCGTCAGCCCGCCGAGCGAAGACATGTCTGCGACACCCGGCACCGACTTGTATTGCTTCTCGAGTACCCAGTCCTGAATGATCTTTTGGTCCATCGGCGAGCGGTCCGGACTCTCGATCACGTATCGGTAGATTAACCCCGACGGCGAGAAGAGCGGCGAGACCCCAGGACTGACGCCAGACGGAAGTGAAAGATCAGGAACTCTCTCGAATACCTGCTGGCGCGCAAAGTAGTAGTCCGTACCGTCCTCAAAGGTCAACCGAACGCTCGAGAGTCCGTAGAGGGAAACCGATCTCATCACCTCCAGGCCGGGCAAACCGTTCATCCCTGTCTCGATGGGCACTGTGATTAGCCGCTCGACCTCCTCCGCCGCGTGACCAGGCCACTGAGTCACGATCTCGACGCGAGGCGGTGAGATATCGGGGTACGCATCGACCGGCAACCTGAAGAATGACCACAACCCGACGACAACGAGACCAATTGTGAAAATCGCGACTAGAATAGGTTGCGCCAGCGCCGCCGTGACGAACCGGTGGACGCGATTCGGCTTTTCCACCACGGGTTGCGGTTCCGGCGAGTCCGGTGGTGCGGTCACTGACTCTCCGCGAACTGAAGGAACAACGCCCCGTCTGTGACGACCTTATCCCCAGCCGCGAGACCCGAAAGCACCTGATAGCCATCTCCGACGCGCGGACCCAGGGTGATTTGACGCCGGTTGAATCCTCCATTTGGCAGGGCGACAAAAACGAAGGGAAGGTTCTCTTCGTTTCTGAGCACGGCGGACGTCGGCACCAGGAATCCGGATTGTTGTGCGTCGGCCTGGATCGCCACTCGGACGAACATATCGCGCTTGAGAAGGCCGTTCGGATTCCGCGCTACGATTCGCACCGCCGTCGCCTTGGTGTTTGGATCGACCAGATCCGCGACGTTGTCGACGATCCCCGGGATCGGGTACTTGCCGGCGTCGGTGGTTATCATGGCGCTCGCGCCCTTTCGAACTGCTGCCAGATCCGACTCGAACACGTTCGCCATCACCCACATAGACGACACA
>DATCPG010000360.1:0-3812 GCA_036570225.1 Gemmatimonadaceae bacterium | reverse complement strand
TCAATAACCTCAGCCTCAAGAGCAACGCCTGGCGGGTTGTCGCGAGCAAGAGCCTCATTCTCTTCGGGCTTGCCGCGGGGTTCGGCCAGGATAGGTACGACGCGTCCACGCAGATCAGCGCTCACGTCGCCGCCAGAACAGTTCCGCCGACGTCCGCAGCCAATGCGGGTCCGGTGAACCTTTCACAGAACCTGACCCGGACCAACGTGTTTGCCGATTTGTCGATGAACCTTCTGCTTTTCAAGCTGACCGGCGAAATTGGACAGGTATCCGGTGGCACGATCAACACGTACAACACCTTCAATGGCAAGCAGGCAGCCGATTCCAGAATCTACGGATCGGTCGGAGCTCGATTCGGCTTCTAATGATGCGCGCGACGCAGAATTCATGCGTCACGCGCTGGCCCTCGCCCAGCTAGGCTGGGGACAAACAGCGCCGAACCCAATGGTCGGCGCTGTTGTCGTTAGGGACGGCACCGTCGTCGGCGAAGGCTATCACGCGAGCTTTGGCGAGCCGCACGGTGAGGTCGTTGCTCTCAAGGCGGCCGGCGATCGTGCGCGCGGATCCACCATGTATGTCACGCTCGAGCCCTGCAATCATTTTGGCAAGACCCCGCCTTGCACAGAGGTGATTCTTCAGGCCAGGGTCCAGCGAGTTGTGATCGCCGCGGCCGACCCTACGGCGCTCGCGGGCGGGGGCGCGCGCCACCTGATCGACTACGGGGTGCAGGTCGACTTCGGTGTGGAAGAAGCTGCCGCTCTCGAGCTCAATGCACCGTTTTTCTTTTCGGCCGCGAATTCCTCGCGACCGTGGGTGACGCTCAAGCTCGCTCTGTCGAGCGACGGCAAGATGAATGACCCTTCCGGAGGGGGTCGGTGGATCAGCAACGAGCTCTCGCGAAACGAAGTCCAGCGGTTGCGTGCGAATGTCGATGCGATTGCGGTCGGACTCGGAACGGTGCGGGCCGACGATCCACAGCTGACCGCTCGCGGGTCGATACGTCCACGCGTCGCTCCGATGCGTGTCATATTCGACAGAAGCGCGGAGACCCCGCTCGATTCCGTGCTCGTTCGAACCGCGAAGGAGACGCCCACAGTGATCTTCGGACACCATCCTCCCGTCGCTCGGCTTGCGGCGCTTCACAACGCCGGCGTGGATGTTTTCGAGGCCGAGGATCTGCCGGCCGCCCTGCAAGCGCTGCGCGGGTTCGACGTGCACCATCTCATGGTCGAGGGCGGGGCTCGCGTCGCCCGGGAGTTCATGCGACAGGGCCTGGTGGACAGACTGGTTATCTTTCAGTCACCGGTCACACTTGGCGCGGGCGGTCTTAGCCCGTTCGACGAGCTGTCCGACTCTTTGAAAAAGGAGTTGCAAAGCGCCCGTGTAGTGCGCCGCGCCGAATTTGGCGAAGATGTGATGACGGAGTACGCGTTGCGAGAGGCTTGATATGTTCACCGGTTTGATCGAGCAGGTTGGCGAGGTTGAGAGCGTGCGGCAGACGGATGCCGGGCGCGAGCTTCGCGTCCGTGCATCCTTCGACGATCTCGCAGCGGGCGAGAGCATCGCGGTGAATGGCGCGTGTCTCACCGTCCGGGATTTCGGGCCAGGCTGGTTCGAGGTGGCCGCGGTGCTCACCACCCTCGAGCGGACGACGATTGGAGGCTGGAAGAGTGGCACGCGCGTGAATCTGGAGCGGTCGTTGCGCGCGGCCGACCGTCTCGGTGGCCACATCGTGCAGGGCCACGTGGATTCTGTGGGAGTCGTCATAGCGCGGGATCTCGCTGGCGACGCTGTCCTGATCGATCTGTCGCTTCCCGCTTCCCTCGAACCCCTTTTCGTGCTCCACGGCTCGATCGCCGTCGATGGCGTCAGCCTCACCGTGAATGAGCTCAAGGCCGGCGGACTCCAGCTTTCGTTGATCGACTACACTTTGAAACACACCACACTGGGCGATCTGAGAGCTGGAAGCAGGGTGCACGTAGAGGCCGATGTGATTGCCAAACACGTGCGGCGCCTGCTCGAGCCCTACCTGCGCGAGGCATCCGCGGTAAATTCCATGACGGATTTCTCGCTGGAGCATTAGAGGATATGGAGTTCGGAACAGTCGAGCAGGCCATTGCCGATATCAAAGCCGGCAAGCTTATCATCGTCGCGGACGACGAGGATCGCGAGAACGAAGGCGATCTCATCTGCGCCGCGCAGCTCGTCACGCCCGAGCTCATCAACTTCATGATTCGCAAAGCGGGCGGCTGGATCTGCCTCGCTCTCACCGGCGATCGCGCCGACCATCTCGATCTTCCGCAACAGACCGAGACCAACACCGAAGAGTTTCGAACCGCGTTCACGATGACCATCGATGCGGACGAGCGCTTCGGCGTCACCACTGGTGTGAGCGCGCAGGATCGCGCCAAAACCATTCAGGTCGCGGTCGATCCCAAGACGGTGCCTTCCGATCTGCGTCGCCCGGGACACGTTCCTCCGCTTCGGGCCCGGGATGGTGGCGTGCTACAGCGTGTCGGACACACCGAGGCGGCGGTTGATCTAGCCCGTCTCGCCGGACTTGCCCCGGCCGGCGTCGTCTGCGAGATCCTCAGTGAAGACGGATCGAGCGCGCGTCGGCCGGAGCTCGAGCGATTCGCCGCGCAACACGGCCTGACCTTCATCACGGTTGCGCAGGTGGTCGCGCACCGGCTGCAGACCGAGCGGCTCGTGCACAGAGTCGCCGAGGCACGGCTCCCCACCGACGTGGGAGTATGGCGCGTGCTCGGTTACGGGAACGACGTCGACAAGCACGAGCACATCGCGCTCGTATTCGGCGACGTTGGTCCGGACTCGAGCGTGCTCGTGAGAATGCACTCGAAGTGTCTGACGGGTGACGTCTTCCATTCGCTCCGCTGCGATTGCGGGTGGCAGCTAGAGACCGCGATGAAAATGATCGCCAAGGAAGGGAAGGGTGTGATCGTGTATCTCGATCAGGAGGGGCGTGGCATCGGTCTCCTCAACAAGCTCAAGGCATACGAGCTCCAGGATCAGGGAATCGATACGGTTGAAGCCAATGAGAGACTTGGGTTCAAGCCGGATCTTCGCAATTATGGAATTGGCGCCCAGATACTGCTCGACCTCGGCCTGCGAACCATCAGACCGATCACGAACAATCCACGCAAGCTGGTTGGACTCGAGGGCTACGGTCTGACCATCGATGAGCGCGTGCCCATCATATCGATTGCGCACGACGAGAACTCCAGCTACCTCGAAGCCAAGCGAGCCAAGCTCGGACACCTGTTCGCGTCGTAAATGCCTGAATTCGCCGGACTGCCCAGCGGTGCCGGGCGGCGCATGGTCGTCCTTGCCAGCCGATTCAACGAGCCGATTGTAAAGAAGCTGGTCGATGGCGCGCTCGAGGCACTGCTCAAGTACGGCGTCCTCTTCGAGGACATCGACGTCGTTTGGGTTCCGGGAGCATGGGAGCTTCCCATCGCCGCGCGCTGGCTTCTCGCGAACGAGCGCTACGACGGTCTCGTCGCCGTTGGCGCGGTCATCCGTGGTGAGACGGCGCACTTCGATTACATCGCCGGCGAAGCGTCGCGTGGCTTGGCTACAGTCAGCGCGGATTCGGAAACGCCGATCGGATTCGGCGTTTTGACCTGCGACACCGACGAACAGGCTGAGGCGCGCGCGGGTGGCGCGCACGGAAACAAGGGTTGGGACGCGGCGGTCGCGACGCTCGAGATGATCGACCTGTACGACCGGCTCGAACCAGACGATGCGGATTGAGTCGCGCGCTCGCGCGCGGGCGCTCCAGGCGCTCTATG
>DATCPG010000359.1:0-11201 GCA_036570225.1 Gemmatimonadaceae bacterium | reverse complement strand
CGCCGCGCCCGCGACGAAGATCGAAGCCTCGAGCGCGTAGGCGGCGCGCCCGTTCTCGTCGCACGCGACGGTGGCCAGCAATCCCTCACCGGGCTTGGGAACAGTCTTGCCGGTGTTGAGGAGGAGAAACGCGCCCGTTCCATACGTATTCTTCGCTGCGCCTGGACCACAGCAGCCCTGCCCGAACAGGGCAGCCTGTTGATCCCCGGCAACGCCGGTGATCGGGAGCGCTTTACCGAAGAAAGAGGTGACTGTTTTCCCGAAATCTCCCGCTGACGGCCTGACCTCGGGAAGAATCTCGATCGGGACGTGAAAGAGAGCGCACAACTCCTTGCTCCACCGCAGTCGCTCGATGTCGAACAAAAGCGTACGCGACGCGTTCGTCGGATCTGTCGCGTGCACGCGTCCGCCGGTGAGCTTCCATATCAACCACGTGTCGATCGTGCCGGCGAGCAATCGTCCATTTCGCGCGACGAACGCGATCTCCGGCCTCTTGAGAAGCCATTCGAGCTTGGTCGCGGAGAAATACGGATCAGGACGCAGTCCGGTCCGCTCGGCGATCATCGTGGTTTTTCCTTTCAGCTCCGCGCACCGTTCCGTCGTGCGCCGATCCTGCCACACGATCGCGCGAGCTAGCGGCTTCCCGGTGTCGCGATGCCACACGACGATCGTCTCGCGCTGGTTGGTGATGCCGATGACGTCGGGCGAGACACGACTCGCCGAGATCGCTTCGCGCGCAGCGATCAGCGTGCGCTCCAGAATCTCTTCGGCGTCGTGCTCCACCCAGCCGGGTTGCGGATAGTGCTGGGTGATCTCCTGGTAGCCGCGGCCCGCGATTTTGCCGTCGGCGCCGAGAACGAGGGCAGTCGTGCCAGTGGTACCCTGGTCGATCGCGAGAACGTATTTCATTCGACCCTGGGCTCCTTGCGCCGCTCTGGAAAATACTCGTCGAGAAATTCGATCAATGCACTCTCCTCCGGCGCATGTCCCACCCCGTTGACCGATGCCGTCGCGCGAGTCGGAAGCGTAATAGTAGTGCCGCTCCGCAGATACCGCATCACGATTACCGGATGCACGTAGGACTTCCTACATATAGTAGGGGTGTTGCCCAGCTCGGCCGCAACAAGACGCACCGCCGTGACGACGTTCTTCTTGCGCTCGGTCTGGCTCTTCCCCTTCCCCAGCTCGGCCAGCACCGTCGCCGCGCGGAGAGTCCCGCCCCAGGTTCTGAAGTCCTTCGCCGTATACGGGAAGTTGGCGATTCGCTCGATGTAGTCGTTGACGTCGCCCGAGTCCACGTTCTGCCACTTGCCGTCCTCGAGGTACCTGAACAGCCTCGGCCCCGGCGTCTCGAGCAGGTGGGTGACGAATCGCGCGAGGTCCTTACCATCGACGACGTTCCGCTGCGTTATCGATCTCTTGCCACGGTACTCGAATTCCACTGTGTTCTCGTCTAATACCACAGCGTGGGACTTCCGCATCGTAGTGATGCCGAAGGTGTTGTTCTCCTTCTGGTACCGCTCGCTTCCCACCCGGAAGAATCCCTGCGAGATCAGGCGCACGATACCGGCGCACACCTTGTCCTTGGAAAGTCCCTTGCGGCGGAAATCGCGCATGATTCTGGCGCGAATTGTCGGGAGATCGCGCGCCATCTGGCGCACCCGGTAGTATTTGCGGAGCTCACCCTTCTCGACTGCGCGCGCGTGGTACTTGTACTGCTTGCGCCCGCGCGCGTCGAAGCCCCACACCTGGATCGCCGACCGTGGATCGGTCGACACGTGCACGTCACGCCACGCCGGCGGAATGCGGAGCTTGTCTATGCGCTCCAGGTGCGCCTTGTCGCCTACGGCGCGACCGTTGGGCCCAACGTATCGAAATCCGCGGGCTTTGGAGCCTTCACGAACGATCCATTTTCGCGCCATTTATGCGTCGCCCGAGAGCAAACTTTCTGGGTAGATTTGAGCAGCAATCGCCGCCTTCGCCGGCACCGGGATCAAAGCCGCCGGCAGCCGCAAATCTATCAACAAATACCTCTCCATGTCCTTCAAATTCCTGACGCTGGAGGTTTCGGACCGCGTCGCCACTCTAACGGTCAATCGGCCCGAAAAACTCAATGCTCTGAACGACGCGACCATCGGCGAGCTGGGCCAGGCGATCGACCAGATTCGCGGCGACGATTCGATCGGGGGCGTGATTGTCACCGGCGCCGGCCGTGCGTTCGTCGCGGGCGCGGACATCTCCGAGCTATCGAATCAGACTCCAGTTCTCGCCAAGGCACGGGCCCGTGCGGGGCAGGATGTGTTCCGCAGATTCGAGACCTGCCCCAAGCCCGTCATTGCCGCGGTCAACGGCTTCGCGCTGGGCGGTGGATGCGAGCTGGCGATGGCGTGTCACATCCGCGTGGCATCGGACGCGGCCAAATTCGGCCAGCCGGAGAGCAAGCTCGGACTCCTTCCCGGATATGGCGGCACCCAGCGTCTCCCCCGCCTCGTCGGCAAGGGACGGGCGATGCAGCTGCTTCTCACGGGCGAGATGATCGACGCCGTGGAAGCATTTCGAATTGGGCTCGTCAACAAGGTCGTGACGTCCGATCAGCTGATGAGCGAAGTCCGCAACATGATGAAGGCGATACTGGCGAATGGCCCACTCGCTGTCGCGCTGTGCATCGAAGCGATCGACCGCGGGCTCGAGATGTCTCTCGAGGAAGGATTAATTCTCGAGGCAAACCATTTCGGCCTCCTCGCGGCGACGGACGACATGGGTGAGGGCACCCGCGCTTTCATCGAGAAGCGCGCGCCCGCATTCAAGGGAAAGTGAGAATCGGCCTCGAGAGCATTGCGATCCAGGACTTTCGCAATCTCGAGCGCGTCGATCTCAACTTTCCAGCGGAAGGTGTCGCGCTCATCGGCGACAACGGGCACGGCAAGACGAACCTTCTCGAGGCGATTTACTATCTGCAGATCCTGCGCTCCATCCGCGACGCGCGTGATCAGGACCTCACCCGCTTCGACGCCACGGGATTTCACATCGCCGCCAGGGTTCACTCTCCGGACGGTCACGAGATAGCCGTCGGGTTCGAGCGCGCCTCGAAACGTAAGAAAGTCACGATCGATGGCAGCGTCCCGCGAAAACTCAGTGACGCCCTGGGAAAGCTCCCTTCGGTGATGTTCTCTCCGCGCGACCTCGAGTTGGTGAGCGGAGCGCCGAGCGAGAGGCGAAGGTATCTCGACCTCCTGCTGGCACTGACGAACAGGAAATATCTGAACGCACTCCAGCACTATCGCGCCAATCTCGCCCGCCGCAACGCGGCGCTCCGCAACGCGACCAGACGCAGGGCCAATGATTCGGAAGTCTCGGTGTGGGAGCCCGCGTTGGCCGAGCACGGGTCGGTGCTGATCGAATCGCGCGCGAAATGGGTGAGCGAAAGTGCGGATGAGTACGCGCGGATATCGGAAGCGATCGGCGAGATTGGACGCGCCCAGATGCGCTACGTCTGCGCGTTCGGGGAGTCGGAAGCACGTCACGATGTTCTGCTGGCGGCACTGGAGGAGAGGCGGTCACTCGACATGCGCCGCGGCATCACCAGCGTCGGTCCCCACCGCGACGATCTGGAGCTGACTCTCGACGGCCGGGATCTCCGCCTCTTCGGCTCCGCCGGCCAGCAGCGCACGGCTGCGATCGCGCTGCGGATGCTGGAGGCGGCGACGTTGAAGAATCATGCGGGCGCGGAGCCGCTCCTTTTGCTCGACGATCCGTTCGCGGAGCTGGACATCCGTCGCGCCGCGAAGATCCTGCTCATGCTCGAAAAGCGCGGGCTTGGGCAGACGATCCTGGCGGTGCCGCGCGAGGCGGACATTCCGCCCGGGCTGATGCAGCTCAACAGGCTCTCGGTGAGGGACGGGGTGGTCAGCGAGATGAAGACAAGGTTGAACACGGTAGCTACCTTATAGATAGCAATCCAGTTCCGGACTTCCTCAAGCGAGGCCGATCCCATGACTGAACCCACCAGCAGGAGAAACGCCCACGACTACAAAGCCCGTCTCGTTTGGGACGGCAACCTGGGCGAAGGCACGTCGACGTACACGGGCTACGGAAGAAAGTACCGCGTGCAATTCGACGGCAAACCAGATCTTCCCGGCAGCGCGGATCCGATTTTCCGCGGCGACGCCAACGTCTACAATCCGGAAGATCTCTTCGTAGCGTCTCTCTCGTCCTGTCATCTGCTGTCGTATCTCGCGCTGTGCGCGCGGAGCAAGATCAACGTCGTCGCCTACGAGGATGACGCGAGTGGAACGATGGTCATGCGTCCCGACGGCGGCGGCAAGTTCGAGAGCGTGACGCTGCGCCCGTCGGTGACGATCGCCGCGGGGAGTGACGAGAAGCGCGCGATGGATCTGCACGAGACGGCGCACGACATGTGCTTCATCGCCGCGTCGGTCAGCATCCCCGTGCAGCACGAGCCGGTGATAAGAGTTGCGCAGGCGGCGGCGAGACCTGCGCAGAGACCTACGGAGATGGAGTCTCGGCCCTAACGTGAAAGACCTCGAGATCGCTCTCGAGCACCGCCCGGGCGCGCTCGCCGAGATGGGCGAAGCGCTCGGCAAGGCTGGCGTGAGCGTCGAAGGCGGCGGTGCATGGCTGTGCGACGGGAAGGCGATCGGCCATTTTCTGTTCAAGGACGGAGATGTAGCGCGCAAAGCGCTCGAGGCCGCGAGGATAAAAGTGATCGCCGAGCACGACGTCGTAGTCCTGCGCCTGAAGCAGGAAGTTCCGGGACAGCTCGGCAAGATTGCGCGGCGCATGGCCGAAGCCGGCGTCAACATCAAAGTCCAGTACAGCGATCACATCAACCATCTCATTCTGGTCGTGGACGACATCGCGAAGGCGCGCGTTGTTTCGGAGAAGTGGTTCAAAGATCCTGTTTAGAGAACGGCCACAATGATCTTTCTTCGACGCAAGCTTTTCGCGTGGACAGCACTGACGGTCACGCTGGTCGCCGTCGCGTTGAGTGTCAGGAGTGGCTTGCAGACGACATCCAGGAATCGGCTGCGTGACGACAAGCAGGCAGCTTACTCGGCGCAGATCGCCAGAGATCGCGAGACGATCGCCGTCGCCCTGAAAACAAATCCGGGCCGCGAGCGTGTGTGGCTGGACAGCGCCATCCGCTCTCGAATGAAGGACGATGCGTTTCTGCTCGCGGCGCTGCCCAACGATTCCATCTCGCCGGATATCCTCGATTCGCTGGCGAGCTCTCGCGGGCTCAAGATCGCCCTGGAGGCGGTTCGAAATCCTAGTACGCGTTCCGCAACTCTGGAGCGAGTGTATCGAGCGAAATCGTATCCCGACTACTTCTACCAGGCGTTGGCGGCGCACCGGAACACGCCGCCTGGTATTCTCCTCGAGCTATATCGTCACTCAGCTATGATGACTGCTCCGCCGATCTGGTTTGCCGGCAATCCGTCGACGCCGAAAGAGATCCTCGGCGACATCGCTCGAACGGCCAAAGACAGGAGCGTGATCGGGGCGCTGCTCGAAAATCCGTCGCTCGATTGCGGCACTCTCACGCAGCTCGCCGTCAATCTCATGAAGGAGCAGAATCGCAGCGCCGACAACCCAAGTGTGATGCGACTCAACGAGCGGCTGCCCAACGTATGCCGGAATACGACGCCGGCGTAGTGCCCGGCGGTTAGTCTTCAACCATGGTTTTCGATCTGTTCAAATCCCGCCGGCGCGCCCGACTGCGCGCCCAGCCCGTTCCACCAGCGTGGCGCGCGATTCTCGAGCACAATCTTCCGATCTTCACGCGCCTGTCGGTCCAGGATCAGGCGGAATTGCTCGGACACACGCAGGTTTTTCTGGCGGAGAAGCACTTCGAGGGAGTTGGCGGACTCGAGCTGACCGACGAGATCCGCGTCACGATCGCTGGGCAGGCGTGTCTGCTGCTGTTGCACCGCGACACCGACTACTACCCCGAGCTGATTTCGATTGTGGTGTATCCGTCGGGTTACTCAGCGAGAGAGGAGCGACACATCGGCGGCGGAATCTGGGAAGAGGGCGACCAGGATCGGCTCGGGCACACTGCCAGGCGCCTGGGCGCGCTCGTGCTCGCGTGGGACGCGGTCCGTCGCGGAGCTGCGGCACCCGATGACGGTGAGAACCTCGTGCTGCACGAGTTCGCGCACCAGCTCGACTTCGAGAACCAAAGTAGCGACGGCACGCCGGCGCTGGCGACGCATGGAGATTATCTCGCGTGGGCGCGTGTGATGAGCGCGGAGTTCAACGCGCTGCGAAATGCGAGCGACGCCGGATTGCCGACGCTGCTCGACGGGTACGGTGCAACGAACCCAGCGGAATTTTTTGCGGTGGTCACGGAGACGTTCTTCGAGCAGCCGCGGGCGCTGAAGAGAAAACATCCCGCGTTGTTTGCGCAGCTACAGGGATTTTATCGACAGGACCCGACGACTTACTCCGCGGAACCTGCGCTCGCAGACTGACTGCGCGTGGTTACGTCAAGCCATTCCTGAACCAAGCCGGGCGTTGAGCGTCCGGACGGCGACGTACTCCGCCTGATCGAGAAATTTGCCGATCACCGTGATTCCATCGTCGACAGGAAGCGGCTCGCCGAATTCGGACGCATCGCGCACAACCCGCTCGAGCTCCTCGCGCAAAATCATGAACTCGCGTCGCAGCACCGACGACGTCCAGCCGAGTCGCTGGCGCTGTGCGCCGTGGAGCTCGGCGATGAGTCGTTGAATTTCCACTGCGTCCGCAAGCGTCGCGGAGTGGGCTCCTTTCGCTTCCTCCATCACAACCAGCGCGCCGCCGACGTCGGCCAGCAGAGCGCCGAGGTGATCCGCGAGCTGTGAGAATTTCAAGCCGGCGACCACGCTGAGATTCGGATCGCTCACCATTCGGTCAACGACTCTCTCAACTGTCTTCTCGATTGAGTTGAGCAACACGAGACCGATGTCGCCAAGCCCTTCGACTTCGCGCGGTGTCGTCACGGGTTGGCCGGCGATCACCGTGGCGGATTCAACGTCTCTCATCGAGAGATCGGCGGGTAACCAGAGCGTGAACGTCGAGCCTTGGTCCACCTTGCTCTTCACGGTGAGATCGCCCCCCATCAGCCGCGCGAGCCGGCGGCTGATAGTGAGACCGAGGCCACTCCCCTCTCGCGAGCGGGAATGTCCGGTCTCCGCCTGGACGAAAGGATCGAAGATCAAATGCAGCTTCTCTTCAGGTATTCCGGGACCGGTGTCCGTAACGCGAAAGCTCACGTACGATCGGTTTTGGTGGAGGCGTGAGTCCGGGTCAGGGGCGCCTGACTGCGCGATCATTACAGTGATGCGTCCTCCCGCGGGGGTAAACTTCACCGCATTGGAAAGGAGGTTGACGAGGATCTGTCGCACCCGCTCGTCGTCGCCCCGATAGATCGGCGCGGGTTGCGGACACGGCGCGACCGTGAGCTCGAGACCGCGCGCTGCCGCCTGCGGTTGAATGAGCGCCAGGGCCGCAGTCACACACGCTTCTGCCGATGCCGGGTTTGAGCTCACCTGAAGCTGGCCCACCTCGACCTTTGCCAAATCCAGGATGTCGTTGACGAGCCCTAGCAGGTGTATGCCGCTCATTCGAATGCGCCCGATCTGCTCTCGCATTTTGTCGGTCAGGGGGCCGGAGATCCCCAGCTCCATCAGCTCCGCGTAACCCAGGACGGCGTTGAGCGGTGTGCGCAGCTCGTGAGACATGATTGCGAGGAATTCCGACTTCGCCCGGCTCGCCGCTTCCGCCTCGAGCCTTGCCTCGCGCTCGGCGGCCAGCTGTTGTGAGCGCTCCTCGGCCTGCTTGCGATCGGTAATATCACGCAGCGAGACCAGCTGGACCTGTTCTTCCTCCCATTCCGTTTCGACGACGCGGAGCTCGGCGAAAGCAACGTCGCCACCGCCGCGCTGGACAATGTCGATCTCGGTGGTTTCGCCGACTACTACGGGAAATCCGAACGACGTCCCGCACAGGTCCTCTGCGCTTCGATTGAACAAACGCTCGGCCGCCGGATTTGCGAACCGGATGGTCCCGTGACCGTCCACGATGACGATGCCATCGGGCAAGCGCTCGATGATCGCGCGAAGACCCGATACTCGGGTGATTGGTGGAAGGCTTGTTTCTGTGATCATCCTTTGGCCAGGTCCCGCGTTCGGGGGTTCAATCGGTTATAGTACAGCTTGCTGGATGGGCCCTCCGTGAGGGCTGTTTCTTGCTCAAGTAAGCAACCTCAAGCAATGCAACCGCTGGGCCCGGCCGAGGACGATTCCTGGCCTGGGACGTGATAGCCGCACGCCTTCAACCTGGGTGGAGGGATCCTGTCGAAATACATTCTGACGCTCTACGTCACTGGTACGAGCCCGCGTAGCGCTGTCGCGATCGACAACCTCAACCGTATCTGCGCCGAAGAGCTCGACGGGCGCTACGAGCTCGAGATTGTGGACGTCCAGCAGGACCCGCAGCGCGCTGAAGACGAGAAGATTCTGGCGACGCCAACTCTGATCAAGCAGCTCCCGCCACCGCTCAGAAGGGTGATCGGTGACCTCTCCGACAAGGAGAAAGTTCTACTCGGCCTCGAAGTTCGTCCGGCCGCATCGAATTCACCTTCAACGCGCGCCGATTCAAGAGGGCGACCCGAGGCGTCATGAGCAAAGCGGTCAAGACGAAAACGGCCAAGAGTCCAGCTGTCCAGAAGCTCGAGACGGGCATCTCCAGCCTCGACATCATCGCGAAAGGCGGCTTGCCGAAGAACCGGACGACCCTGATCTCCGGGACGGCCGGCAGCGGAAAGACTGTCTTCGCAGTCCAGTTCCTGGCCGCCGGCATCATTCGGGGTGAGCCCGGAGTGTTCGTCACGTTCGAGGAGTCCGCCGACAACGTGCGTGAAAACATGCACAGCTTCGGCTGGGATCTCGCCAAGTGGGAAGCGGAAGGCCTGCTCACCTTTGTGGATGCGTCGCCCGACCCCGACGTCGACACCGTCGAATCGGGAGGATTCGACCTCGGCGCGCTCGTGGCGCGCGTTCAGAACGCGGTCAAAAAAGTAAACGCCACTCGAGTGTCGGTGGATTCACTGGGAGCGGTGTTCTCCCAGTTCTCGGATCAGTCGATGGTTCGCGGGGAGCTGTTCCGAATTGCGTCCGCCTTAAAGGCGATGGGAGTCACCGCGGTGCTCACTGCCGAACGAACCGATGATCACGGTCCGATCGCCCGGTTCGGCGTCGAGGAATTCATCGCCGACAATGTGATGATCCTTCGCAATGCACTGGAGGACGAGACGCGCCGGCGCACGATAGAGATCTTGAAGTTTCGCGGCTGCGATCACCAGAAGGGAGAATATCCATTTACGATCGTTCCCCGGGGTGGCGTGATCGTGATACCGCTCTCGGCCATGCAGCTGAGCATGAAATCGTCGACCGCCCGTATTTCGTCGGGCAACGCCGAGCTCGACGAGATGTGCGGAGGCGGCCTCTTTCGCGATTCGGTGACGCTGGTCTCAGGAGCGACGGGTACGGGCAAGACGCTGACGATGTCGCAATTCCTGCAGGGTGGCGCGGCTGCCGGAGAGAAGTGCCTGCTGCTCGCATTCGAGGAGAGCCGGGACCAGCTCGTTCGCAACGCCACGGGATGGGGATTCGATTTCGACAAGATGGAGCGCGACGGAATGCTCCGCGTCGTATGCGATTATCCCGACGTGTCGGGCCTCGAGGACTGGCTCGTCACGATCCAGAATATCATCAGCGACTTCAAGCCACGGCGGGTGGCGCTCGATAGTCTGTCCGCATTGGAGAACGTGGGAACGACGAAGGCGTTCCGTGAATTCGTGATTGGGCTCACATCGTTCATCAAGCACCAGGAGATCACGGGACTGTTCACGTCTACGACCGGCAGTCTCATGGGCGGCGACTCGATCACGGAGTCGCACATCTCGACGTTGACGGATTCGATCATCCTGCTGCGGTACGTGGAGATGTTCGGAGAGATGAAGCGCGGCCTGACGGTGCTCAAGATGCGCGGGTCGGCGCACGACAAGGCGATCCGTGAATTCACGATCGGCAAGGGCGGAATGCAGATGGGACGGCCGTTCAGGAACGTCACCGGCATTCTGTCCGGCGCGCCAATGCATATCAGTCCAGGCGACGTCGAGCGGGTGTGGACCCAGTACGACAAGGACGTGGGCGAAAGACGCAAGGCAGCCGACCAGCGGCCGCAGAGCTGAGTGCTGCGCGCGAGACGCGTGGCACGGTGAGAAAGCGCGACCCCGAGGAGAAGAAGAGAAAGCCCGCGCCGCTCGGCGACGTCCTCGTGGCATTTCTGAAATCGGCGAAGCTCGATGAGCGCGTCGAAGCGGCTCAGGTCGTTCCCGAATGGGAGTCGCTGGTTGGGAAGCAGATCGCGAAAGTGACGAAACCCGTTTCGGTGACGCAGGACGGGACGCTGTTCGTGTCGGTGAAGACGAACGGGTGGATGACCGAGCTGTCGCTGATGGAGCCTCAGCTGCTCCGCGCGCTGAACGCGAAAGCTGGCCGGACTCGGATAAGGAAAATCCGGCTGCAATTGATGCGTTAAGTCGTTGCGGATCAACGGGTTGGGATTAGCGGCTGAGGTTGCGTTGCCCCCTCAAAAGGTGTAGATTGAAAGCTGCCGAAGACACGCCGAATTCACCGGGTTTCACGCTTGGAAGAACACGGAATCACAGCGCGTCTTGAGCAGCCTCTCAATCGATTTTCCCTCCGGCAATAAATGGCGAAGACAGCAACAGCAGAAGTCAGCGCGCCGCGTTACGACGCTGGCCAGATTCAGGTTTTAAAAGGTCTCGAGGCAGTACGCAAACGTCCCGGCATGTACATCGGGAGCACGTCCTCGAGGGGTCTCCACCACCTCGTATACGAAGTAGTCGACAACTCGATCGATGAGGCGCTGGCTGGTCACGCGACGCACATCGAGGTGACGATTCACGTCGACGACTCGATCAAGGTCGTCGATGATGGCCGAGGGATTCCTGTCGACATCCATCCGACGGAGAAGATTCCGGGCGTCGAGCTGGCGATGACGGTCCTGCACGCCGGCGGCAAGTTCGACAAGAACTCGTACAAGGTGTCCGGCGGATTGCACGGCGTGGGTGTATCCGTCGTGAATGCGCTGTCCGAGCAGCTCAAGGT
>DATCPG010000358.1:0-3772 GCA_036570225.1 Gemmatimonadaceae bacterium | reverse complement strand
TTACTTACCTGCTGCGCCACGATCCGGAGTTTCGGCGCGTGCGCAGAGAAGATTTGATCAAAGTCGGTCACCGAATCCGACTCAAGCGGAACATCGCACTTCTCGCCGAATTTCTGAAAGAAGGCATCGAAGGATTCCGCTTCGACTTCTACGTCGTTTCCGCGGCGCCGTGGCTGGTGGTGCATTCCGCTCTCGAGGGAATAGTGCCGCCGGACAAGATCATCGGCGCGCACTTCGGCTTCAATCCGGAGACCGGTGAGATCGCGACGATCGAGCAGGTTCCTGCCGGTTACGGAAAGGTCGCGGCCGTCGATTACCTGCGCTTCCGACTTGGCGTCCCGAGCGATCGCGTGGTGTACGTCGGCGACGGGAGCTCCGATATTCACGTGATGCTGCACGTCAATCGTGGCGACGGGCTCACGATCGCGGCGTCGGAAGCACGGCACATCTCTCAGATCGCGCGACGCACGGTCATAAGCGACGACGCTCTCAGCGTTCTGATTCCGATTCTCGAGGAGATCTGTGGGTACGATCCAGCCCAGATCAGACTCGTGTTCGAGGAACAGGGGCTGTTGATTCAGGAATGGGATCGCGTCAGGACCGACTGGCTCACCATTCGTGATGGATCCGGGTTCGCGGCGGTCGAGCCAGCCGCTTGATCTGGCAGCTGGGGTCAGCCCGCTGTAAACTGAACTGAACACGGTAGGAGGTGCCAGCGACCAAAGGTGCCAGGCACCGGGTGCCTACGACGGGACTTCACTACTGGCGTTCATGGCGGAAGCAGGTGGTCAGAACGCCACAGGGATAAGTCTCGGCGTAGGCACCTGGCAACAGGCACCTGTGCATCTCTGGCACCTCTCACCGTGTTCAGTTCAGTTGGAACCTCAAACCCCGTTCAGATCCGCGATGCCAGCCACCGCATTTCATCCATACTCCTAGAGAAAAATGCCTGAGAACATCCACTACCTCGGCTACTTCGCCGGCTCACTCACGGTTCTGTCCTTTCTTCCACAGGTGATTCGGACGTGGAAGACGAAGCAGGCGCGCGACCTCTCGCTCGGCATGTTCGCGCTGCTCGTCACCGCCAGCACGTTGTGGATCGTTTATGGAGTCATAATCGGATCCTGGCCGGTGATCGCCACGAATGTCGGGATGGTCGTGCTCAATGGAGCGCTGGCGACAGCCAAGCTCCGGTTCAGCTAGCGGGATTTACCTTGCGCGAAGGATCGCGAGCTTGTCGTTGTTGCGGGCAACCACAATGAGCCGCTGTCCGTTCGCGCCGCGCAAAGACTTTATGCGCCGCACCTGTCCCTCGATGTCCACGCCGCTCGGCTCCATGTCTACCGCCTCGAACTTGCCGTCTCCCCTGCCCCACATCAGCAGCCCGTAACTCGCGTCGTATCGTCCCAGCACGGGCGGCACTCCAAAGAAATTGCCGCCGACAAGGAGGTCGACGTGCCCGTCGCCGTCGAAGTCCTGAGCAAGTGTCGCGTAGATCGGAGCGAACTGCGCCTCCGTGGGCAGCTGCCGAACGGTGAAGGTTCCGTTCCCGTTGTTCAGGGCAACCGAGCTTGCGAAGGTATAGGCTTCGCGGACCGTCGCCGATTTGAGATCTTCCGCCGGGACAATGTCCTCGATGCGGCTCGCTCCGAAATCCTTGTACGACGGATATTTGCTCTTCAGCGAAGGAATGGCGCTCACCAGCTCGTCGCGGCCAGCGAGCGGGTAGCTCACACCATTCTTGTAGAACGTGAGTATCTGCTCGAGACCTCCGGTGTGGGAGAAATCATTGACATAAAGTCGTGCCGGCCCTTTGCGAGACGCGCGCAGGTACGAGTTGAGGCCGAGGTTACCGAGCACCAGATCCTGCCGCCCCGTCCCGCGCAGATCGACGGCGTTGACGGAGTTCCACCAGCCGTTGGTGTCGGACAAGCCAGCTTCCTTCGTTCGGTCGACGAACTTGCCGTTCTCCTGATGGAAGACCCGCACCGGCATCCACTCGCCCACAACCACGAGGTCGAGCTTTCCGTCGTGATCGTAGTCTGTCCACGCGGCCGAGGAGACCATGCCTGCTTCAGAGAGCTGCGGCGCCTTTTCCAGCGTGACGTCGGTAAAGTGGCCGTGACCATCGTTCTGCAGCAGATGACTTCTTGGAATCAGGCCGTAGCTGCGCGCGACGACTCTGCTTCCCACGAACAGATCTATCGCGCCGTCACCATTGAAATCGCTGGCGACGACGCACGAGCCGTTCTCGAAAATATCCGGCAACGCGGTTTTGGCTCTCTGGAAAACCCCGTGTCCATCGTTCAGGTAGAGCCTTGGCCGGAGCGCGTCCTCGTTTCCCCAGAACTCGTTCCCGCCGCTCACGACGAGCAGATCCTGGAACCCATCGCCATTCGCGTCGAAGAAGATCGCGTCGATGTCTTCATCGAGACTATCGGCCGCCAGCGCTGGTTGATTGGTCGCGCGGAATGTGCCGTTGGCCTGCTGCACGAACAGTTTTCCAGGCTGCCACTTGGCGCCGCCGACGTAGAAATCGTCGAGCCCGTCGCCGTTGACGTCTCCGACCGCGAGTGCCGGGCCCTCGGTCGATAGGAGGTGTGGCATGAGCGGCTCGCGGTTGTAATCGAAGAAAGTGTTTTCTTCGTGCTTGAAGTCGACTCCTGTCCTGGCGGTGACGTCGGAAAAGAGAGGCTGCGCTGCGCCAGTGCGCCGACGTTGTCCGCTGGCGCGCTCCGGATACAGGTATGTCTGCGTCGCGTTTTTCTGCGAGAGTGTTATCGTCGTGTCGCCTGTCAGATTTGTCACAGTCTGCGACCGACGATTCGGCCAGATGACGGTCAGCGAGTCGACACGGTTGGAAGTGCCGAGGCCGAAGTGGAGACGGGGATCGACCGAGGAGAGAAAGCCTCGAGTCGGCTCCTGCTCGAGCACCTGCATCGCCCCGTTCTGCCGCAGCTCGACGCGCGCACCGATGCCCGCGGTATTCGCGCCCGAGCCTTGAAGCCGTACCGTCAGAAAATGGTTCTTGTTGATCTCGCGGGAGTGATTCCTGTAGATCGATGCCGGTGCGTTGATGTTGTTTACGACGAGATCGAGCGAGCCGCTGTTGTTGAGATCGACGTACGCGGCGCCGTTGGAAAAGCCTGGCTGGGCGAGGCCCCACTCTTCCGCGACGTTGGTAAAAGTCAGATCCCCATTGTTTCTAAAGGCGTAATTGGCCAGCGGGACCTGCGGCATGTGGCGGAGCACGCTCATGGTTGCGTCACTGTCCCCGCGGGCAAGCGCAGCCTGGATCGCTTCGTTGCCGACATAGTTGATGTAGTCCATGTCGTTCGGTCTGCGATAAATCCCGTTCGTGATATAGAGGTCCTTCCAGCCATCGTTGTCGAGATCGGCGAACAACGGCGACCAGCTCCAGTCAGTGGCGAATACCCCGGACAGAAACCCAATCTCGCTGAACTTCCCCATTCCCCTGTTCAGCTGGAGATTGTTTCTGGCGAACTGCGGGCGGTATCCCGCCTGAAGCTGCATGTTGTAGAGGTTGAAGCTCTCGGTGCTCGCGGATGTCTTGAGGATGTCCTCGCGCTCAGGAAGCATGTCCAGCGTGATGATGTCGGGCCGGCCGTCATTGTTGAAATCCGCCGCGTCGACGCCCATCGAGAACCTGCTGGTGTGTCCCACCGCCGTCGCGATTGATTCGGTGAAGGTCCCGTTGCAATTGTTCAGGTAGAGATAGTCGTCGCCCTGAAAATCGTTGGCCACGTAAATG
>DATCPG010000357.1:0-10897 GCA_036570225.1 Gemmatimonadaceae bacterium | reverse complement strand
GGTCTACGGGATGCTCCCGAAGACGGCTCTTGGACGACAGAAGCTTCGCAACAAGCTCCGGGTATTCGCCGATTCGAAGCACACCCACGCCGCGCAGCAGCCCAAAGTGCTCGACCTCAAAAAGAGTGAGAAGTAATGCCTGATACGACGCACACAATTGGGCGGCGAAAGGAAGCCGTCTGCCGACTCTACATAAAGCCCGGCTCCGGAAAGTGGTCGGTGAATGGACGCACGCTCGGAGACTATTTTCCGCGCCCCGCGCACGTTTCCGCGATCCAACAGCCGTTCACGATCACCGATACGCTCGGCCGCTTTGACGTAAAAGCGAAGGTCGAGGGTGGCGGGCTGACGGGACAGGCGGGCGCACTGCGCCTCGCGGTCGCCCGTGCGCTCGTGAAGATGGACGAGTCGCATCGGCGAAAGCTGCGCGACCTGGCGTTGTTGACCCGCGATGCAAGAGCGGTCGAGCGGAAGAAGCCCGGCCGTCCGAAGGCAAGAAAGAAATTCCAGTTCTCGAAGCGCTAAACCCCGAAGGAATCATTATTTAATGGCTCAGCCAAACCTGGAGCAGCTACTCGAAGCCGGTGTCCACTTCGGACACCAGACACGTCGTTGGAACCCGAAGATGCGTCGTTTCATCTTCGCGGAGAGAAACGGCATTCACATCATCGACTTGCAGAAGACGCTGCGGCAGCTCGAGCTGGCGCAGAAGCTGGCGAGGGATGTCATCCTTCGCGGAGACAACGTCCTCTTCGTCTGCACCAAGCGGCAGCTCGTCAACATTGTGAAGAGCGAAGCCGAGCGGTGCGGCGCGATGTACGTGACCGAGAGATGGCTGGGCGGTCTGCTCACGAACTTCCAGACGGTGAAAAAGCAGGTTCGCCGACTGAAGGAGCTCGAGGCGGGCAGTGAGGCCGGCGGTGATTTCGAGAACTACACCAAGAAAGAGCAGCTGATGATGAGTCGTCAGCGCGACAAGCTTTCCAAGAACCTTTCGGGCATCAAGAATCTGACGCGGCTTCCGGGCCTCATGTTCGTGATCGACTCCAAGAAGGAGCGCATCGCGGTCAATGAAGCCAACAAGCTGGGGATCCCGCTGATCGCCCTCGTCGACACGAACGCTGATCCGGATCTGATCACCGTTCCTATCGCAGGGAACGACGACGCGATTCGCTCCGTGGAATTGATGGCCAAGTCGATCGCCGATGCGATCGTCGAGGCTCGCAGAGAGGCGCCCGCGCGCGAGGAAGTCGAAGAGGCCGAATCGTACACCTACAGCTCCGATCGCGGCGCAGAGCCCGAAGGCGAAGGCGACAAAAAGAGAAAGAGGCGGCCGCGCAGACGACGGGCGAAACCCGAGGCGATTGCCGCGCGGCTCAAGACAGGCGGCGAAGAAGGTGGCGCAACAGAGGAAGCCACCGAGACCGAGCAGGAAGGTTAACTTTCACGCCGCCGGAAAATTCCGGCGGCGTTTTCACGAGACACGATGATGACTACCAAAGAGAAAATCACAGCAAAAGACGTTCAGACTCTGCGCCAGCGCACCGGCGCGGGTATGATGGAATCCAAGAAGGCGCTGGAAGAGAACAACGGCGACATGGAGAAGGCGATCGAGTACCTTCGCACAAAGGGAATCGCCAAGGCCGAGAAGCGCGTTGGCAAGCAGACGAGCGAAGGCGTCATCGGCAGCTACATCCATCACAACGGCAAAGTCGGCGTAATGGTCGAGGTGAATTGCGAGACTGACTTCGTCGCGCGCACGGACACTTTCAAGGAGCTCGTGAAGTACATCGCCGAGCACATTGCTGCCGCAGCGCCGGTCGCCGTCGACAAGGACCAGGTTCCGCAGGAGAAGGTCGAGAAGGAGAAGCGCATATTCGTCGAGCAGGTGAAGGAGAGTGGCAAGCCCGATCACCTGATCGAGAAGATCGTCGCCGGCAAGATCGAGGCTTACTACAAGGATGTCGCCCTTGTGCACCAGGCCTGGGTGAGAGAGCCGAAGAAGTCGATCGGTGAGCTCATCAAGGAAGCATCGGCCAAGCTCGGTGAGAACATCCAGGTCCGCCGATTCGTCCGCTTCCAGATGGGCGAGGAGTAGAGAGCAGCTTTGGCTGATCTCAAGTACAAGCGCGTCCTGTTGAAGCTGTCCGGCGAGGCTCTCGCCGGACAGAAGGGCGGCGGTTTCGATTTCAAGATTCTGGAGCGACTCGCCACCGAGATCTCGGATATCGTCAAGCTCGGAGCGAGCGTCGGCCTCGTCATCGGCGGCGGAAACATCGTTCGCGGCGCCCAGCTGTCGAAGATGGGAATGGACCGGGTCGGTGCCGACTACATGGGGATGCTAGGCACGGTGATCAACGCGCTGGCTCTCCAGGACGTGCTGGAGAAGGCCGAGCTCGAGACCCGCGTCATGACTGCCATCGCGATGGAATCGATCGCCGAGCCGTTCATCAGGCGTCGCGCGATGCGCCACTTCGAGAAAGGGCGTGTCGTAATCTTTGCGGCCGGCACGGGGAATCCGTATTTCTCCACTGACACCGCAGCGGCGCTCCGGGCAATCCAGATCCACGCCGACGTGATCATCAAGGCGACGAGCGTGGACGGAGTGTATTCCGCCGATCCCAAGCGCGATCCGGAAGCGACGCGCTACCACGAGATCAGCTACAGAGACGTCATGGTCAACGAGCTTGGCGTCATGGACCAGACTGCGATCACGCTGTGCAAGGAAAACAAGCTTCCCATCATCGTCCTGAACATTCACCGTCACGGAGAAGTTGCCCGCGCGCTCAGTGGTGAGCGAGTCGGAACGATCGTACAATGACGACAATTCCTCAGATCACGAAGGACTGCCGTACCGCGATGGAGAAATCATTCGAGGCCTCCAAGCGAGAGCTCGCCTCGATCCGCACCGGAAAGGCGACAGCGAGCTTGCTCGACACGGTCCGCGTGGACGCGTACGGGCAGCAAATGCCCTTGAATCAGGTTGCCGGCGTGTCCGCTCCGGAACCGCGTCTGCTCACAGTGACTCCGTGGGACAAAGGACTCATAACGGCGATCGAGAAGGCACTGCGCGAGTCGGATCTCGGGCTCAACCCGCAGACCCAATCTGGCGTCATCCGCGTTCCGTTGCCCTCGCTCAACGAGCAGCGGCGCAAGGAGCTGGTGAAAGTCGTCCACAAACTGGCCGAGGAAGCGCGCATCGGGATCAGGCACGCGAGAACGGCCGCTCGGGACCAGCTCAAGAGACTCGAGAAGACGTCGGAAGACGATCAGAAGAAGGCGGAGAAAGAGCTTCAGAAGCTCCACGACGACTTCATCGGAAGGATCGATGAATTGTTGAAGGGCAAAGAAGCGGAAATCATGGAAGTCTAGACCGTGTCGGAGCTGACACGGCGAATCATCTTCGCGGTCATTGCAGCGCCTGCGAGCGTCGCCCTGGTTTATTTCGGCGACTGGGTGCTGGCCATCGTACTCTCAGTTCTGGCCGCGCTCGCTGCATGGGAGTTCTATCGTATGGCGCGCGAGACCGGCGCGCTCCCGCTCGAGCCAGCTGGTATCTCCCTCGCTGCGCTCCTGCCCATAGCCGTTCACGCGCAGAGACTGGGAGTGTACACGCTCTCGCTGACGGCCATCGTCTGTATGATACTGGTGCTCTTCGCGAGCACGATCTGGTTGCGGGGGCCGACCGGAAAGCCCGTTTCGTCCGTTTCGATAACGGTGTTCGGGATCCTGTACGCGGGACTCTTTTCCTACATCTACGCTATCCGGTACCACGATTACGCTGTAGGCGCAGGGGCTGGAACAGTGCTGGTCTTCCTGCCGATCCTCATCACCTGGGCTACCGACGTCGGCGCTTACACGTTCGGTCGCACGTTTGGAAAGAAGAAACTGATACCGTCCGTCAGTCCGGGGAAAACTGTCGAGGGTGCGGTAGGTGGACTCGGTCTGGCGATCATCATATGTCTACTGTATGTGCGATTCATATTGATGCCGTACGCGCAGCTGGGATTGACCGTTCAGGGAGCCGTGCTCTTTGCCATCGTCGTGAGCATCGCGGCGCAGACCGGAGATCTCGCCGAGTCACTGCTCAAGCGCGAGGCGGGCGTAAAGGACAGCTCTCGAATTCTTCCCGGGCACGGCGGCATCCTCGATCGGTTCGACAGCCTGTTGTTCGTGATGCCGATCGCGCTGCTGCTGCTGGGCCGCTTGCTGCTGCCCGTTCCACAGTGAGCCCGAAGTCCGCCACCGGACCGAAAGGGGTGGCGGTACTGGGCTCGACGGGTTCAATCGGCACCACGGCGCTACGCGTGCTGGACAGACAGCGCGAGCGCTTCCGCGTTACAGCGCTCACCGCCAACAGCAATGGCGCCCTGCTCAAGGAGCAGGCACGTCTGTTCTCGCCGTCGTTTGTCGGAATGGTCGAATCGAGCGCCGAAGCCGATGACGCCTGGCAGAGCGGGACCGACGCACTCGTGGCCGCCGCGACGCGCGACGATGTCGATATCGTCCTCAACGCGATCGTGGGCGCTGCCGGCCTGGACGCGACTCTGGCGGCGCTGGAAAAAGGAAAGCGCGTAGCGCTCGCGAACAAGGAGACGCTCGTCATCGCCGGGCACCTCGTAAGCGAAGCCTGCGCCTCGGGCCGCGGCGAAGTAGTTCCGGTCGACAGCGAGCACAGCGCCATTCTGCAATGCATCACGGGGCGCCCGGCGTCCCAGGTCCGGCGTGTGATTCTTACCGCTTCCGGCGGGCCCTTCCGCGACTGGAGCCCTGAGCGGCTGGCGGCTGCCACGGTCGAGGATGCCCTCAGGCATCCGACCTGGCGGATGGGGCGAAAGATCTCGGTCGACAGCGCCACTCTCGCCAACAAGGCGCTTGAGGTGATCGAGGCGCATTTTCTGTTCGGGCTGCCCTACGATCGTATCGAAGTCGTCGTCCATCCCCAGAGCATCGTACACTCATTCGTCGAGTTCATAGATGGCAGCGTCGTCGCGCAGATGAGCGTTCCGACCATGGAGCTGCCGGTGCTTTATGCCCTCACGCACCCCGAACGGGTTGACGACGACGGTGTACCTCCCTTCGATCCTGTTAAACTTTCTCCGATGACTTACGAGCCAGTGGACCACGAGCGGTTTCCGGCGCTTCGCCTCGGGATCGAGGCCGGCAAGGCCGGCGGCGCGGCGCCAGCGGTGTTTAACGCCGCAAACGAGCGCGCGGTCGCGGCGTTCCTGGCTGGATACCTGGCCTTCACCGAAATCGCATCCGCGATATCTTCGGCGCTGGAGAAATTGAGCGGGCTGCCTTCCGGCAGTCGCGAGGAGCTGCTCGCGGCCGACGCCGCGGCGAGAAATCACGTCAAGCGGATGGTATCGTGCTGAGCTGGCTGGCGCCCATTATCGTCTTCGGGCTGGTTGTCTTCGTCCACGAGTTCGGTCATTTCCTCGCCGCGAAGATCACCGGAGTGTACGCGCCACGGTTTTCGATCGGGTTCGGCCCGTCGCTCCTGAAAAAGCGAATCGGCGAGACCGAGTACGTGCTGGCAGCGCTGCCTCTCGGCGGGTACGTACGGATGGCATCCAGAGAGGATGAGGCGACCGCATTTCTGGAGGGCGGAAGCGAAAACTCGGCGATAACGCCTGGCAGTCCGAAAGACGGATACGATCCGGAGGCGATGATTCCGTTCGGACCAAAGCCGATTCCGGAATCCCGCTGGTTCGAATCCAAGCCGCTTCCGGCGCGCCTTTTCATCATGCTGGCCGGCGTCACCATGAATGCCATCCTGGCGTACGTGATTTACGTCGGACTGCTGGTGCGCTCGGGCATCCCGACGCCGGTTCCAGTTGCTGCGGCCGTCAGCCCGGGAAAGCCCGCGGCGCAAGCGGGGATCCAGGCCGGCGACAGCATCGTGTCGCTGAACGGGGCTCCCCTCAAGAACTGGATGTCGTTGCTGGACAGCATCGGCGCCTCCGCCGGCGTTCCACTGACGCTGGAAGTCGTTCGGCATGGCCGGCCGGTGACCGTGCACGTAACGCCGGTGGCAGAGATGGCGCCGGATCCCCGCACCGGCGACAGGAAGCGGCTGGGGCGTATCGGGATGGTCGCGTCGGAGATCTTCCAGCCCATTCCAGTGAGCAGGGCGTTCGGCGAGGCGTGGCGGCTGACGGTCGACAACGGCGGAAGGATCTTCTCGACGTTGCGAGCACTGATCTCAACGGGGGCCGGAGTCTCCGACCTTGGCGGTCCGATCGCGATTGCACAGGTGTCGGTCCAGGCTGCACGGGGCGGAATTGAGAATCTTCTGGCGTTGATCGCGCTCATCAGCATCAACGTCGCCGTGTTCAACCTCCTGCCCATACCAATTCTTGATGGAGGGCAGATAGTCCTCAACGTTGCGGAAACGATCAAGGGGAGCGCGTTCAGCAACCAGACGCGTGAGCGGATACTCAAGGGCGGCCTGCTGCTCATCGGATTGCTCTTTGTCACCGTCATGTTCAACGACATCAGCCGCAACATGCAGAGTATCGTGCGGCTCGTTGGCCGTCTCTTTGGCCGTTCTGCCTGAGCCTCCGCGAATTGTAAGGCGAGACCCTACCGGCTAAATTTGCGAGCTATGGCTTTTCCCGGCCTGGCGGAGCGTGTTGCCGATGTGCGAGCCAGAATAGCCGCGGCGGTAGCGCGCGGCGGTCACGGGCAGCAGGTGACGATCGTGGCTGTCACGAAGACCCACGGACCCGACGCGGCGAGCGCGGCGTATGGTGTGGGCCTTCACGACGTCGGTGAAAACAAGGTGCAGGAAGCGTTGCAGAAGATGGGCGGCGTCGAGGTGCCCGTGCGCTGGCATTTGATCGGACACCTTCAGCGGAACAAGGTGAAGTCTCTCGATCGGTTCGTGCTTCTACACTCGCTCGACAGCGCCCGGTTGGCGGATGCGGTGTGTGCCTTTGGCGTCGGACGGGGACGGGCAGTCGATGCGCTGGTCGAGCTGAATCTCTCGGGCGAGAGCTCAAAGGGAGGCTTCACTCAATCCGAGCTGCTGCCGGAGGCCGAAAGGCTGGCGACGTTGGTTGGGATCCGCGTTCGCGGCGTGATGACAATGGCTAGCTTTACTGCAACAGAAACCGAGCTGCATCGGACTTTCGCGGAAGCGCGCGACGCGCGGCAGGCTTTGGTCGAGGCCGGACATCCCGCGGAGGAGCTGTCGATGGGCATGTCGAAGGATTACGAGATCGCTGTAGAAGAAGGCGCAACAATGGTGCGGCTCGGTACCACCCTCTTCGGAGCGAGGGCTTAATGATAGACGAATCGTTTCATCTTACTCCTCTTGACGTGCGACGCTACGACTTCGGTCGGGCGATTCGCGGGTACAATCCCGCGCGTGTGGATCAGTTCCGGGACCAGGTCGCCGAGGAGATGGAGCGGCTCACGCGTATCAACCAGGATCTCGATGCGAAGGCTCGAAGCTTCCACGAGCAGCTCCGCGCATTCCGGGATCGGGACAAGGCGCTGAACGACGCGCTCGTCTCCGCACAGCAGCTGCGCGGCGAAGTCCGCGAGCAGGCAGAGCGGGAGGCGCAGCTCATCCTCCGCGAAGCGCAAGCCGAGGGGGAGCGGATCATCGAGGGCGCGAAAGCCGACGTCCGGCGCATGGAGGAGGTGCTCGACAATCTCGATCGCTCGCGTCGCACATATCTCGCCCAGATGCGGACCTTGATCGCGCGCCAGCTCTCCGAGGTGGAAGCATCTGATTCACACGTGGTCGCCAACACGCTGCGCGGTGCCGGCTCCAATTCTTCGGGACCCACGCAAGAATGACCGTAGTCCGCCCCGAGAAGTTGTCGGGCGGAGACGCGAAAGCGCGGGACAGGCGGTTCCGCCTCCTTCCAACCGATCGCTCCCCCGACGAACTAGAGCAGGAGGTGCTGGCTCTCTGGAAAGAGGAAAATCTCTTTCAGGAAACGCTCACACAGGCGGAAGGGAAGCCTGAGTTCGTTTTTTTCGAGGGGCCGCCGACAGCCAACGGCCGTCCGGGAATCCATCACGTTTTCTCGCGCACCGTCAAGGACCTTTTCTGCCGCCACCGCGCGATGCGCGGCTTTCACGTCGCGCGAAAAGCAGGCTGGGACACTCACGGCTTGCCGGTCGAGATCGAAGTAGAGAAACGGATCGAAACGGACTTCGGCATCCGGACAGCCAAGCAGCAAATCGAAAAGATCGGCGTAGAGCGGTTCAACGAGATGTGCCGGGAGAGCGTATGGCGTTACCGCACAGACTGGGAACAGCTCAGCGAGCGCATCGGGTACTGGCTCGACTACAGCGATCCGTACGTCACGTACTCCAACAATTACATCGAGAGCGTGTGGTGGGCGCTCGCGACCATGTTCCGTCGCGGCCGCCTGTATCGCGGGCACAAGGTCCTGCCGTACTGCGCGCGTTGCGGAACTACCCTTTCGAGCCACGAGGTCGCGCAGGGCTACAAGGATGTAAAGGATCCCAGCGCGTACGTCGCCCTAGATCTTGTCGAGGAAGGTGCGAAAACTCGGCGGCGCATCCTTGTCTGGACGACCACTCCATGGACGCTCGTCTCCAACGTCGCACTGGCGGTGAATCCATCGCTCGAGTACGTGGAGCTGCGAAAAAGGAAATCGGAAACCGACGAGACGATCATTCTCGCCCTCGCCCGCACTCCGGGTGTCCTTGGCGATGACTTCGCCGGTCGCTGGGAAACCCTGCGCTCATTTCGGGGGAGCGATCTCGTCGGCAAGACCTACAAGCGGCCGCTCGATTGGATCCCGTACAAGGAAGGCAAGCACGAGATCGTCATCGGCGAGTCGTTCGTCTCGGCCGACGAAGGAACCGGCGTCGTTCACATGGCTCCGGCTTTCGGCGCTGACGATTACGCGGCGGGCCAGCGCAATGGACTTGCATTTCTCCAGCCCGTAAATCTTCGCGGCGAATTTCCCGAGGACATGCCGCTCGTCGCCGGGATGTTCGTCAAGGACGCCGACCCCGTAATTCTCGAGGAGCTGAAGCGGCGCGGCGTGCTTTGGAAGTCGACTCTGCACGAACACGCGTATCCGCACTGCTGGCGCTGCGAGACACCGCTCTTGTATTACGCGCGCACTTCGTGGTTCATCCGCACCACGGAATTCAAGGACGCGATGCTCGTCCGCAACTCGCGAGTAGACTGGCATCCGCCTGAAGTCGGCGCTGGTCGCTTCGGCGAATGGCTGACCAACAACATCGATTGGGCCGTGTCGCGCGACCGGTACTGGGGCACTCCACTTCCAATCTGGGTATGCGACCGCGATGCGTCGCACGCCGAAGCCATTGGTGGGTTCGCGGAGCTGTCGGAGAGATCCGGTGCGGCGCTCGAGAACACATTCGACCCGCACAAACCATTCATCGATCGCTACACCTGGCAATGCACCTGCGGCGGCACGATGACGCGCACGCCCGAAGTGGTCGATGCGTGGTTCGACTCGGGCGCGATGCCGTTCGCACAGTGGCATTTCCCGTTCGAGAACCGTGAGACGTTCGAGCGATACTACCCCGCCGATTTCATCGCCGAGGGCATCGATCAGACCCGAGGTTGGTTCTACTCGCTGCTGGCGATCGCGACGGGGCTCGGTGACGCGCTCCCGAACAATCTGCTCGCCCACGAGGCGCACACCTCGGCGGTCGGCGACACGGCGCCATACCGTAGCGTCGTCGTCAACGATCTCGTTCTCGACGCCGAGGGACAGAAGATGTCGAAGCGGCTCGGAAACATCATCGAGCCCGGATCCGTGATTCCGCGATACGGTGCTGACGCTGTTCGACTCTTTCTCACGACTTCGAGCCAGCTCTGGACGCCACGCCGCTTTGACGAAGCGGGGATCCGCGACACGGCGGGCCGTTTCCTCCTCACCTTCAAGAACGTCTACACCGGAATTTTCGCGGAATACGCGAATTTCGGGTGGCGGCCGACGGAAAAGGATCCCGCTCCGGCGGAGCGTCCTCATCTGGATCGCTGGGTGCTTTCGCGGCTCGCCTCCGTTGAGCGGGAAGCCGACGACATGCTCGGCCGCTACGAAGCGACAAATGCCGCGAAGGCGGTCATGAATTTTTTCGATGAGGATGTGTCGAAGTGGTACGTGCGCCAGAGCCGGCACCGCTTTTACGACGTCGAGGATCAGGACAATCGGGCGGCGTTTGCAACGCTGCACGACGTTCTCACAGTTACCTGCAGGTTGCTGGCGCCTTTCGCGCCATTCATAACTGATTGGGTTCACCGCGAGCTGACCGGAGGCTCGGTTCACCTCGCCCCCTACACGCGCCCGAGTGCCGCTACGATCGACGTCGACCTCGAGCGGGCCATGTCGCATATCCGGACGCTGGCCACCCTCGGGCGCGCGGCACGGGAAGAAGCCGGCGTCAAGGTGCGCCAGCCGCTGGGCAGGATGGTATGCGTCGTGCCTTTGCCGGGGGCCCGGGGGGTGGAGACACGGCCAGAGTCCAGGCTCGAGGAGTTAAGCCCCCTCCTGGCAGCCGAGCTGAACATCAAGAAGGTGGAGTTCATCTCCAGCGCGGGCGATCTAGTAACTTTAGAGGCTAAGCCGAATTTCCGTTCGCTGGGTAAGAAGTTCGGCAAGAACACGCCTCTGGCCAGCGAAGCAGTCCAGGCTCTCACAAGTGAAGCGCTGAGAGACTTCGAGGCGGGGAAGCCGTTGTACGTTTCGGTGGAAAACGAATCTCGCGAGCTGGGCGCGGAGGACCTGACGGTCGTTCGGCGCGCCTCGGGCGAGTTGGTGGTGAAGGAGCAAAGCGGATATTTTGCGGCCCTCGATCCGGTCGTCACGCGTGAGCTTCGGCTCGAAGGACTGGCGCGGGAGCTGGTGAGCAGGGTTCAGAAGCTGAG
>DATCPG010000356.1:0-1639 GCA_036570225.1 Gemmatimonadaceae bacterium | reverse complement strand
ATGAGAGCCTCTTCGTTTTCGGCGCGCTCAAAGGTATTCGCCGCCGCCCGCCGCTCTAGGGGTGTGACGCGGGACACACAAAGTGATGCGGCGGCGCCGCAGTTCCGCTTTGGGAAAACAATTGGAAGCTGGTCCGTATTGTCATAGCGCTATATAAATCAGTCACTTACATACTGAGCGGCACACGGCATATCGGTTGCTCGGGACGGCTCTTAGAAAGCCCGTTAAGGTACGATGAGACCTGGCGGGGTTCTTTTCCGTTTACCTCAGCCCGAAGAGCTTATTAATGGGGGTTGGCCTGTCCGCTAGTCGTGGACTCTTCTCGCGCGATGACGCTGTCGCGACGACTCGGCCGCGTTTCCTGGTCGGCTCGCTGACGACGAGAGACGGCGCTATCGCCGCTGGCATCACCGCAATCGCATTCCTCGCCCTTTTTGGGCAGCCGCTCGTGACGCTCGTTCAGGACTGGTGGAACGTCCCCGAGGCCGGTCATGGATTGCTGCTCGCGCCCGTGGGCGCGTGGCTCGCGTGGCGTTCGGGAATTCGCAAAGACGCAGCGCCCAATCACGCGCTCGGGATCGGGATGCTGGTCATGGCGGTTCTGATCCGCTACGTGTCCGGACTGGCCGCGGAGCCGTTTACGATGCGCGAGTCGATGGTTCTCGCGCTCGGCGGACTTACGGTCTATCACTTCGGCTATCGCCAGCTCGTAACGTGGTGGCTTCCGTTCACGCTCGTTGCTCTGTCGGTCCCGCTTCCCGAGCTCGTCACCCAACGTCTCGCCCTGCCGCTGCAGTTCAAGGCGTCGCAGATGGGCGCCGCCCTCCTGACCTCGCGGCACGTTCCGGTTATGCTGAGCGGAAACATTATCCGCATGCCCGGACACGAGCTGTTCGTGACGGAAGCGTGCAGCGGCCTCAGATCGCTCACTGCACTCCTCAGCCTCGGCGTTCTGATGGGCGGACTGATGCTGACCAGCCCCTTCTCGAGGCTGACGCTGATCGCGCTTGCGATTCCGGTCGCGATCGTCATCAACGGCGTAAGAGTTTTTCTGACCGGCTTCCTCGTGTACTTCGTGAGCCCCGAGCTTGGAACGGGATTCATGCACTCGACCGAGGGCTGGCTGCTGTTCCTCGTCTCTTTCGTTTCGCTGGGAGCGATGACGTGGCTTCTCTCGCATGGCGAGCGCTTCGTTCACGGATGGAGGGCGCGCAATGCTCAGGCTTAGCCTCTACGCGCCCGCAGTGATTCTCGCCGCCGGATACCTGGGCGTAGTGAACGCGCGTGGCCAGCGAGCCGTGGAGCTGGCGGCACCCATCGAAGGAGTGTTGCCCGCGGTCGACGGATACCGGGTGGAGGACAAGAAGATTCCCGACGAGGAGCGCCGAATAGCCGGGATGACGAACTACGTGGTGCGGGTGTATGAGCGCGACTCGGTGCCGGCGTTTACAACCCTGGTGGCGTACTACGATCGCCAGGCGCGTGGCAAATCGATCCATTCCCCGCGCAATTGCCTTCCGGGCGCAGGCTGGGAAGTGCTCTCGGGAGGAACCGAGACAATCAACGCCGCGTCGGGCCGCTACGTGGTCAACAGCTACATGCTGAAGCACGGGGCCTCAACCGCGGTCGTCTACTATTG
>DATCPG010000355.1:0-4423 GCA_036570225.1 Gemmatimonadaceae bacterium | reverse complement strand
CGATACGGTCTGACCACTGAAGAAGAGCCTGTAGTTACGATGCCGCAGCGCGCGGGTGAGGTGACCAGGCACTCACTCCGATTCCTCTTCCGCCTCGTCACCGTGCTCCACGATGTCGCCCGGTTTGAAGAGGATTCCCTGGAGTACTTCGCGCCATTTCTTGTTCCGACGCAACAGGAACTCGAGATCCATCCCGAAATGCTTGAACTCCTCGTGCTGGGCGTTCCGCATGATCGATCGGGCCTCACGATCTTTCTCGAGTGCAAGGCGCTGCTCGTACCAACCGATCGCTTCCGCCTCTTCGATGAGCGATGTGATCATTCTCGCAAACGTGCGCGTCTTCGCCGAGAGCTCGCCGGGCGGCTCGTGATACTGGTCGAACCCCATCAGACCTCCATGAAACCGCGCAGATCGAGTCTCACGGTTTGAGTCGGTTCATTGTTCTCGGGAAGGCGATTGCCTCCCGGATGTGATGGATTCCACAGATCCATCCCACAGTTCTTTCGAGTCCCAGTCCGAATCCGGAGTGTACGAACGTCCCGTACTTTCTGAGGTCGAGGTACCAGTTGTAGGCGTCGACGGGGAGATTCTCCTCCTCGATTCGGGCGAGCAGCTTGTCGTGATCATCTTCGCGCTGTGACCCGCCGATGATCTCGCCATAACCCTCCGGAGCGAGCAGGTCGTCGCACAACACCGTCCTCGGATCGTCCGGGTTCTCCTTCATGTAAAACGCCTTCGCCTGCTTTGGATAGTTGTAAATGAAAACCGGCCGATCCTGCCCTTCGACGAGCAGCGTCTCGTCTTCGGCGCCGAGATCATCGCCCCACGTGACCGAGCTTCCCTTCGATTGCAGGATCTTGACCGCATCGCTGTAGTCGATTCGGGGAAAAGGCGCCCTTATGCTCTCGAGCCTGGAGAGATCGCGCTCGAGCTCCTTCAGCTCCGGCTGCCGGCGCTCGAGAACACGTGCGACAATATAAGAGACGAACTCTTCCTGGAGCCTCATGTTGTCGCTCGAATCGTTGAACGCCACTTCCGGCTCGACCATCCAGAACTCGGTCAGGTGTCGGCGCGTTTTCGATTTCTCGGCGCGGAAGGTCGGGCCGAAGCAGTAGATCTTGCCAAATGCAGCCGCCGCGGCTTCTCCGTAAAGCTGGCCCGTCTGGGCGAGATAGGCAGTCCCAAGATCAAAATATTCGGTTCCGAACAGACCGCTGCGCTCTCCGATCGCCGCCGTGAGAATCGGCGTGTCCACGAGCGTGAAGTCGCGCTCGTAAAAGAAGTCGCGGATGGCCTGCTCTGTTTCGTGGCGGATGCGCGCTATCGCGCGCTGCCTGGGAGTCCGCAGCCAGAAGTGCCGGTTGTCGAGTAGGAAGTCTATTCCGTGCTCCTTCGGCTGGATCGGATAATCGATGGGGCTCGGTCCGTAGACGGAGAGCTCCTTTACGGCCACCTCGAAACCGCCCGGCGCACGCGCATCCGGGCGCACCTCGCCTTCGATCTCGATGGACGTTTCCTTGGTTAGCTGTCCGAACGTCGACCAGGCTTCCGGCGAGACCGAGTTCTTGACGAGAACCGCTTGCAAGAGCCCGGTTCCGTCGCGCAGCACGACGAATGCGACCTTGCCGGACGACCGGACGTGAGAGACCCATCCGCGCACACGAACAGTTTCAGCGGCGTGTGACGGGAGCTCTGAGATTCTTGAATATGGGGAGGTCATTAGTGATCGCAGGTAGCGCGGCAAGGTAGATCACGCTCGTAGCGAGTGTCAACCGCAGTGAACGCTCTCCGGACCATCCATCGGCGATCAAGGTCTTGTCGCGGCGCGGTTCCGTTGCATCACGGCCCTCTGTACTATACATGCTTGCCGCGACGAACCCCGGAAGAACGCACGGACAAAGGCCCTCCTTCGACATGACATTGCGCGCCCGCCTCGGCTGGGGCCTGTTTGCAATCGCCGCGGTCCTCATAATTCCGCTCGCGCTTTCGCTGAACTCGCTCGAGCACCTCTACGAGACGAGCCGCCTCCTGCGCGATCGCGAATTCGCGGCGTCCATGGTGCTCGGCTCATTTCGCGAGCGGACCGACGCCGCGCGCCGCGCGGAGGACGCGCTGCTGTTCATCCACGATCAGAAGAGCGCGACGCGGATGCAGGGCGAGATCGATGGCCTGGTGTCGCTGACGGATTCACTCGATCGCTACCGCCTGGATCTCTCAGCCAGTCAGATTCGCAACTCGCTGGACTCGCTCCGCGCAGCCGCGCGCGACGAGTACGAGCAGGCTTCGGCGGGACGTGGAACCGTCGCCGAGATGATCTCTCAAAAGAGGACGCGCCCCGCCATTGCTTCGGTCGACAGCACGCTCGGCGCGAGCGCCACGACCCTACGCACCCGCACGCGCCAGAGAGTCGCTGATGCGACGAGCGAGACGCTTACCGCCGAGAGACTGGTCGCCGGGGCGCTGCCGATTGCCTTGCTGATGGCGCTCGCGATAGGCCTCTGGCTGCTGCGCTCGGTGAGCAAACCGGTGTACGCGCTGGAGAGGGGAATGCGCGCGATATCAGAGGGCGACCTCGGTCACGACCTCGGAATAGCGCCGAATCAAAATGAAGAATTCGGACGGCTCGCTGCCAGCTACCAGGCCATGGCCAGACAACTGTCCGAGCTGGAGCGGATCCGGGCAGAATTCGTCAGCGTTGCTTCGCACGAGCTCAAGACACCGATCAACGTCATCATCGGGTACCTCGAGCTGTTGGACGAAGGCATTTACGGCGACCTCCAGCCGAAACAAAAGGAAATCCTTCAGACGATCACGAAGCAGGCGAATACGCTCACGCGCCTTGTGAAGCGTTTGCTCGACATCAGCCGCTTCGAGGCGAGCGGCGGAAAAGTCGATGTCCGCGAGGTCGACCTTCAGAGATTCCTGACGACACTGGAAAGCTCCTTCTCCGTCCTTGCGAACCAGCGAGCCATATCGTTCAAGGTCAATCATGGGCAGGATCTTCCCCGCACCGTCTACTGGGACGAAGATCGAATCAACGAAGTGCTCGGCAATCTCCTCTCGAACGCCTTCAAGTTCACGCCGCGTGGCGGGAAGGTCGCGCTCACCGTGGGCGCCCGAGAGAACAAAGTCGGCATCACCGTAACTGATACCGGGGCCGGAATCTCCGCTGAACAGCTGCCACACATTTTCGACAAGTTCTTTCAGGCGGATAACCAGGCCCAGGCAGCTACGAAGGGCACCGGTTTAGGCCTGGCGATTGCGAAAGAAATCGTCGAGGCTCACGGCGGGAAGATCACGGTGGAGAGCAGTGTCGGCGAGGGAACGACGTTCGTAGTGACACTGCCCGCCGAGCCCACGGGCGTGAGAAGACGGCGCCAGGCGGCGCCCAAGGCCGAGGTAGCTGGATGAGAACGTTCGGAATCGTGTTGTTTGCGTTGACGGTGGGGGCGTGCGCACAACTGCCAATTGCGACGCCAAATGTTCAAAGCGATTGGGACAGGACTCTGTACTACGCCCGAAAGGACGTCGAGGCCGGAAATTATTTCGCCGCCGACCGGGTTATCGATGAGTACGTCCGCGTTCATCCGGATAGCCGGGAGTCGAAGGAAATCGCTTTCTGGAAGGCTGTGTACACCCTGGATCCCGCCAACGAGCGCGGCTCGCTCGCCGCGGGCATTGCCGCTCTCGACCAGTATCTGGCCACGACCGACTCGACCGGACTTTACCGCAATGAGGCGTTGGTGCTGAGACGCACGGCCGCGGCGGCGCAGGTTAGCACGGCCGCCACCGGCACCGCGTTGGCCGCCGTATCTTCATCAACCTCTCCGGCAACGGACACTGTTGTCGTCGTGAGCAAGACGAGGGAGGAGGAGATCGCCTCGCTCAAGGATCAGCTCGCGAAGACCAAGGAGGAGCTGGCCAAGGTGAGCGCCGAGCTGGACCGCATCAAGAAGCGGCTCGCGAACCCCAGCAATTAGGGCAGGCGGACACGCGTCTGTCGTAGCCGCGGGGTCGTTCCTCTAGCCGACCCGGAACAGCTCCAGTGCCCGCGCGTAACGGGAGCTCATCACTTTTCGGATTCCCGCATTCTCGCGCGTTGCCAGGTCCGGATCCCTGTCGAGGAGGATTTCGGCGGCGGCGCGGGCCTTCACGTTGAGCGCTTCGTCGGCGATGGGATCCGCGATTCTGAACGTCGCTTCCCCGCTCTGTTCCTGACCGAACAGGTTCCCCATTCCCCGCAGCCGTAAATCCGCGCGCGCGATCTCGAATCCGTCGTCCGTGTCCGCGAAAATTCTTAGGCGCTCCGCCGCCTCGTCGCCGACGTCGCCAAGCAGAATGCAGTACGAGGCTTCCGCCCCGCGGCCGACCCTGCCCCGCAATTGGTGTAGCTGAGAGAGACCGCATCGCTCGGGATGCTCTG
>DATCPG010000354.1:0-4201 GCA_036570225.1 Gemmatimonadaceae bacterium | reverse complement strand
AATGAATTGTGTTAACCGGTCAGACGAGGTGCGCCAGCTAAAGCCAATCGGCGCAATCGAAAAACCGTGTTCCAGAAGCGCTGCAAGATACCGGCCGTTGGCCTTTTAGCCATAGCGAATTTCTTGACTTCGATCATACCCTTGGATATCCTTCGCGGTTCCTGTCGGGCGCTGTCTGCACCGAGAGGGAAATGCCGGGGGTGTAGCTCAGTTGGGAGAGCGCTTGAATGGCATTCAAGAGGTCAGGGGTTCGATTCCCCTCACCTCCATGGCTAGTGGCAAACTGGAACTGTTGTTTGTTCGCGGGAATAGCTCAGTTGGTAGAGCACAACCTTGCCAAGGTTGGGGTCGCGGGTTCGAGTCCCGTTTCCCGCTCTCGGGTGCGAAGCTTCGCCAGTATCTGCGTGTCTGCGCGAGGCAGTGAGCTGAGGGGCGGTTAGCTCAGTTGGTTAGAGCGCCACGTTGACATCGTGGAGGTCACAAGTTCGAGTCTTGTACCGCCCATACCATCTAGGTTGCAGCGAAGAGCGTGGATCGCGGTTTTTGTCTGGACGAGATCCGCGCTGGTGAGCGTGTGAGTGTGGGCGCCCGTAGCTCAATTGGATAGAGCATCTGACTACGGATCAGAAGGTTGGGAGTTCGAGTCTCTCCGGGCGCGTTTTGTCGAAATATCGAGCGAGACAACCATCAAGGTTGCCTCGTTTTTTTTTGGACAAGACGCGTCGGCGTGACTACTGAACAGGTTCATCGGTCATAGGATCGAACGCAGCACAACCACCCCTCTGTGCGCTCGAATCCATCCATGCCAATCGTCTGGCCGAAGGTCACGTTCTAACAATTCCCCGCGCTCTCCTACTCGTCCTCGCGCTTGCGCTCTTCGTTGGGTACAACGCCAGCGTGCAAAGCAGCGACAATGCCCACCGACGCGAGGTGAAGCTCAAGGTCAATGGCATATCAGTTACGGACGTGAACGGACGGCCGAGCAGGGGTCAACTGGAACGGGCCGAGCAGATACGGCGGTCCCCGAACTTGATTCCCTTCATCGTGTTCTTTCTCGCTTTCGTGAAGTGGATGGCGCGCGGACGCGATCCGGAGGAAGGATCGGTCGAAGTACAGTTCGATCCGGTCGATGGCGCGTCGCCGGCGGAGCTCGGAACACTGGTCGACAATACCGCGGACATGCGCGACATCACTGCCACCCTCGTCGACCTGGCGGTGCGTGGCTTTATCCGTATTGAAGAGACTGCCCAGAGCGAAATTCTGGGATTGGGCGAGCACGCTGAATACATCATCCACATCGTCAAAAAGCACGCGGAATGGATCGGACTCAGGCCCCACGAGATACGTGTTCTTGGCGCTTTGAGCAGCGCTTCGCCATTCGACCCCTTCACGGTGCTCGTCTCCCAGCTGCGGAACACATTCCCGAGGGCACTGCCAGGGATCCGCGACGGCATCTTCGACAGCCTCGTCTCGAGAGGGTATTACCGCGAGCGTCCCGACGAAGTGAGGACAAGATGGATTGCCAACGCGGGGATCATCGCGGCAATCGGATATGGGCTCTCCACACTTGGCGAGCGCATGATGTGGGTGACGTTCGCGCCGGACGCATTCATGACCGCGGGGCTCGCAAGCGCTGCCATCGTGGTCGCGTTCGGCTGGGTCATGCCGGCTCGTACCGTCGACGGCGCCCGCGCCCGAGCAGCCGCACTCGGCTTCAAGGAATTTCTTGGTCGAGTCGATAGCGACCGCTACAAGAAGATTGCTACGCCTCCGGAGTCGTTCGAGCGCTTCCTGCCGTACGCGATGGCGTTCGGCGTCGAAACAAAGTGGGCCGGCACCTTCGCGCAGGCGCTCGAGCCCTTAGTCCGCAATCAGCCAAACTGGTACACGGGCATCCGCGGCCCGTTTACCCAGGTGAGTCTCGTGGAAAGCCTGGGCGGCATGTCCAGGGCCGCCGGGATCAGCATATCATCGGGTTCCAGATGGTGGGAATCGAACGCTGGCGGATGAGCGCACGCTTACCGACTCCCGCTCCCGACTCCCGCCTCCCGCCTCCCGCCTCCCACTTCCCGCCTCCCGCTTCCCGCTTCCCGCCTACATCCAGAACATCCAGCTCCCGGTGCGGATCACGTAGAGCGAAAGCGCCAGATTCGTCACCGCGTGCGCCAGCACCAGATCGCCGAGCGAGCGCGTGCGCCGCATCCACCAGTTGTAGATGATCCCCGCGATCAGGCCCACCTCCCAGAACGGGCCATGCTCCGCCGCGAACAGCACCGCCGTTATCCAGAATGCAAAACGAGTGTACTGGCCGAGCGGGATTTTGTTGAAGGTATTGTCCTGCATCCACCGCGGCAGCCACCCGCGCCAGAAAAGCTCCTCGATCACCGGCACGATGAGCGCCGCGCGCATCGTGCGCAAAACCAGCATCAGCTGCGTCAGCTCACGCGGCGCAATCGACGTCGTGATGTGTCCCGTGACCGCGTTCTGAAAAAGTAAATTCTCACGCCAGCCTGGGATCAGCGCATCCGGCGCAATCCAGATGAGAAAGACCGCGATGCCGAGTGCGATGCTCGCTGGCCAGTGCGGTGCTCGCGTCGGGACTACGCTGCGCGAGAAGTAAAGAATCGCCGCGACGAGCACCGCATCGCGCACCAATTCCTTCGCCGGATTCGCGACCGGGATGTATTTGTCCACCGCGAGCCAGAGGACGAATACAGCGAACGGCCCGACCCACGTGGCCGACCGGTCAGGCGTGTTGCTCAGAGTCTACCTGCCAGCTATAGGCAGATCGATCAGGAAGTGGAAGCGCGTTCCCTTGGTGCTCGAGGTGGTGACGCGCAGCTCACTCCCCATCGCCAGCACCAGCTTGTGACAGATCGAGAGCCCGAGGCCCGCGCTCGAGAATGTGCGCGTGCGCCTCGCATCCGAGCGCCGGAACGGACGGAAAAGCTGCTCCATTACCTCCGGCGGAATCTCCCTGCCGGAATCCTGTACGGAAAAATCCACCACGGTCGGCGACACCTGTACCGCGGCCAGCGTCACCACGCCGGCATTGGTGAACTTGATCGCGTTGCTGGTGAGGTTGAGCAGAATGCGATTGATCGCCGCGGGCAACCCGACACGGGTGTCATCGTGCGGCAGCACCAGCTCGACGCCGACTCCCTTCTCTTCCGCCATCGGCTCCACGATGTCCCTCACCGACTCGAGCGTTTGCCGTATCGAGAATTCGGTGGGACGCTCACCGACGAGCCGCTCCGCGCCCCGGACCGAGTCGATCATGTCGCACGCCAGCTGCATCATTCCGAGTGACGCGCCGTAGATCAAGCGAAGCTGCTGCTGCTGCAGCGGTGTGACCGCGCCACAGCGCTCGCTCCGCAGCATGTCCAGCAGAAACAGGATCGCCGCGAGTGGAGACCTCATGTCGTGTGAGATCTCGATGAGGAGACCC
Source organism: Gemmatimonadaceae bacterium (assembly GCA_036570225.1). Lineage (GTDB taxonomy): Bacteria > Gemmatimonadota > Gemmatimonadetes > Gemmatimonadales > Gemmatimonadaceae > UBA4720. The sequence continues at coordinate 753 of DATCPG010000354.1, read as the reverse complement.
GCGGCGTCGCGTCCGGCCAGCAGATCCGGCGTCTGCTCGGGCACGGCGATATCCAGCAGGCACTGTACACGACCGAGCGCGCTCAGAATGTGAATCGCCTGCCGCGCATCGCCTGCATCCTCGGCGTGCACCTCGTCGACGAAGCTGCGCCTAACGCTCTCCAGCACCTTGCTGGCAGAGATCGAGGGCGCGGGCGCATCCGGGCGGGGCTCCACTCCGACGACCGCGCAACGGACTGAATCCGCCACCGACTCCAGGAACGGGTTCAGATCGTCGGGCGAGACAGCGGAGCTGAAAGCTTCCTTGGTGCGTTCGACGGCTCGGTCGAATGCTTCCCAAACACCCAGAGTCAGCTCATTCGAAACGTCCGGCCGGTCGGACGAGTGCGCCGGTGCGGCAGCCCCCGAAGGGCCTGCGTCACTTACAGCGGCGTTAGCGCGCACCGGACTCGCGTTCACATAAACGTCTAGGCGCGGGCTTCGACGGGCTCTTCATGACCAGGGTTATACCTTTCGATGAGCCGATAGAGTGTCGTGCGATCGACGCTCGCCATCCTCGCCGCCTTCGACATGTTGCCGCCGGCTCGATCTACCACACGCGACAGATAGGCTCTCTCGAAATTGCTGACGAGTTTTTCGCGGGCGGCGTGGTACCCTTCGTCGAAGAGCGCCTGCGGAATTGCAGTGTCGGAATTTTCGGCGCCCGACGTCTCGTACAACGGAATGTCAACCGGGTGAATGAGCTGCCCTGCCT
>DATCPG010000353.1:0-3671 GCA_036570225.1 Gemmatimonadaceae bacterium | reverse complement strand
CGCCGCGCCCGAGCTGCACGTCGCGGGGAGAAAGAAATAGCGCGTGGCCGCCGAGCTGCCACGCGCCGACTTCGAACGAGACGCGGGTGCGCGTAGACGACTTCATGAAGATCATCGCCAGCGATTTCCCGGCGAGCGGCTTCTTCTTGTACTTGCCGGTGCGCATCGATTCGGCGAGCGAGAAGAGGCGGTCGATTTCCTTCTTTGAAAAATCAGGGATTTGGAGCAGATCCCGGTGCGCCTGGCGTTTGGTTGGCTTTCGAGTCATTTAGGAGTTGGCGCGGAAATGCGTAGAGCGGATTCACGGGTACGCGAGTTGCGCCCGAAATATAGCAGTACCACTGACGTCCCCTTCCTCCGGGGCACGATGATGCTTCCGCGGATTCGCAGCATGCGCGTGCTTCTCGCTACGATTGTTGTCGCGAGCCTTCTCCCTCTGCGCGTCGCTTCGCCCCAGGCTGCGTCCGAGCTGCGAGTGAGGCTCAGGTCCAAGGACGGAATTCCCATCTCGGGAGCGCTGGTGGCGTTGCTCGATGGGAATGACAGCGTCGTCGTCGAGGGGCTGAGCAGCGACAGCGGCACGCGCGTACTGCGCGCTCCTCCCGGCGTCTACCGGGTGAGAACAAGGCGAATCGGATTTCTCCCGGTTGTCTCGCCGCCCGTTGCGCTGCCGCGGCAGGACGAGCTGCTCCTCGCTATCGAGACATCGCGGGTGGTTCTCGATCGCATCGTCGTCAACTCGAAGTCGCAGTGCGGCCGCGGCGATTCCGATTCCTCGTCGCTCGGCGTCGTCTGGGACGAGATCGACAAGGCACTCCGCGCAAGCCAGCTGACCACAGCAGACCTCCGCGGATTTGGGCGTGGCCGCGTGTACCACAGGCAGATCCGATCTGGCGCGGTCGTACAGGCGGATACGTCGTTCTTCAACATCGTCGACCAGCGTCCTTTCGGCGCCGTGGATCCGGACTCGTTGGCGAGGGCCGGATATGTGGTTGGAGACGAGAAAAACGGTTGGGTGTTCTACGCGCCCGACGAGACTGTGCTTCTGTCAGATCAGTTCGCGTCAACGCACTGCTTCCGGGTTGTGCGAGAGGACGAACGGCGCGGACAGATTGGCGTGGCGTTCGAGCCCGTCACTCAGCGCAAGTTGCCGGATATCGCCGGAGTGTTGTGGGTCGACGAGGCCTCCGCCGAGCTGCGCGAAGTCGTCTTTCGGTTCGTCAACGCCGGTGTCATCGGTCGATACGAGGCGACCGGGTTCACGCGCTTTTTGCGCGTCCCGTCGGGTGCATGGATCGTCGATGAATGGCTGCTGAAGCTTCCGCGAGTCGCAGCGCGCCAGTCGGTATACAGAGGGCGGGAGTATTCTCTGATCGGATACGACGAGCAGGGTGGCGGAATAGTGTATAGTGAGCGACAGGATCACAGATGATCAACGCAGGACAGGAGGACGGATGATTCGCAAACTGAAATCGGGGCAGTACCGGCTGTATTCGCGCAAAAAGCATCCGAAGACGGGACGCCGGCGGAATCTCGGCGCGTTCAAGAGTCTCGCCGCCGCAAAGAAACACGAGCGCGCCGTGCAGTTCTTCAAGCGAGGCGGATAAGGGCCGGTTATCGTCGCCCGGCCTATATTTAGGCATGAGCGACGCGTCGGCATCACTCGCCACCACGCTCGCCGATCGCTACACGATCGAGCGCCTTCTGGGTCAGGGCGGCATGGCTACCGTGCACCTCGCCGAGGAGAGGAAGCACAAGCGGAAGGTGGCCATCAAGGTTCTGAAGCAGGAGTTCGCCGCCTCGGTTGGCTCCGAGAGGTTCCTGCGCGAGATCGGCATCGCCGCCCGCTTGTCGCATCCCCACATCGTTCCGCTGATCGATTCGGGTGAATCGAACGGATCGCTGTACTACGTCTCTCCATACGTGGCGGGCGGATCGCTGCGGGACCGGCTCATTCGCGAGAAGAAGCTCACGATCGATGACGCGCTCCGCATCGCCACCGAAGTCGGCGCCGGTCTCGACTACGCGCACCGCAACGGATTCGTCCACCGCGATGTGAAGCCCGAGAATATTCTGTTCGCCGACGACCATACGCTGCTGGCCGATTTCGGAATAGCGCACGTTGCGTGTTCGACAGTCGACGAGCCGATCACGATTGGAGGATTCGCGCTAGGAACTCCCGAGTACATGAGTCCCGAGCAGGCGTCGGGAGAAACCGACATCGGAGTTCCCGGCGATGTCTACGGCCTTGCCTGCGTGTTCTACGAGATGCTGGCCGGCGAGCCGCCGTTCAAGGGACGACTCCGCGCGCGACCATGGCCAAGCAGGTGACGGAGCGGGCGCGTCCATTGAGAGTGCTGCGGCCGGACACGCCCGCTGGCTTTGAGAGAGTGATCGAGAAAGCATTGGCCAAGGATCCACTCCAGCGCTTCCCCAGCGTCGTCGACTTCTGCGAGGCACTGACCCGCGCACGGCTGGAGCCGAATCGACCGTTCTCCGCGACCACGCGCACCATCGCCGTGCTGCCATTCGTGAACTCGAGTCCGACGCTGACAACGAATATCTGAGCGATGGAATCACCCACGAGCTGATCAACGCGCTGGCGAAGGTGGAAGGGCTGCGAGTCGCATCGCGCACGTCGGTCTTCGCACTCAAGGGGAAAGCCCAGGACGTGCGCGCGATCGGCGCGCTTCTCGAGGCGTCAGAGGTGCTCGAGGGATCGGTGCGACGGTCGGGAGACAATCTGCGCATTACGGCGCAGCTCACGTCCACTGACGACGGACGTCTGGTGTGGTCCGAGCGCTACGACCACAAGCTGCACGACGCATTCGCAATTCAGGATGAGATCGCGCGCACGATCGTCACGACTCTTCGCTCAACGTCGTTCGCGGATCTCGCGCCTGCCCGCGGGAACCGGCACACGGAGAACGTGCAGGCCTACGGACTGTACCTGCGCGGCCGCTACGCCTGGAACAAGCGCACGTCCGAAGGAATCATCGAAGGCATCAGGTATTTCGAGGAAGCAATCGCTCTCGACCCAACATACGTGCTGGCTTACACGGGTTTGGCCGACTCGTACTCCCTTCAGATCGACTACCGCAGTGTTCCTGTCTACGAAGGACACGACAAAGCGGAGTTCTACGCCCGGAAAGCGATTGCGCTCGATGAGACCGTCGCTGAAGCCCACGCGTCGCTCGCCTGGAGCCTCTTCCTCTACGATTGGGATCTGGAGGCGGCCACCCGGGAATTCCAGCGGGCGGGTCGAATATCGCATCATCTTCTGAGACAACGGTGTCAGCGGAGAGAACACAGCCGGCGGAGAGGACTGCGCACGCCAATCTCGCGAAGACTCCGTACCTGAACCTCAGAGGATGTACCGCCTAAGGTCCTCGTCATCGGCGATGGTTTTGAGGCGGCTCTGCACCAGCGCCCGATCTACGCGCACCGTTTTCACACCGCTATCTGGGAGCCCGAACAGCACGTCCTCGAGCAGAGTCGTCATCACCGTGTGCAGCCTGCGCGCGCCGATGTTCTCCATCCGATCGTTCACGTGCGCGGCGATCCTGGCGATCTCGGCGACGCCGTCTGGTGTAAACTCGAGCATCGCACCCTCCGCTTCGACGAGCGCCGAATACTGTTTCGTGAGTGCGTTCTCCGGCTCAGTCATGATG
>DATCPG010000352.1:0-22506 GCA_036570225.1 Gemmatimonadaceae bacterium | reverse complement strand
ACCGAAGGGAGAATAACGCTGCGCCAGATGATCGCCTTTCTTGCCGGAGCGGGGAGCAACGGACTGAAGATCGCGCTCAAGACTTTTCAGCGGTGGCTGATGGGCAAGTACCAGCGCTTCCCTACGCCCATCCGGATAGTCCTCTATCTGCTGGTGTCGCTGGCCACCGTCGCCTCCCTCGTCGTGCTCAATTCGACAATCGTGACCGTCGCCGCCGGGCGCACCCTGTTCAGCCAGAGACCGTGGTGGCTCACGGACGGATTGTTCGCGGATCTCACGACGACCTTCAACGGCGTCGTGACGACTATGATCGCGTTCGCGCTTTCGCTCCTCGTCTCTCTGTTAATCCGGCGATTGCACCTGCCGGCCGTGGCCAGAAGGATCTGGAGCTGGTTCACGGTTGCAGTGTTTTATCTGACCGTCCTCGTGATCATTCTGGCCGGAGTCTCGGTCCTGAGCCTGCTTTTCATCCACATCCGGGGCGGGGTGGCGGACGACGCGGAGCTGTGGCAGCGGTTTGCCTCGAAGGTCCGGATCGATGCGTTCAACGCGCGCTTCGACTCGTGGGCATTCACGCTGGTCGTGACCGCAGCTGCTCTCGTACTGCTCGTGCGTCTCCTGTCGATTGTTCGCGGGTTCGCGCGGGACCTTCGGGACGCGCACGGCCGTTGGCTAACCGTCGCTGTCGCTGCCGCATTTTCGCTCATCGTCGTCGCGGTTGCTTTCGTGGCAAATCGTTTCTTCGAGACGCTTCAGGGTGGTAACGGCATCGCATTAGCCAGACACGGAATCGCCTGGCCACTTCTCGTCGCCGCCAGCGCCTTCATCCGGCTTGTTCTCGTCCAATACCTCGGCGACGTCGCCATTTACGTCATGCCGTACAAGGTCGACGCGTTCAACAACCTGCGTAAGGAAATCAAGGAGACGGTCTACAAGGTCGTGCACGCGGTCTACGCCCTGAAGGATCAATCGGGCTTGCGACCGGCCTACGACAGTGTGATCGTCCTCGGCCACTCACTCGGGAGCGTGATCGCGTACGATGCGCTCAACCGCCTCATTCACGAAGACAGAGTTGCAGCGCCGGCCGACGCGCTGCACATCGTGGATCGCACGCCGCTGTTTCTCACGTTTGGGTCGCCGCTCGACAAGACCGCGTTCATTTTCGGAGCGCAGGGGCACGGGACGACCGAAGCGCGCGAATCGCTCGCCGCCTCAGTGCAGCCACTGATTCAGAGCTACGAATACAGGCCGGCGAGCTGGATAAATATTTACTCGCCGTGGGACATCATCAGTGGCTACCTCGATCTTTACGATCTGCCCGGTGCCACTGATCCGAGAAAGGTGCAGAACGTCAAGGATCCGGAAGCTACGACTCTGTTGATGGCGCACACCGAGTACTGGAACGACGGGCTCCTTGTGCGCACGTTGTACTCCGCTTTGTAACTACAACTGAACACTACCGGCTGGGGGCTGTTGGCGGGCCGGCTCTGGGCTGCGGGCGCGCCTTAGCCTCTCGCGTTGACTCTATTTTTTCGCGACGGCGATCACGCTGCGCGAGGTCAGCATTCGCAGGGACCACATGTCGTTCAGGATCGGTGCGTTCTCTGTCGCGACGTCCCTCTTTCGGGCGTTGAGGCGGCGGCGAAAAAGGAGATTCCCGATCCAGATCACTGGCGCGCAGAGCACTACAAGAAAACGCGCGGACGTCTTGAACCGATCGTACTCCACCGCTGTCGACGCGAAACCCGCTCGGCGCAGCTGATAGGCGAGATAGTAGTAGCTGACGGGATCGATGTGGCCCGATGTATGGACAGGATCGGCGCTGGACAGGAGCAGCGGATCGAACAGCACCGCGAACCCGGAATGTAGATAGCGCCACCTGGAATTGATGTTGAGCACGTTCGGCGTGCTGATAATCGCCATTCCTCCGGGCTTGAGAATCCGGTGCAGCTCCCGCGCGAAGGCAAACTGGTCTTCCACGTGCTCGACCACTTCCAGACTGCACGCGATGTCGACGGATCCGTCAGCGTACGGCAGACGGCCGTCGGAAGAAATTTTCTCGCACCTTATCGCCGGATATCGAAAGTATTCCGGGAAGATATCGGAAGCCGTGATCACATCGCGTGGCTGAAGCCCGAGCTTTGTTCGGACGTGTTCGCCGAGCAGCTGGGAGAAGAATCCTTCGCCAGCGCCGATGTCGGCGACGCGAATGCCTGGCTTTATGAGCGGCGCGACGAGCTCCAGCACCTTGTCATTGGTGCTGCGGTGCGATATCGGCCGTATTTCGTTTGCGCTGACGATTTCAGCCATGGCTCGATTATGCGGCTAGCCTGTTCTATTCGATAGGAGGCACAACTCTCCGTTGACGACGAAGCGCGCCTTCAGCATCTTCGACGCTCTCCCAACGCGAGCTCGTAGTATGAGTCGTTCGACCATCAGTCGGACACTGGCGTGTCTTCTTTTTACGAGCGCCGGACTCGCGCGCGCACAACACGCTGCGACGCACGACAACCATGCCAATAACGAGATGCCGGCGACTCCTCGCCTCGGAGAGATCGACTTTCCAACATCCGCTTCGGTACCCAGCCATGCTGCGTTTGTTCGCGGAGTTTTGCTGTTGCACAACTTTCATTACCCGGCTGCTGCTGACGCCTTCAGGCAGGCACAGAAGCTGGATTCGACGGACGTCATGAGCTTCTGGGGCGAAGCCATGACTTACACGCATCCGGTATGGAACGAGCAGGACACCGCCGCGGCTGATGCGGTTCTGCGCCGGCTCGGCCCAACGCGCGAATCACGACTGTCCAAAGCCCGAACGGTCTCAGAGCGACGCTGGCTGGACGCGGTCGAAACGCTCTACGCGCCGGCGGGCACGAAGGCCCAACGTGACACTGCCTATTCGGCTGCGATGGCGAGCATGCACGAAGCCGATCCCCAGAACGTCGAGGCTACCACGTTCTACGCACTGTCTCTGCTGGGCCTGAATCAGGGGCAGAGAGACGTCGCGACGTACCAGAAGGCGTACACAATTCTCGCGCCCGTATTCGCGTCCCACCCTCACCATCCAGGCGCGGCCCATTACCTGATTCACGCAACCGACGATCCGGATCACGCAGCAATGGGCCTCGCCGCGGCGAACGCCTACAGTGACATTGCGCCCTCTGCGGGACACGCAATCCACATGACCTCGCACATTTTCCTCGCCCTCGGGAAGTGGGACGATGTTGTATCGGCGAATCGCAGAGCCCAGGCTACCGCCCCTCCGGGCATCCTCGGTCCACACGTGGTGCACTGGCTCCATTACGGATTGCTTCAACAGGGACGCTATCGCGAAGCGGATCAATGGCTCGACTCGATGGCCCGGCAAGCCAGGACCGGCCCCCCGAACCGACGCATCCTTAGCTGGGATGCGGCTGGCCTCATGGCCGGCGCCAATCTCGCGGACACGCGACGGTGGAGTGGGGTCGCGGCGAAGGTGCGAATCGACTCCTCCGTGTTCGACGCGATTCGCAATCCAGAGGCACTGACCGACCTGGCCGCGAGCGAATTCGGCTTCGCGCTCGGCGCTCTCTTTCGAGGAGAAACTGCCGCGTTTACTTCTGCCCTGACTGGCATGACCACGCGTCGCGAGCTGGTCGCGAGCAATCCTGATATGGCCACAGCGCGCGGAATGTCGGAGGTGATGGAGAAGACTCTTCGCGGGTATGCGCTCAGCAAGGACGGTAGTGCTTCGGCCGCGCTGGCACTTTTCAGGGATGCGGCGAATCAGGAAGCTCAGTTGCCAATGCCCTTCGGCCCTCCGTCGACCATCAAACCGCCACGCGAAGCTGCCGGTGAGCTGCTATTGACTCTCGGTCGGCCCGCTGAAGCGCGGACCGAATTTCTACTGGCGCTTTCCCGAACACCGCGGCGCACCGCTCCAATGTTGGGGTTGGCTCGCGCTGAATATGCGCTGGGGAACCGCGCGGAAAGCGGCAGGCTTTATCAGGAGCTCGTGACTATCTGGCACGACGCCGACACCGACTTTCCTGAGCTCGCCGAGGCCAGGAGTCGAACCAGGTAATGCTCTTGTCAGGAAAGGTTGCTAAATAACAGGCTTGCCAGAAGAAATCGAAATCGACACCGACTCCCTCCGAGAAAAGATCGCCGAGCAGCACGAGAAACGCGGGGGTTCGTTTCTCCGCTGGATTTCGCTGACCACGGCGCTGCTGGCGGCACTCGCCGCAATCGCCTCCCTCAAGGCGGGTGCCACCGTGAACGAGGCACTTGTATTGAAAACCGACGCGACTCGCCTCCAGGCGCAGGCATCCGATCAGTGGGCGTACTATCAGGCGAAAGGAATAAAGAGCGCGGTCACACAGAGCGACATAAATACGTGGGAAGCGTCCGGGAAATCAGCCCCGAACCGACTTTCCGCGGAAGCTGCCCGTTACACCGCGCAACAAGATTCGATCAGTCGGAAAGCGACCGAGCTGGAGCATCAAAGAGATGAGAAATCGCGGGAAGCCGAGGTCCTTCTCTCTCAACATCAGGTCTACGCGGCCGCGGTGGCGCTCCTCCAGATATCCATCGCGCTTGGCGCCATTGCTGCGCTCACGGTCTCGCGACTTGTGTGGTTCGGGTCTGTTGCTCTCGGAGCACTCGGCGCGATCCTGCTGGTAATTCCGTTCGTGCGAGCGATCTAGGCGAGCGTCTCCACGGTGTCCGCCGGCACGTTCACCGCGGGCAGGCTGAACGAGAATGTGCTGCCGTGATCGACCTTGCTCTCGACCCAGATCTTTCCGCCCTGCGCCTCGACGAGCGTCTTGGCGATGGCAAGCCCGAGACCGACCCCGCGTCTGTCGTTCTTTCGCGCCTGCCAGAAGCTGTCGAAGATGTGAGACACGCTGTCCGCGGAAATCCCCGGGCCGTCGTCAGTAACCTGGAAAAGAATCTCGCTGTCCTGCGGCGTGGCGCGGAGCTTCACCGAGCCCTGCTCCGGCGTGAACTTGATCGCGTTGCCCAAAAGGTTGCCAACGATCTGCGAGACACGGGTCGGATCCGCCCGCACCGTTGCGCCGTCCTTCCCCGCCATCTCGAGGTGAACGCGACGATGCTCCGCCAGGGGGCGGAATGTCTCGTCCGCTTGCCTGATGATCTCGTCGACGCTTACATCCTCGACCGCCAGCGACAGCCGTCCCGACTGGAGACGCACTGTGTCGAGCAGATCCTCTATCAATCGGTTCATCTCCTTCGTCGCGCGAATGGCGATGCCGAGCATCTCGTTTTTTCTTGGGCGCGGCAGCTCCTCATCCAACAACAGCTCCGCCGTCATCTGGATGAGATTCAACGGATTCCGGAGATCGTGCGCGACGACGCCCAACACATCTTCGCGAGCGCGCGCCAGCATCTCGGCGTTGCTCCGCTTCTCCCGCTCGGCGTCGTAGCTCCGTGCGCGGTGCAGCGCAGCCGCCGCGGTCTGGGCCAGCAGCAGAGTGAACGCTCTGTCCGATGCGCCTACCGCTCCCGCTTCCCTGAAATGAAGCGCAAGCGAGCCAACAGTCTCCCCAGCATGTATCAGCGGTGTAGCGAGGTACGTCTGCATGTCGGCGAGCTCGTCCAGACCCGGATACAGACCGCCGTATCTTACCCGGAATTCTTCCGCTGATTCGACGGAGACCATCCGGCCTTCCCGGAGAGCGTGGGTGAGGGGGACCTTCGTGTCCATCGTCAGGTTTGCCAGCTCGGCCTCGACGGCTGGACTCATCCCCCTCACGCCCAGCACTTTCAAACGGTTGCCGTCAACCGAAATGAGCGCGCCACGAGCTGCCTCGACGACTGCCAGCCCTTTGCTAAGCAATACCTCCGCTACTTCGTCAACCGATTTCGCCTCGGAGAGCGAGGTCGAGACCTCGAGAAGCTTCGTCGCGAGATTGGCGATCCGCTCATTCTCGTGGTTGAGACGCTCGAGGTTCGCGGCGTGGGAGTCGGCAAGGGCGCGCGAACGCCGAAGTGCTTCCATCGTGGCCACGATTGTGGTGGCGACGACGAGGAACGATACGCCGGAAAGCAACCCGTTTCTCGGCGCAGGTCCGATCCATCCGGGGCCAAACAGGTTGATCCGGATCAGGACCACGGACATCGCCGTCGCCAGGATTCCCGGCCCGAGTCCCCCAAACCACGCCGAGATGGCGACAGCTGGAATGAAGAACATGAAGCTGGGCGTGGGCCAATCCTGCTTGAGGGCGACCGTCGCGCCATGTGCAACGAGCGTAGTCGCGATGGCGAGCAGGTAACCCGACCCGGCAAACGATAGAGGCTTGGAGCGCTGCTTGGATCCGATCAAGTTCCGTCCCGGCTGAAGACGCGCGCCAATCGCTCCGGCGACAACGTTCTAGTGCTGGAAGTTAGCGGCAGAGCCGATGCCTCGCTATTTCGACCCGCTTGCCAGAACTCCGGCGAGCTGGTCCAGGATGGCCACGAGGTCCGGCTTCATGTCGAGCACTCCCAGCAGCGGATCCGTTCCGAATTGCTCCATTCGCCCGGCGGCGTTTCTGATCGTGAACACCTTCGGATCGAGCGACTCGTCCACTTCGTCCCACAACAGCGGCATCGAAACCGTCGCGCCCGGAAGCGGCCGCGCGCTCAGTGGCGTGACGATCGTTTGGCCGTGCCGGTTCTGGAGGTAATCGAGGTAGACCTTATCCCCGCGCTTCGTCACGTGACGCGTGATCGTGGCGATGTCGCTGAGCTCCGCGAGCACACAGCGCGCGAGAAGCTCGCCGAGCATGCGGGATTGCTCGTAGGTGCACTGGCGTCCGAGCGGGAGCATGATGTGCAGTCCCGTCTTGCCGGTAGTCTTCACGAAATTCGGAAGTCCGACTGACTCACAGATCCGATGCAGCACCTGCGCGCAGCGGATCACGTCGGAGAACGGCGCCTCCTTTGGATCGAGGTCTATCACGCACCAATCCGGCAGCTCCAGGGAACCTTCGCGACTGGCCCACATGTGGATGGGAATCGATCCCATGTTCACTATGTAGAGCAGCGCTTCCTCGGAATCACAGACGAAGAAGCGGATCTCGCGCTGTGTGTCCTCACTCCAGATCGGAACGGTGGGGATCCAATCGGGGACGAACACCGGCGCATCCTTCTGATAGAACGACTTGCCGTCGATGCCGTCGGGGAATCGCGTCAGAACTATCGGGCGGTTCGCGAGATACGGTAGTAGCCACTTCGAAACGGAGCGGTAGTAGTCGATCAGATCGCCTTTCGTGTACTTCTCAGCCGGCCAGTAGATCTTTTTCAGGTTGGAAAAGTTGACCGTCTTCTGGAGGGCGGCCTTCGGGGGTGGCGCAGGCGGATCGTGCGACGCTGGCGCGGCGGTTTCACCATCGGAGGCCACCGATTCCGGCATCGACTCGTCATTTCCCGCTTCCCACTTCCCGCTTCCCGCTTCCCTTTTCCCACCTCCCGCTCCCCAGCCCTGCCGCTCGCATTCGTGCGCGGCCTTGTCTGTCCTCCGATGAAGAAACGTCGCGTGCCGTAGCAGTCCGTCGGGGGTGAACTCACGGTAGCGCACCTCGCACACGTGAATCGCATCCGTCCAGATCGTAGTGCTCGTCTCGGGAATCTGCTCGCTCGTGAGCGGCTCGCTTCCCGGGCCATGCACGGGTCCCGCGCACAGCGGGTCGCTGCGCGTAATCGGATCGAGCAAGTCGTGCAGCTCCTTTAACAACGCATCATTGAATCCAGTCCCGACTCTTCCCGCGTAGACGAGGGTTCCGTTCACCCAATCGGCGAGCTGCAGCGCGCCAATGTGCGAGCGGCCACCTTTCGGTTTCGTGAAGCCGACGATCACGAAGTCGGCCGTCCGCTCGGCTTTGATCTTGAGCCAGTCCGCGGATCTTCCTCCGCGATATTTCGACGCAGATTTCTTGGCCACGATCCCCTCGAGGCCCATCGCCGTCACCTGTCCGAGAAACGCTTCGCCCTCGGCCTCGATGTGATCCAGATAGCGCACCACGCCAAGCGCGGGGACGACGTCCTTGAGCAGCTCCTTGCGGCGAACGAGCGGAACGGGACGCACGTCGAAATCCTCGAAGGCCAGGAGATCGAAGGCGTAGAACGTCGCGGGAAACTCGACCACCGCACGGCGAATCTCCATCGGGGATGACAGACGTCCCCGCTGCTGCAATCGTGAGAAGCTGGGCAATCCCTTCGCATCGAGGCAAACCACTTCGCCATCAATGATGACGTCATCGAACGGAAGGGACTTGACCGCTCGCGCTATTTCGGGAAAGACACGCGTGTAGTCGTTCCCGTTTCTGGTGAGCAGCAGAGCATCGCCACGGGATTTGCTGGCGATCAACCGGTACCCATCGAGCTTGAGCTCGAACAGCCAGTCGTCGCGCGTGAACGCCTTCTCCTCGGTCTCGCACTGCATCACTTCGACTTTTTTCGCGTCGACGCGCACGCGTATCGCCTTCTCTTCTGCCTCCAGCGCCGAGATGATCTGCGCGCCCGGCGTTTCTCCTGACTTTATTTCCTCAACGGTGAGACCAGAGAGCACCGATTCTTCCGCAAACTCATCGGGCTCTCCGGGCGCCCTCATGTAAACATCGCGCTCTTTTATCAGGAGCCAGTCTTTCTCGGACTTCTTGATCTTCACCAGCGTCCACTTTCCGTGGAGCTTGTAGCCCTTGAGCTCGAAGAGAAGCTTTCCTTTTTCCAGGCCTTCGCGCCACGGCTCGAGCGGCACCCACTCGCCGCGATCCCACACGATCACTCCGCCAGCGCCGTAATTCCCCGCCGGGATCACTCCCTCGAAGTCGCCGTACTCCAGCGGATGGTCTTCGACCTTTACCGCAAGCCGCTTCTCGGCCTGGTCGTACGACGGTCCCTTCGGAACCGCCCACGACCGCAGCACTCCGTCCATCTCCAGCCGCAGGTCGAAATGCAGATTTCGCGCGGCGTGCTTGTGGACGACAAACAGATTGCCGGGCACCGGAGAAACCGGGCCGAACGGCTCGGGCGTACGATCCCGTGAACGCTTGGCGCGATAGCTGGCGAGATTATCGGCCGGTGACTGCGAGTTGGCTGTTGCGTCCTTCGGGGACATACGTAAGAATAGGGTGCAGAGAGTTTTCCACGCAAGAAATCTTTGTGACCTCGCGCAGGACTCAGGCAAGCGAGGCGCCGAACCTTTTCCCTCCAGGCCATGCCCGCTCGATCAATTGGAACCGCCACGATCTCCTTCGGCCTCGTGTCCGTTCCCGTCAATATTTATTCGTCGTCAGAATCCAAGGCGAGCGTCTCGTTCAACATGCTGCACAAGAAGTGCGGCACGCGTCTCAAGCAGCAGTACATCTGTCCCAAGGACAACAACGAGATCGTGACCCGCGACGAGACGGTGAAGGGATACGAGTTCGCGAAAGATCAATTCGTAATACTTACGCCCGAAGAGCTGAAGGCGCTCGAGGAGAAGGCGACCTCTACGATCGATGTCACCGAGTTTGTTCCGCTCGCCGAAGTCGACCGCGAGTATCTGGAAAAAGTCTACTACCTCGGCCCCGACAAAGGCGGCGACCGTGCGTACCGGCTGCTCGCAGCGGCGCTCAAGGAAACGGGACGCGCAGCGCTGGGACAGTATGCCGCTCGGGGTCAGCAGCATCTCGTCCTCCTTCGTCCGCTCAACGGAGTGCTGGTGATGGAGCAGCTCCACTACGCGGACGAAGTCCGTCCGACGACAGAGGTGACCATTCCGGCCGGCGAGGTGAAGGACGCGGAGCTCAAGCTCGCGAAGCAGCTGATCGATCAGACGTCGAACGACACGTTCGAGCCCGCGAAGTACAAGGACACGGTGCGTGAGCGCACGCTCGAGACGATTCAGCGGAAGATCGAGGGTCAGGACATCACGGGAGATGCAGCGCCGAGCTCCGACACGAAGATGCTGGACCTGATGGAAGCGCTGAAGGCGAGCCTGGCTAAAGACACACCGAAAAAGGAAAAGGCCGAGTCCAAGCGCAAGGTGTCGTGAAGCTCCTCGCTGGAACGAGTGGGTACGCGTTCAAGGAGTGGAAGGGCGCGTTCTATCCGAAGGAACTGAAAGACGACGGAATGCTGGGCTACTACGCCAGCAAATTCCCGGCGGTCGAGATCAACAACACGTTCTACAGACTGCCCAAACAGAACGTGCTGCTCGATTGGGCGGCGCAGGTGCCGGACAATTTCACCTTCGCGTTGAAGGCGAGCCAGCGCATCACGCACCACGCGCGGCTCAAGGAAGAGTGCGCCGACACGGTCGATTTTCTGTTGAAGAACACAGCGGCGCTCGGCGACCGCCTGGGCCCGATTCTCTTCCAGCTCCCGCCGAATCTCAAGAAGGATACGGATCGATTCCGCGGATTTCTCGGACTGCTGCCGTCCGACCGCAGGTACGTGTTCGAGTTTCGTCACGAAAGCTGGTTCGACGACGAGATCTACGACGCGATGCGCGAGCGTGACATCGCGATGTGCATCATCGAGCAGGACGAGTTCAAGTGTCCCGTCGTATCCACCGCCTCATGGGGTTATTTGAGATTGCACCGTCTCGATTACGACGAAGCCGCGCTTGTCGAGTGGGCGAAGTGCGTGACGGGCCAGACGTGGAAAGAAGC
This sequence comes from Gemmatimonadaceae bacterium, assembly GCA_036570225.1. GTDB lineage: Bacteria > Gemmatimonadota > Gemmatimonadetes > Gemmatimonadales > Gemmatimonadaceae > UBA4720. The sequence goes on along the minus strand of DATCPG010000352.1, from coordinate 11,869 downwards.
GTACGTGTTCTTCAAGCACGACGAGAGCGAGAATGGCGGATCCGGTCCGCCGGCGGTTACGACATTCGTTACGGCTTGCGGCTAGCGAGCACTATCGTTGGCACGTTCTGCAGCGGATAGTTTAGAGTGGCCGTAACCGAGCTGATTGCAGCAGAAGGCCCTGAACTCGCTCCGCCCCGTAGCCTGCGGAGTCTTTTGTACATAGGGCAAGTCGCGGCGGTCGCGGCTCTGTACATCCTGGCTGCTCTTGCCGGGCTCAGGTTCGATGCTGTTTCCGGGTTCGCATCGCTCGTCTGGCCGCCAACGGGTATCGCCCTGGCCGCTGTCCTTCTTGTCGGTCGCCGCATCTGGCCGGGAATTTTTGTGGGAGCGCTGGTCGCAAACCTCCTCACCGGTGCTCCCTGGTTTGCCGCGACCGGAATCGCGACCGGCAACACACTCGAGGCGATCGTGGGAGCGTACGCGGTCTCTCGGGTGCCGGGATTCCGACTCTCCCTGGACCGCTTGCGTGACGTGGTCGCTCTGATTGTGCTCGCTGGTGGCGTGTCGACGATGATCAGCGCGACAATCGGAGTTGCCACTCTTTATTCGGCCGGGTTGGTCCAGCAAGCGAAATTGGGCGAAACGTGGCGGACGTGGTGGATAGGCGACGCCATCGGCGCTCTGCTTGTCTCCCCAGCCATTCTTGTCTGGGCGAAGCGACCTCGACTTCACCCATCTGCGCACCGTGTCGCCGAAGCCACGGCGCTGACACTCGGCGTGCTGGTTGCGAGTGTGCTCGTTTTCATCGAGCCAATTACAAGCGGTGGACCGCTCAATCAGGCATATGTGTTTTTCCCTCTGCTGATGTGGGCAGCGATCAGGTTCGGACAGCGCGGGTCGGTTACAGCGACTGTAGTGGTGTCAGCCATTGCAGTAATCGGGACTGTACTAGGGCGTGGTCCATTCATTCTGCCGACGCTTCACGAGAGTCTGCTCGCTCTACAAACATTTATCGGCATCTCCGCCGCGACTTTCCTCGTGCTGGGGGCATCGGTCTCGGAGCGCGAGCGTTATGAGGAGGAGCTGCGGACCGCGCGCGACATTGCAACCGGTGCAAACAACGCAAAAGCCCAATTCCTGGCGGTGATGAGTCATGAGCTGCGCACTCCGCTCAACGCCATTGCCGGCTATGCTGACATCCTCTCACTCGGCATTTCCGGACCGCTCACCCAGAAGCAGGATGACGCAATCGCGCGAATTCGTAGCAGCCAGCAACACCTACTTTCGCTGATAGACGACGTGCTGAGCTTCGCGAAGATCGAGGCAGGCACCTCTTCGATAACTGCTCGCCCGGTCCTGGTCTGCGAGGTGCTCGATTCGCTCGAGCCTCTTTTGCGTCCCGATCTGCTGCGGCACGAGCTGACGTTCACATGGGGCGGCTGCGACCCGGCGCTGTCCGTGCTGGCGGACCCCGTGAAGCTGCGTCAGATACTTCTGAACGTGCTCGGCAACGCGATCAAGTTCACTCCTGCCCATGGCCGAATCGATCTGTCGGCGGTGCGGAACGGCAACACAATCGCAATCCGTGCTTCAGACACCGGGATCGGCATTCCGGCGGACAAAATCGAGCGCGTGTTCGAGCCGTTCTTCCAGGTTCAGGCTGGGACCACGAGAGAATATCCAGGCGTGGGACTAGGCCTCGCCATCGCGCGCGACTTCGCGCGGGCGATGGGAGGCGATATCAGGCTGGAGAGCACACCCGGGAAAGGATCCGCGGTAACGATCGAGCTGTTGGCTCTGGAATCTGCCTGAGCGCAGCGGATGTACGACACCGTTCCCACTCGCCTCTTGCAGGAAGCCTCGCGGCTGTGCAAGTCTAAGCGTTCGAGAGATCAACGCGTCAAAACAAGGAGAATGACATGGCGGAAAGCGTCTACAAGGTGATCGAGCTGGTTGGTACGAGCACGGAATCCTGGGAAAAAGCCGCCGCGGCGGCGATCAAGCGAGCGTCGAAAACGCTGCGCGATCTGCGCGTGGGCGAGGTGTGTTTGCTCGACATGGCGATCAAGGACGGCAAGGTCGAGAGCTACCGGGCCAAGATCAAAGTCTCGTTCAAGTACGAGGGTTAACGTAGTTTAGTCTTCAGTCCGCAGTTAGTCCCCCAATTCGCAGTTAGTCAGCAGTCCGCAGTGCCGTTGGTCCGAAGTCCGCAATCCGCAGTCGAACGGGAGTGCAAATTGCGTCAATACTCCCGAATGACCGCCCCTCCTCAACCGCAAACACTCCGCACCGCGGCAGTCGCCGCGATGGTCAAGAACGGGTTCGAACCGGACTTCTCGCCTGCCGTGATGTCGGAAGTGCGATCTCTCCACGAACCCGCCGATGATCCTCTCCCGGCCGGGGTGCGCGATCTTCGCGCGTTGCCGTGGTCCTCGATCGACAACCGGGAATCGCGCGATCTCGATCAGATAGAAGTCGCCGAACGCGTGGCTGGCGGTTCGATCCGGGTTCGCATCGGCGTCGCCGACGTCGATACCCTCGTCCACCTCGGCTCCGCGGCAGACGAGCACGCCGCAAAGAATACGACGTCGGTCTATACCGGCGTCGCGACATTTCCAATGTTGCCGGATCGGCTCTCGTGCGATCTCTCGTCACTGAACGAAGCCGAGGATCGTCTGGCGGTCGTCGTCGAGTTCGACGTCGGACCCGACGGAGCGCTCGGCAACGCATCGGTGTACCGCGCACTGGTGCGCAATCAGGCGAAGCTCGCTTACGAACCCGTCGGTCTCTGGCTCGATGGCAAAGGGCCAGCACCGCCGGCGATTGCCTCTTCATCTGTGCAACAGGAACAGCTTCACCTCCAGGAGGAAGCGGCGCAGCTGCTGCGGCGCGCGAGAAGCATTGCCGGCGCGCTCGATTTCGAGAGTATCGAAGCCAGACCGATCGTAGCGAACGGAAAGGTCGTCGATCTTGCCATTGTGACGCAGAATCGCGCTCGTGACTTGATCGAGGACTTCATGGTGGCCGCCAACAGATGCGTCGCTACGTACCTGCTGGATCGAGGATCACCGTCACTGCGTCGCGTCGTGCGCGAGCCAAAGCGATGGGATCGCATAGTGGCTCTCGCGGCGGAAGTTGGCGAAAAGCTCCCCGAAAAGCCGGACAACGTAGCTCTCGCCGGGTTTCTTGCCCGCCGGCGCGCGGCAGATCCCGATCACTACGCAGATCTGTCGCTCTCCGTCGTAAAGCTCCTCGGCCCCGGCATCTATGTCCTCGAGCGTCGACTCGGCGATCGAAGGGAAATGGGCCATTTCGGGCTCGGGGTCGCGGACTACGTGCATTCCACGGCGCCGAATCGCCGTTTCGCGGATCTCGTCACCCAAAGGATGCTGCGCGCCGTTAACAACGGCGCACCGCAACCTTACTCCGATCAGGAGCTCACCGACATTGCCAGTCGCTGCACAGAGCGCGGCGAGGCGGCGCGAAAGGTCGAGCGCACGATGCGCAAGGTTGCCGGCGCATCGATGCTCGCCGAACGCGTCGGCGAGAATTTCTCGGCGATCGTCACGGCTGCATCGGACAAGGGCACGTATGCACGCGTGCTGAGTCCGCCCGTCGAAGGTCGCGTTGTGCGCGGCGAACGCGGACTCGATGTTGGCGATACGGTTCGCCTCAAGCTCGTGGTGGCCGATCCAGTCCGCGGATACATCGACTTCGCGCACGAGACGGAAGGCATTTCTCGAAAGCTCGAGCGGAGCCGCCGCAAGAAAGCCGAGGCTGACAAGCTGCGCTCACACATCGGGCAGACATTCGACGCGCAGGTCACCGGTGTCTCCGATAGTGGCACCTACGTGAGGCTACTCGATGGTTCAGCTGAGGGTCGCGTCGTGCGCGGCTACAAGCCGCTGACGGTGGGAATGAAAGTTCCGGTGAAACTCGTGAACACCGACAGCGTCCACGGCTTCATCGACTTCGAATACACTGCGGGTGTAGAGCCGGCAAAGGAAGACCGACAGGCGCGCAAACGCGCCGCTGCTCTGGCTCTCCGGGATCGAGTGGGCGAGAGCTTCCGCGCCGTCGTATCCGGCATCTCGAAGAAGGCCACCTGGGTGAAGGTCGAGCCCGACGGAATCGAGGGGCGCCTGGTACGTGGCCGCCGCGGCTTGAGCGTCGGGGACAAGGCGGCCGTCGTGTTGCTGGCGGCCGACCCTGTCCGAGGCTTCATTGATTTTGCGCGAGAGGATACCGTCCTGCCCGCAAGCTGAATCTCGATCGATCAGCTGGTCTTGTAGAAGAACTGCTCGCGCACGATCCTGCCATCTTTCACGGTGTAGAGCGCCATCTCTTCCATTGTCACGCGTTGATTCCGCGGTTTCGACGTGATGTCGTAGTTGTAGTAGACGGCGAATTTGTCGTCTTCGCCGATGAACGGGCCATCCACCCGTGCGGAATGCACCTCGTTGTTCGCTGCCCACCATGCGTTTTTCTGACGAACGGCATCGATCCCTTTTGCGGTCTGGGGCATCTGCTCACTGCCCATCGACTCGACGCTTTCGATGTCGGGCGAGTACAGCGAGTTGATCGCGTCGAGATTGCGTCCGGCCTTGCAGAAAGTCACGAGCTCTTCGGCGATGGCGGCGGTGGAAGTTGGAGCGGCGGTGGTCATGACTGTCTCCTTGTTTCGGGTAACCATTCAGATATAACGCAAAATTCTCGAGTGGCCAGCGGTGCCTTTTTATTGATGCTCAGCTGAGCTTATTGCGTTGAGAGCCTCTCCGGGGCATCGCCAAAATCGACCTCATCAGGTAAGCTCCGACCGCTGCGCGACTTACACGTAAACTAATGTAGAATCTACACTTACGACGCTTGATTGGTTATAATGAGAGATACCATTCGAGACAGAATCGAGCGCCTGAGTTGATCATCGGCGCTGCCCACCTGCGGTGAATCCTCGCACGCAGGAAAGGGGTGAATCAGACGGGGTGCTGGAGATAAAATCCAATGCAGAACCTCAGCCAGAACACCAACCAGAACATCAACACCAAGCGCGGGAATGGACAGGTCGCGCGGAGCATTCGCTTCGAGCTCGCGCCAGACAGGAAGGAAGAGTTTCATACGTTGTTCAGGGACGAAGTGCTTCCAATCCTGAAGAAGCAGGACGGCTTCAAGGACGAGCTTCTGCTGGTGCAGGACCAGCACGTCCTCGCCATCAGCTTCTGGAACGACATGGATTCAGCGCGTAAGTACGAGTCCTCTATCTATCCGCAGCTGGACAAGGCACTTCGCCCGGTAATGTCCGGAAGGCCGACGGTCGAGACGTTCAAATTCGACTCGCTGTCCACGATTGCCTGACGTCGCTTGATCTTCAGGTCATGAGAGTCGGAGGGGTCCACTGGGCCCCTCCGATTTTTTTTGTGTGCCAAGCGGAATGCGGGAAGCGGGAAGCGGGAAGCGGATGGGACGTGTTCATCTTGCACCGGGCTTCGCGCAGACCCATATATTTTTGCCGGTCTAACGAAGCCCACGAACGCCGTCACGTACCGAGGTACCAGCCATGCGTCGCATCTACACTTCCCTTCTCCCAGTTGCAGCACTCCTCTCCGTCGCCTGCTCGAGCAAAGCGCAAAACGAGGCCTCACGCCAGGTCGCTGGCGGGGGCATTTCAGTCTCAGGTTGGTCGGGCCAGATCGACCTGAGCGAATCCAAGCGTGGTCAGACTCTCGCTGGGGCGAAGCTCGCGAACGATGGCAGCTCGCTTCACGTCACGACCGGTCCGGCAGTCGCCTACTGGAATCCGTCGAACACGGCGAGCGGCAATTACACGGTGAAGGCCAGCTTCACCGAGCCAAAGTACATGAACAAGAACGACCATCCGCACCCGTATGGAATCTTTATCGGCGGCAACGACATGGGCACAGCCAACCAGAGCTATCTCTACTGCGCTGCGTACGGCACAGGCAGCTTCATCGTCCGTGGCTTCGGACCGGCTCCGTTCCAGATGAACGGCCGGGGCGAGGCGAACGCAGCTGTGCACAAGGCCAGCGCCCCGGGCGCTCCGGTAACGCAGGACATCGCCGTGTCAGTCAACGGCGACAAGGTGACCTGCGCGATCAACGGAACGGTCGTCGGGACGTACAACAAGTCAGACGTCGTTGGCCCCGGAAAGCTCAAGTCGACGGATGGTGTCTACGGAATTCGTTTCGCGCACAACACGGAAGGCCTGGTCAGTGGTTTGACCGTTACCAAGCCGTAGCGGAACTCGATCTCGCGCTGGTCTCTACTCGACCAGCGCGAGGATGTTTCCGTCGGGATCCTTGAACCACGCGTTCTTCAGTTTGCCCGCGACATGCACGTCGACGCCGTCGCCTTGTTGGTGCCGGCAAACTGGGATTGATACACGAGCAGCTGTGACTTGCCGCTCTTGAACGTCACCGCCTGGTCACCTTCCGTGTGGACGACTTTGAAGCCGAGCTTCCCCTCGTAGAATTTTCTCGCGGTGCTCAGGTTCTTGACGGCAATTGTTGCTAGTGCGTCATAGTCTCCTATCATCAAAATCTCCTTGGCGCGGTTGGCATCTGGTCATGCGAGACTCGCATCAATGACGAAGGGTTATGCGGTGCTCCGGATGAACACCCCGGATGCTTCGGATCTGCTCCGATAGGCGTTCTGGCTCCTCTTTGCGGGCTGAGATTTTTTGGGAACTGCCGCTCGGGATGCTCCGCGCGCGAATCCGATCTCTCTCTCGAAATAACAAAAAAACTCACCTCCACCTTACGCAGCTCTACCGGCGCAAGGAGCAGATCCGTAGCATCCGGCCGTTTATCAGGAGCATCCGTATAACCGTCGTCATAGATGCCAGCTACGCGCGCGCGTGGCCGATGTCGACCGCGATCGTCCGCCATCTCCCTTGATTGAATCGCAGCACGCTCAGCGCGCACCGGGTCGCGTGTCCGGCGAGTATCGCAATCCAGATGTCGATCGGATCCAGCCTGCTCGTGCGCTGGATGATGAAGCAGATCCCCAGCGGGACGATGATCTGGGAAATGATCGAGATATAAAGTGGACTCTTGGTGTCGCCCGTTCCCTGTAGACCGCCGGTGTAGGTGAGCGCGACGGTCACGAAGAGACCCGAGAACGCGAGCACACGCAGCAGGTGCACACCCAGCGCTACGACGAGACCCTCGTGCATCCCGAAAATCGCCAGCAGTTGCCGCGGGAAGAGGAGGAATATTGTGCCGAGGATCGCGGCGGTCGTGAGACCGATTCCTGCCGCAACCCTGACTCCGGCGATCGTGCGCTCGGGCTTGCCCGCTCCGAGGTTCTGGCCGGCGATCGCGGCGGATGCGCCCATCAGGCCGACCGACGTCCACGTGATGAACGAGAAGAGCTGGCTGTAGCTGACGGTGAACGCGGCCTGCGCGGCCGCGCTCTGCGGAAGTGATCCGACGAACGACATCATCAGGACGCCGCCGATGTTCATCGCGATTCCCTGGATTCCGGTTGGGAGCCCGAACCGGAACAGGGAGCGGATGATTTGCCAGTCGGGACCCCAGCCGCGTCCGCGCGGGAAGGAAACCACCCATCCACCGTGAAGGAGCTTCCACAGCGAGTAAATCCCTACGAGTCCGGTCGCGATACAGGTTCCCATCGCGGCTCCTTTCGTTCCGAACGCCGGGATCGGACCGAGGCCCCGTATGAGAATGACGTTAAGCGCGATGTTCAGCACCGTTACGCTGACGCCGAGTATCATCGGAGTGCGCGCGTCGCCGGCTGAGCGGAGCGCACCGCCCAGCATGAAGAAAATCAGCATGCCGCTGCTGAAAAGAAACATGATCCGCAGGAACGGGAGCGCTTCCACTTTTACATCCGGCGCGGCATTGACGAAATCGAGCAGTGCGGGCGCCGCGATGTAGCCAATGGCGCCCAGGATCAGCGAGAGGCCGATGGCGGCGATGAATGCCTGATACACCGTCCGATCCACCTTGTCGTGATCGCCGGCGCCGGCGAAACGCGCCACTAAAACACTCATCCCGGTGAAGAGAGATGAGATGAAGATGATGACGATAATCCAGATCTGAGAGCTGACGCCGATGGCGGCGTTGGCCTTGTAGCCGATCAGATTACCGACCATCGCCTGGTCGACCATCCCCTGAAGCCCACCGATCATGTTGGTGACCATCGTCGGCCACGCGAGCTTCCACACCGCTGACCCAAGCGGACCCTCTACAATGGACCGGTCGTATTTTCGGCGCGCGGGCGTAGTGGCAGCAGTGTTCGTGTCCGCGATGGAAGAATTCGCCACAGGCGCGGAAGCGTCAGCAGTCATACGCTGCGACTTACCCACACTTCGGCCGCATTTCCAATCTCGGCGAGGATCTCGGCGTCGGTTCTACCTGAAGATTTGAGAACGTGGAAGCTGTGATCCGCGCCCTCGACCCAATGCATCTTCCAGCTCGTTTTCACTTTTTGGAGGGCTGTTTTCATCAGGTCGGGAGTGCAAAAAGGATCGCGCGTGCCGTTGAAGCATATTACCGGCACCTTGATCGTCGGAAGATGCGCATCGCGGAGCTGTTCCGGCTTCCCGGGCGGATGCAACGGATACGCGAGCAGCAACAGTCCATCGCACGCGAACCCGTCGGCGGCGAGCATCGACGCCGCTCTTCCGCCCATCGATCTGCCGCCAATTATCAGCTTCTTCGGTTTGATCTCCTCGCGCACGCGCGCGACGACTGCCGTGATGCACTCCTTGAGGCGCGGCATCGGATCGGGACGCCCGGATTTCTTTTCCTTGTAGAGAAAATTGAAGCGAACGACGCCAAGTCCACGCGACCGGAGGGTGTTCGCGGTCTGAAGGAGTCCGCGGTCGTTCATGTTTCCGCCCGCGCCATGCGCGCAAACGAACAACGCGTCCTCCTGACCGTTGGTTGCCGCCTCGAAGACCGCCGACGTCTCCTCACCGCCAACCTTGACCCGCCATTCACCGCGCTCAGTCGCCTTCACAACCGCACCGATTGGAGTGTGAGACCCATCTCGTCGAGAAACCGGTGGCCTCCGGTCGACTTTTCGCGCCTCGTCTCGACGCGCGTCATGACCAACCGCGCTTTGGTCCGGGTCATTCCCACGTACAGAAGCCGCCGCGCCTCTTCCAGCTCGATCCTGCTGATCTCTCCGCTCGGCGGCATCGGAATGAACTGCTCATCCTCCACGCCGACAATGTACACGCGCGAGAACTCCAGTCCCTTTGTCGAATGCAGCGTGAGCAGGTTCGCACGATCGCGGGCGGTCTCGACTCCGTCGTGCTTTGACAGCACCGCGCGCTCCAGAAAGGCGCAGATCTGCGTCGAAAGATCGCCCTTTCCACACGCTTCGATCAATCGGCGAAGTCTCGCCATCGTCTCCGGGTAACGCTTGTCGGCAGTCCTCTCGGCGCGCAGTCGTTCCATCATGTTGTGCCCGCCGAGGAGCGTGATCAAATCGTCGACGGTTGGCAGCGAAGGATCGCCTCGTGAATCACGCTCGACGCGATAGCCGTCGAGACAATCGCTGTGCCGGCCAAGAGCGTACACGGGAACGAACTCAAAGAACTTGCGCGCTTCGTCGCACAGCGCGTCACGATCACTGAGCGCCAGGCCGACGGCGAGCTGATCGAGGAGATTCACCAGTGCGGTCTTCCGCGCGTACTCGACTTTGGTTTCGCCGAGTGCGGGAAAGAGCCGCGCGAGTGTGCGACAATCGTCGAGCGCGCTGTGCGACTGGCCTGCGTCGATGCCGTAGCGCCGGGCGAGGTGCTCCAGCTTTCGGCTCGTAGAATGGAGTGTGCGGGCAAGCGGCAGCGTGTCGTAGGTCGAGAAGTCACCACCGCGAGCAAGCCCGGCGGCCATTCTTCGCAGGATCGGGAAGTCGAACTGGTAGCCGTTGTGGGCAACCAGGACATCCGCGCCGCAGAAATCACGGAAGCCCGGCCAGACGGTTTCGAAGTACGGCGCATTGGCGACATCTTCTTCAGAGATTCCGTGCGTGCCGAGCGCCCCGGCGGTTATCGGCACCCTTGGCTTCACCCGGGTGTGGAATTCCTCCGCCGCGCGTCCGTCACGAACGCGCACGGCGGCGATCTCGACGATCTCCGCGCGCACGACGTCTTTGTCCGTCGTCTCGAGATCGACGATCGTGAAATCGCGGAACGTGTTGACGAAGCTCCGCGTGCGAACCAGCTGCGCCGTCTTGAACAGTCCGAGCGCGAGGCCGAGCGATGGGACATCTTCTGGCCGGACGCGCACTGAATTCGCGGACGGCGCTCCACCAAGCTGCACGTGACGGACTCCCATTTCGCCGAGCATTTTCTTCGCGGCGATCTCGCACCCACCCACGCGCGGCACCCATGCCGGCCGCCCTTCTTCTATGCACGGCTTCAGTCTTTCGGCCAGTCTCACTACTTCGTCGTGGGCTGCCGGGTCGCTCAGGTCTTCGTGGTGTTCCTCGAGAATCGTGCGGTAGGTTCCGACTCGCTCGGAGAGAATCTCCTCGACCAGCGAAGAGAGCGCGGTGTGATTCATTGCCAGCGCGGCGAGATTCTTGAGGGAGTAGATGCCGCGCCAGATCTTCTTCCCGTCGCCATGAACTTTCGGCAGCGTGCGCGCCATCTGCTCGAGCTGCTGGATCAGGCTGGTTCCGGTTTCCTCCGATCGCGCCCTCGCGTCATTCAACAGCGCCTCGGGCAGCACGGTCTGATAGAAATTCTCCTGATGGATCTCGTCCTCGGGGCTGGCGATCACGCGGAGAGCGGCGAGTACGTAGGCTACGACCTTGTCGTCCGCTAGCGCGCGTCCCTGGGCGAGGCGGCACGGGATGCCCGAATTCAGAAACGCTAATTCGAGTGCGCTGCCGATTCTGTGGGTGCGATACAACAGACCGACATCACCCCATTGAAGCTCTCCATCGTTTTCCGTGTGATCAGCGTGAAGGTCGCGGGTTATCCAGGCGGCCTCGTCGTCATCGTCCTCGAAAGCGAGCGCAACAACCGGAAAATCCGACTCGACATTCGTCTCCTGCGGCGTGCGATCCTTGAAGAGCTGCTCGTTGAGCGAGATCAGACGCCTCGCGTATCCGAGTACCGCGGGCGGGCAGCGGCGATTCTCCTTGAGATCGTGGAGCTGATCGTCGCCGGCAATCCGGAAATCGTTGCAGAAGGTCGCGAACACCCTGGGATCGGCGCCCGTCCATGAATAGACGGACTGCTCGTCGTCGCCGACCGCGAAAACGTGGCGATGCACGTGGGCAAGGTCGCGAACGATTCCGTACTGAACCGGGTTCAGGTCCTGAAATTCGTCCACGAGGATCGCGTCCCAGCGTCCTCTCACTTCCGCCGCTACAGATGCGATTCTGAACAGCTCCGCGGTCTTAAGAAGCAATCCGTCGAAATCCACGATGTTGCGCTCAGTCGTCGCGCGACGATAGCCGTCGTAATACTTCTCGTATCGGTGACCGAGCGGCTCACCGCGAAAGCGATAGCGCGCGAACGCATCGAGCACGCTCTTGTGGAGCTTCCGCGGGACCTTGAGGCGTCGAAGGAGCGCCACCTGGTAGAGCTCGTCGGCGATGCCAAAGCCTTCCTGCAATCCCACCTTATCGCCGAACTCGCGCAGAAGATCCGAGCAGAAGGAATGGATCGTTCCGCGCCTGACGCTCTCGACGCGCGGACCGAGCTCACTGTCGAGACGCTCTGCGATCTCGCCCGCGGCCTTGTTCGTAAAGGTGAAGACGCAGATCCGCGATGGATCGAACCCCCGTTTGTCGATGAGAAACCTGATGCGCTCGATCAGGCAGTAGGTCTTCCCAGCCCCGGGCCCCGCGCGCACGAGCAGTGGCTGCGGCTCGGCCTCGATCGCAG
>DATCPG010000351.1:0-4584 GCA_036570225.1 Gemmatimonadaceae bacterium | reverse complement strand
CTACAACAGTCCGCTCTCGGAGATGGCGGTGCTCGGATTCGAGTACGGGTACAGCACGGCTGCCGAGGACACGCTCGTATTGTGGGAAGCGCAGTACGGGGACTTTGTAAACGTCGCGCAACCGATCATCGACCAGTTCATCGCCGCCGATCGCGCCAAGTGGGGGCAGGATTCATCGGTGGTGCTACTGCTTCCGCACGGGTACGAGGGACAGGGGCCCGAGCATTCGAGCGCGCGCCTCGAGAGATTTCTCCAGCTTTGCGCCGAAGGGAATCAGCGTGTCGCCTATCCTTCGACGCCGGCGCAATACTTTCACATTCTGAGACGCCAGGCGGCGTTGGCCGAGCGTCGTCCGCTGATTCTGATGCAGCCCAAGAGCCTGTTGCGGATGCCGGAGGCGGCGTCGAAGCTCAGCGAGCTTACCAGCGGACAATTCAGGCCTGTGATCGATGATCCGGTAGCGTCGCAGACGCGCCAGGCGATAACGAGACTCGTGTTCTGCACCGGGAAGATCTACTACGATCTCGCGGCCAAGCGGGCTTCGCACGCTGCAATAGTGCGGATCGAGGAGCTGTATCCGTGGCCGGGGACTCAGGTGGCGCAGATCGTCGATCTGTATCCGGCGATCGAGGAAGTGATCTGGGCGCAGGAGGAGCCGAAGAATCAAGGTGCGTGGCAGTACGTCGCGCCGCGGCTCCGGATGTCAACGGGTAACGCGCTGCCGACGAGATACATTGGGCGGCCTGACCGCGCGAGCCCGGCGGAGGGATACGCCGAAGTGCACAAGAAGGAGCAGGAGCGCATCATCAACGAGGTGAATGCGCCGGCGCAGCAGGCAGCGGGCGCGAAACGTCGCGGCATGGCGTTCAAATCCTGAGCATCACTTTTCCGCTAACTTTTCCGAGAACAATGAAGAAAGCGCGGCTCGAGAGTTTCACGGCGCGCGCCCGCAGAGCGGTGGCAACCCTTGCTGCGCTGTACGCGTCAGTGCTGATGCCGCTTTCCGTGAGCGCGCAGGGAATACCTCCGTCCGTCGCGAGCATTCGGGTGCAGAACGCGCCGGAGCGGATGCGGGTCCTCTGGATCGCAGCGCATCCGGATGATGAAGACACTCAGCTGATTGCGTGGCTTGCGCGGGGACGTCGAGTCGAGACTGCCTATCTATCGCTCACTCGCGGGGATGGCGGGCAGAATCTGATCGGCAACGAGCTCGGCGAAGCGCTGGGAGTGATTCGCACCGAGGAGCTGCTTGCGGCGAGGCGGATAGATGGAGCGCATCAGTATTTCGCCCGCGGCTACGACTTCGGTTTCTCGAAAACGGCTGATGAGACGCGTAAGCACTGGCCCCAGGACTCACTACTCAACGATGTGATGACGGTGATGCGGGCGTTCAGGCCTCACATCGTGATCACGACTTTTTCGGGAACGCCGCGAGATGGGCACGGACACCATCAAGTCTCGGCGATCCTGGCGAAGCAGGCCTACGACATGGCAGCGGACACTGTTCGTTTCCCGGTTAAAGACTTCGGAAAGCCGTGGATCCCGCTCAAGTTTTATCGCCTGGCGCTTTTCTCTCCGCAGGATCGCACGATCGCGGTCAACGTCGGGGAATACGATCCATATCTGGGACTCTCCTATCAGGAGATTGCGGCAGACAGCCGATCCCAGCACAAGTCGCAAGGGCAAGGGACGCTGCGACGCAAAGGAGTGGTCTGGGATTATCTGACTCGTGTGGATTCGCGGGTTCCCGTCCCGCCGGCCAAGGAAGAGAAATCGATCTTCGCGGGCCTCGACACCACGAGGCTGCTGGTGCAGGACGGAAGAGTGACTCCGCCAGAGGCTCCGCCCGCAATCATGCTCGAAGCGGTTGCGGACAGACAGGCGCTCGCTCTTGCTGACACGGCGAAAATTACCATGACGCTCTACAATCGCGGCCGGGAGGCGGTTCACATCGAGAGCGGAGTGATCCATTTTCCTGCGACACTGCTTCCAGACTCCAGCTATCAATGGACTCAACAACTGGTCGGCCGCCAGATAACCCAGCCCTGGTGGCTCGCTGAGCCTCGTAACGGAGATTTATTTGCTCCACGGATCACAGGCATATCCGAGGATGAGAGGGAACGCCAGAATTGGGCGCATGTAACGGTTGCGGCCGGACCCTCGGGAAACCTGCTCGACGTCGCAGCTCCGATCGTATACCACTATGTCGATCGCGTTCGCGGAGACGTTCAACGTCCGCTCATCGTCGCGCCGGGAATCACGATCACTCTTGACCAAGCGACCGAGATGGTACGGGCGAACGTTCCTTCCAATCAACTGGTCAAGGCGACGCTGCGATCCGCGCTGGATATCTCGTCACCTGTGACCGTGAGACTGGTGCTGCCGCCGGGACTATCAGCCGATTCAGCGACCCGGACGCTGGCAATGACGCCCGGTGCGACACGAACGCTGATCTTCAGAGTGAAAGGCAGCCTCCTCCGAGGGATTCACCAGATCAGTGCGACTGCTACCGCGCAAGGGAAGTTGTATCAAACCGGGTATATCCCGATCGAGTATCCGCACATCAATCCGCAGCGGATCTATCGTCCGTCGACAATCAGTGTCAACGCAGTAGATGTCGTTCTCCCGGCGCGGCTCAACGTCGCCTACGTTCCGGGAGTCGGAGACAACGTAGCTCCCGTGCTTCAGCAGCTTGGCGTTCCATTGACAATCGTGGATGCGGACGATCTTCCTCGAACCGATCTCAGTCGCTTCACCACCATCGTCGTCGGGCCGCGCGCCTATCAGTCCAGCCAGACGCTGATCGACAACAACGAATACCTGCTCTCATACGTGAGGAACGGCGGCCGGCTCGTCGTGCAGTACGGACAAGGGGAGATGCAGCGGCCTGGCATCATGCCGTATCCGATCACGCTGCAGCAGCGCGCGGAGCGAGTGACGGATGAGGACGCGCCAGTCACGTTCACCGATCCCGCTTCTCCGCTGCTCAATGCACCCAACAAGATCACACAGGATGATTTCAAGGGTTGGGTGCAGGAGCGGGCGACGTACATGCCCTCGACGTTCGGTCCCCACTATCACAGCATGCTGTCCATGAACGATCCGGGCGAGCCGGCAAATCGCGCCGCGATTCTCGCCGCCTCGTACGGTCGCGGGACTTACATCTACGTTCCGCTCGCACTGTTCCGACAGCTACCTGCCGGGGTTCCCGGTGGCGCGCGCATCTTCGCCAACCTACTCGGCGGCAATACGATTCGATGAGGCTGTGTCGCGCAGCAACCTTGTTTGTGGCGCTCGCAACTCTCGCGTCGTGCAGCTCGGACAATCGGAAAGTTCTGATCGTCTACTCGCCGCACGGGAAAGAGCTGCTCGACTACCTCGAGAAGGGATTCGAGAAAGCGCACCCGGACATCGACGTGCAGTGGGTCGACATGGGATCGCAGGAAGTCCTCGAGCGAGTGCGCGCCGAGAAGCCGAACCCGCAGGCGGACGTGTGGTTCGGGGCGCCGGCTGAAGCGTTTGATAGAGCGACCAAAGAAGGTCTGCTGCAGCCGTACAAGCCGACGTGGGCGGCGGCGATCGATCCGGAGGGTCGTGAAGCGCACGACAACTGGTACGGGACGTATCTCACTCCGGAAGTGATCGGCTACAATCGCGACGCGGTGAAGGAAGCCGACGCGCCGAAGGATTGGGACGATCTCATCGACCCGAAGTGGAAGGGGAAGATCGTGATCCGTGATCCAATCGCGTCGGGGACGATGCGGGCGATCTTCGGCGCAATCATGGTCCGATCGATTGCGCAGACTGGCAAGCCTGATGCAGGCTACGAGTGGCTCAGGAAGCTGGATGCGAATACGAGGGAGTACACTCTGAACCCGACGCTATTGTACCAGAAGCTTGGGCGGCAGGAAGGCGTCGTCACCATGTGGGACATGCCCGATTTCGCAACGCTTGAGCAGCGGACGAAGATTCCGATCAGGTATGTCATTCCAGCGAGTGGAACTCCACTGCTGGTGGATGGAATCGCGATCGTACGCGGGAGCAAGCATCCCAAGGAAGCGGAGATGTACTATGAGTACGTCACGACTCCCGAAGCGATGATCGCCGCGGCAGATTCGTTTCTCCGCATTCCCGCCCGCAAGGACATTCCAGTGTCGAAGCTTCCCTCATGGATCCGCGACGCGATGGCGCAGATCAAGCCGATGCCCGTCGATCGCGAAGTGATGGCCGCGCACCTCGACGAATGGATGAAGTACTGGGACGCGAACATCAGGAACCGCGGACACCAGCAGTGACGGCCGCGCCGGGGGCGCGAGGTGGGGAATCTGGTGCGGGAGTGCTGGCGCTCAACGGAGTGTCGCGCCGGTTCGGTGAATTCACGGCCGTCGACAACGTTTCGGTAGAAGTAGGTCCCGGAGAGCTGCTCGCGCTTGTGGGCGCGTCGGGTTCCGGAAAGACGACGACGCTGCGCATAGCCGCCGGTTACGAGCAGCCCGATGCTGGAACGGTGACTCTAGGCGGCGCGGACATCACGCGTGTTCCACCCGAGCGTCGCGGTTTCGGAATGGTCTTCCAGCACTATGC
>DATCPG010000350.1:0-6813 GCA_036570225.1 Gemmatimonadaceae bacterium | reverse complement strand
CCGCTTTCCCCGCGAGCCGGTGCGACCAGGGCGGTGAGCGCCGCGTCGGTGAGGTAGGCGACCGAGTGAGCGTATCCATCTGTCAGCGCAGTGCTGATGTTGGCGGTGGCGGGAGTAACGGGGTTCGAATCCCCGGAAGCGCGCGCTCTCGCAATCGACCACGACCAGCCCATCGCAAAGAGCACGAGGAGAACGACGGAGAATAAGTTGAACAGCCGCTCAGCTCTGCCCGGTGAGTGCCGGAATCCCCGGGGACGTTTCTCCGGGAAGGCCAACAGCCACTCTCCCGGAGTTGCTTTGCGTGGGGAGGGAGTTGAACTTGAACGTCTCTCTTCCATTCTACCTCACTAAAGCGCCTAGATGCAGGCAATCACGGAGTTATTTCACCGACTCTCGAATCTTCCGGATCTCGTACAGTGGGCCGGGCTGCTTGGGCTGTCGCTAATAGTCTTCTCGGAAACGGGTCTTCTGGTAGGAGTGTTTCTACCGGGTGATTCCCTGCTTGTTACCGCCGGGCTGATCGCAGCGCGCGGGTACCTGAATGTATACCAGCTGGCTCCCGTCCTCACGCTCGCTGCAATCATAGGCAATACTCTCGGTTATTTCATCGGTCGGGCCAGCGGACCCAGAATCTTCAATCGCGAAAACAGCCTGTTCTTCAACAAGAAGCATGCTATCCGCGCCCACGAATTTGGGGAAAAATACGGGCGCATGACAATCGTGCTCGCGCAATTCATCCCGATCATACGAACGTTTTCGCCGGTAATCGCGGGTGTGGGCCGGATGAAATTCCGCCAATTCCTCACGTTCAATGTGCTCGGCGCCGTCGCTTGGGTGTGGAGTATGCTGGGGATTGGCTATTTCCTCGGGAGCTACGTCCCTGGAATCGACCGGCACATCGAGATTGTCGTAGTCATCGTGGTTTTCATTTCATTCCTGCCCGGTGTCATCGGCAGTCTCAGAGCGCGGCGAAAAAGACGACTGACCATTCAGGAGAAAGACAATGGCGTTTACACTTCCACCCCTCCCCTACGATTTCGCGGCGCTGGAGCCCCACATCGACGCGAGGACGATGGAAATACATCACGGCAAGCACCATCAGACGTACGTGAACAATCTGAACGCAGCCATCGAGAAAGCCCCTGAGCTCGGCAAGAAATCACTGGATGACCTGATCCGGAACGTGAACTCCCTTCCCGAGGCGGTGCGGACACCCATTCGCAACAACGGCGGCGGACACTGGAACCATTCGATGTTCTGGCAGATCATGGCCCCGAAAGCGGGTGGCGAGCCCGGAGGCAAGCTGGGTCAGGCGATCACTAGCACGTTCGGTGACTTCGCCAAATTCCGCGAGCAGTTCAGTGCCGCGGGAGTCGGACGGTTCGGATCGGGGTGGGCGTGGCTCATCAACACCGGGGGCAAGCTTACCATCTCCAGCACGCCCAATCAGGACAATCCGCTGATGGAGGGACAGAAGGCGATCATGGGCCTCGACGTGTGGGAGCACGCCTACTACCTCAAGTACCAGAACCGGCGGCCCGATTATATCCAGGCGTGGTGGAACGTCGTAAACTGGAAAGAGATTGAGAAGAGGTACGCGGAGTAGAGATCTCGACTCCGGAGCCGTTTAACGAGCCGCTTCGCCTTCCAGGTAGGTGTAGCCCTCCAGCCCCGCGATGTACTCGGCGATGAACGTGTTCGCGTCCTGACGCGCGAGGGTCGTTGCGTTTGCCACCTTTCGTCTGAACGTCGCCAGGAGATCTGACGCCCGGAATTGCACGTACGCCAGGACCTCGGTCACGGTGTCACCGTGCACAAGGTCCGTCACCTCGTATCCCTTCGACTGGGACAAGCGAATGTGCACGGCGTTGGTGTCGCCGAAAAGGTTGTGCAGATCGCCGAGTATTTCCTGGTAGGCACCGGTGAGAAAGATGCCGATGATGTAGGGATCGCCGTCGTTGAACGGGTGCAGCTCGAGGCTCGGGCGCGACGTCCGATCGCCGATGAATTTCTCGATCTTGCCATCGGAGTCGCAGGTGACGTCCTGGATCGTGCCCCGGCGCGTCGGCTCCTCGTTCAAACGATGAATCGGCATGATCGGAAAGATCTGATCGATCGCCCAGCTGTCGGGCAGAGACTGGAACAGAGAGAAGTTGCAGAAGTACCGGTCGACCATCGTGGCTTCGAGATCGTCGATAATGTCCGAATACTCGTCGCGATCACGCTGCGCGATCCTCGCGACCACCGCGATAGTCGACAGGTATATCTGTTCCGCAACCGCGCGATCCCTGAGGGTGAACACGCCGCTGTTGAAGAGCTCCTGCGCTCGTTCCTTGTCGAACGTCGCGTCGTGATAGACCTCGCGGATACGCTTCCTGGATACGCGCGGCTTGGAGAGCGATGCGAAGTCCGCAGCCATCTCATGGAGAAGCGTCGGGTGTTCCGCGCTCAGCTCCGGCACCGCGTTGTCCGACTGCGATTCGACGTCGATCACGCTCAGTAGCAGAAGCGCGTGGTGTGCCGTGAGTGCGCGACCCGATTCGCTGATGATGTGCGGCATCGGGAGCTCGTGCTGGCGGCAGGCCTCTGCAATCGTGTAGATCACATCGTCAGCGTATTCCTGGAGCGAATAGTTGACGCTCGCCTGCGACGTCGAGTTGCTCCCGTCGTAATCCACGCCGAGGCCGCCGCCGACGTCCACGTGGGTGATGTCGACGCCAAGTCCCCTCAGCTCCGCGTAGTACCGCGACACTTCCTGCAGCCCCGCCTTGATGTAGCGGATGTCCGTGATCTGGGATCCAAGGTGAAAGTGAATCAGCTTGAGGATGTCCAGACGGCCCTCGTTCCTCAGCCGGTCGACGAGCTTCACGAGCTGCGCGGTGCTGAGTCCGAACTTGGACTTTTCGCCGCCGCTCTTGGCCCAGCGTCCGGAGCCCTCCGAGTAGAGCTTGATGCGGACGCCCGCTGTCGGCGTGACGCCGAGGTCGTCGGCCACCTGGAGGAGGACGTCCACCTCGCTCAGCTGCTCGAGAACGATGAAGACCTGGTGGCCGAGCTTCTGGCCCATCAGGGCGAGCCGCATGAACTCCTCGTCCTTGTATCCGTTGCACACGATCATGTGATCGGTGTGCTCGGCGAGTCCAAGCACCGCCTGCAGCTCCGGCTTGCTTCCGCACTCGAGGCCGACACCGGCAGCCTTTCCAAACTCGACGATCTCCTCGACCACGTGACGCTGCTGATTCACCTTGATCGGATAGACGGTCGTGTACCCGCCTTCATAGGAGAACTCGGCGCGCGCATGCGAGAATTTCTCGTTCAGCGATTCGATTCTCGAGCGCAGGATATCCGAAAAGCGAAGCAGCAGCGGGAGCCCAACTCCCTGCTCTTCCAGATCGTTGGCCAGCTCGAAAAGATCGAGCTCGCGATCAGTCTTTTCCCTGTCGGGCCGCACCACGATGTGGCCCGCTTCGTTGATGTCGAAGAAGCCAATGCCCCAACCTTCGACATTGTAGAGGGAGCGCGCCGACTCGATCGTCCACGGCTCGGACGAGGGCGTCGGGGTGGGAGCGGAGGAACTCTTTGTCGCAGGCGGAATTCGGGTGCCGGTCATCTCACCATTCTAGGGTATATCACGCTCGAGTGGTACCGGCCGAGGCTCACGGGTAGATCGTCTCGATCTTCCAGCCGGCTCCGACGCGCGTATAAAGATGGCGCTCGTGCAGGCGATTGGCCTTTCCCTTCCAGAATTCGATTCGCTCCGGCGAGACCCGGAAGCCGGACCAATATTTTGGACGCGGCACTTCCTTGCCCGCGAATTCGGCCTCGTATGTCCTGACCCGTTCGTCTAGCGCCGTCGGCGTTTCGAGAGCCTGACTCTGACGCGATGCCCAGGCCCCGATCTGACTGAGACGATGTCGGGTGGCAAAGTAGGCGTCCGCCTCTTGCTCGGTGACCTTCGTCACGACGCCCTCGGCCCGCACCTGGATCTCGATCGTCGGCCAGTGGAAGCAGATCGCAGCTTTCGGATTGGCGAGCAGCTGCCTCCCTTTTCTGCCCTCGTAATTCGTGTAGAACACGAAGCCACGCTCGTCGAATGCCTTGAGCAGGACGATCCTCACGGACGGCTGACCGTTCTCATCCGCCGTGCCGAGCGACATCGCGCTGGGATCCGGCAGAATCGAGCGATCGATCTTTTCTGCGAGCGCGTAGACGCTGCGGAATCGCTCTATCGGATCCGGTGGGATCAACTAATACCTCGCCATTGTCGGATCGACTTCGTCGATCCAGCGAAGAATTCCGCCGGCCAGATTCCGGACGTCGGATACACCGGCATCGGCGAGCTGTTGCGCGGCGCGCATGCTCCGCCCGCCCACCTTGCAGTAGAGGATGACCTCCCGACGTTTGTCGAGGCGCGGGATCTCCTCGGCAATGTTTCCCAGCGGAACGAGTCGCGCCCCGGGGATGTGCCCGATGTCCCACTCGTAGGGCTCGCGGACGTCGATTATCTCGAGCTGTTCTCCCTTTTTCAACCGACTCGCAAGTTGCGACGGTTGGATCTCCTGAACGGTATTCACAGTGTGAGAAGCGGGGCCGCTGCAGAACTCATCATAATCGATGAGCTCGGTGATCTCGTGGGTGCCACAGGCGGGACAGGTCGGATCTTTCTGAATCCCCAGCGTGCGGAAGGACATCTTCAGCACATCTATCGTGAGCAGCTTGCCGACGAGCGTGTCGCCGAGCCCGAGAAGCATCTTGATCGCCTCGGTTGCCTGAATCGTTCCAACGAGGCCCGGTACTACTCCAAGCACACCACCTTCGGCACAGCTCGGAACGAGATCGGCCGGTGGCGGGTCTCTGAAGAGGCAGCGATAGCAGGGCCCGTCGGAGGCGCCGAAGACGGACGCCTGCCCCTCGAAGCGGTAGACACTTCCGTACACGTTGGGGATTCCCAGCAAGACCGACGTGTCGTTGACCAGATATCGCGTGGCGAAGTTGTCGGTACCGTCCACGATGAGATCATAGTCGCGGGCGATCTCCAGCGCGTTTTGCGAGTCGAGCCTGGTCCTGTAGGGCTCGATGGTCACGTTGGGGTTGATGTCGACCAGCCGGTCGCGGGCCGAATCGATCTTCGAGCTGCCAACGCTCGCTGACCCGTGCAGGATCTGTCTTTGAAGGTTGGAGAGATCGACGGTATCGAAATCGACCAGCCCGAGCGTGCCGACTCCCGCGGCGGCAAGGTAGAGCGCGACCGGTGACCCAAGACCGCCGGCGCCGACGAGCAGCACGCGCGAGCGTTTGAGCGCGCGCTGCCCGTCTTCACCCACCTGCGGGAGGAGAATATGGCGGCTATAGCGAACCAGCTCCTCTCTCGTGAGTCCGGCGCTGTCGCGTTCGGTTTTGGTGTTGGCGTCCATGGTATATTGCGCTCTGATTTCAGTTGCCTCGACTACAGGACGCTAACCATTGTCCGCCCTTCCAGCAACGCTTTTCCGGCCCTCGCGACGCCATGCTATTCAAACGCTTCTACGACGATAATCTCGCGCAAGCAAGCTACCTTATCGCGTGCGAGCAAACGGGCGAAGCAGTCGTCGTCGACCCCAATCTCGACATCGCCCAGTACGTTCGCGCCGCGGGTGTGGAGCGGGTCCGGATCAGCAACGTCACCGAGACGCACATCCACGCCGACTTCGTGTCGGGTGCGCAGGCCCTTGCCGCCGCCACCGGAGCGAAGCTGCACCTATCCGCCGAGGGAGCGAGGGACTGGGGATACACGAGCCGCGCGCTCGAGCGCGCGCAGTCGCTGCGAGACGGATCGGATATTTCGTTCGGCACGGTTCGATTGCTGGCCGCGCACACGCCTGGCCACACCCCGGAGCATTTGATTTTCTTGGTATCCGATCTCGAGCGGGGAGCTGAGCCCGTCGGCGCGTTGACTGGAGATTTCGTTTTTGTCGGCGATGTAGGCCGCCCGGATTTGCTGGAGCGCGCCGCGGGCGCAAAGGGAAGCATGCAACGCTCGGCCGCCGAGTTGTATAGGTCTGTAAACAAGATCAAAGCACAACCGGATCATTTGCAGATCTGGCCCGGACACGGCGCGGGCTCCGCCTGCGGCAAAGCGCTGGGATCGATGCCGCAATCCACACTCGGCTACGAAAAGCTTTTCAACTGGGCATTCGCCGAAATGAGCGAAGACGAGTTCGTGCGCCGAGTGCTGGAGGACCAGCCGGTGCCTCCCCGCTACTTCGCCCGGATGAAGAGAATCAACAGAGACACGCAAACGGCGACTGCTACTCAAACAGATCCGTGCGAGCTGGGACTCGACGAGCTCGACTCCGCTCTGAAAAACGAAGCCGTCATCGTCGACACTCGTCCGCGCGAGAAATTTGCCGCGGGACACATACCGGGAACGCTAAACATTCCCTGCAACAAGTCGTTTCTGAGCTGGGCCGGTGCCCTCGTTCCCGATGAGAGCGATCTTTACCTCATCACGGAGGCAGAGAGCGACGAAGCCGTGAAGCTTTTGTACTCGGACCTGGCCAAGGTCGGCCTCACTCCGAATCGCGGGTACTTCGGGCACAGGATTTTTTCTGACTGGACGTCATCGCGCGGCGAGCTGGAGCAGGTGCGTCAGCTCGACGCGGCCCAGCTTCGAAGCCTTGCGAGCGACAAGAATCTTCAGGTTGTCGACGTGCGTGGTCCCGACGAATGGCGCCGCGGGCACATTCCGGGTGCGATCCATATTCCTCTTGCCGCGCTACTCGAAAGAATCGGCGAGCTGGACTCCGCCGCGCCGATCGTACTGCACTGCAAGGG
>DATCPG010000349.1:0-33513 GCA_036570225.1 Gemmatimonadaceae bacterium | reverse complement strand
GACCGAGTATTTCGTGACCGGGGTGCATAAGCTGGGGCTCTGAATTCTCTATTGTCTGCTCAGCCGGTCCTTGCTATTTTTCCGCCAAGTCGAGCCATAAGCAGGGGCGAGAGCCCTTGTTTCGAGCTCAAGTCCAATGCGGGGTTTAAGAGACCCGCGTATCAGATTGTCGAGGGTCGGGCGTGTTTCAGCTCCCCAAGACACAATTTTCCAGGAGTAGGGAATGCGTACGACCGGCAAAGTGAAGTGGTTCAACGATGCAAAGGGCTTTGGCTTTATCACACCTGACAACGGGCAGAAGGATTGCTTCGTTCACTACAGCGCGATTTCCGGTTCGGGGTTCAAGTCCCTTGCCGAAGGTGACGCGGTAGAGTTCGACATTGTCGAAGGTCAGAAGGGTCCGGCTGCCGAGAACGTGACGAAGGCTTCTTAAGCCACGTCGACTTCACTGGCACAATCTGGCGGGGCGTCTCAGTCGAGGCGCCCCGTTTTGTTTAGGGGAGGGCGTCCCCTCTTCGGAACCGGTGCAACCTCCACTGCTTTTTCGAGGCTTTCCAGCAAATGGGCTCGAAAGGAAGCGAGGTCCAGGTTCAGGTTTAACTCTTGCCTCGCGAGATATCTTCCTTCGTTCTTCGCGAGATCTTCAGCCAGGGAAAGTGCTTTTGTCGTCGGCACTCCGAGCTCCTGAATGAGTAAAACCGCCAATGCGAGGACGAGCAAGCCATCAACTGTCAGGCGACGAGATACGCCTTGCCGCTCCTGAGCAACCCCGGGAACCCGATTATGGGAGAGGACGTTGTCGAGCCATTTTACGGAAACCTCGAGCGCAAGTGCAGCAGTAGCAATCGTATATGCGCGAGGCATTAATTATCCTAACGATTAAGGATATTTAAGGTAGGCAGAGTTGCCGATCCGTCACAAGCCCCTTTCCCATTATATTGTGCCCGTCACTGTGGTTGCCCCTTACGATTTCCCGCGGATGAATAAATGAAGCGTCTTTCCTATCTCACGGCGGTCTCGGCTGTTGCCTTGGTCACCCTTTCCGGTCAGGCCAGTGGTCAGAAGACCTATGCCCTCGGGATCGGAGGAGGGGCCGCCATACCCGTCGGAAAGCTGAGCAGCACGCAGACTTCCGGCTTCAATGGGATCCTCGCTCTCGCACTGGGGGTCGCCGATCTCCCAATCGGAGTTCGATTCGACGGGATCTACAACAACTTTTCCCGCAAGACCATCAACTCACCGCCGACCAGCACCTACGCTTTTCGAGTCGGCGGTTTGCTTGGAAACA
This sequence comes from Gemmatimonadaceae bacterium, assembly GCA_036570225.1. Taxonomy (GTDB): domain Bacteria; phylum Gemmatimonadota; class Gemmatimonadetes; order Gemmatimonadales; family Gemmatimonadaceae; genus UBA4720. Next base: position 32,225 of record DATCPG010000349.1, on the reverse strand, counting down.
TGATTTACGCGTTCCCCGGAACGTCCGCAAAGACCTACGTTGTAGCTGGAGGAGGGTGGTACAACACGAAATTCGACGTCGCCGGAACCAAGGCTGAGAACCACTGGGGACTGAATGCGGGGTTGGGGATAACGTTTGCGGTCGGCCCGGTGGCAAGCTTTGTAGAATCGCGATATCACTTCATCTCGCGAGAGCCGACGAAAGGCGGCGTGATACACTTCGTCCCGATCACGCTCGGGGTAATGTTCTAGGCATCCAATATGAAAAAAGCGCACAGCTGTGCGCTTTTTTTCTCTAGATCCTGCCCTGCTCTAGATCGCGCGAAGTACCAGCTCGTTGCCGCGGGCAGCCTCACCTACTGGCCAAAGCGCCTCGCGCGCCGAACGAAGCTGCGCTTTCACTGCGGCCGGACCAGTGCCTCCCGGTAGATCTCGACGCGCAACCGATCGAGATGGCTCGAGCCAGTCGAGTGCGTCATCGCCGAACAGTGGATGCGCCGCCTTGAACGAGGTGAGCGGCAATCCATCCAGGTCGCAACCCTCTTTCTCGCTCTCGCGGATCAATGCGCCGATAGCGCTGTGGGCCTCGCGGAACGTGGCTCCCTTCTCTACCAAATAATCAGCGAGGTCTGTAGCCATCATGCTACTCGAGAGCGCAGCCCGCATGCGCTTGGCGTTGAAGCGGATCTCCCTTAATGCACCAGCGACCGCGGGGAGCACCAGGAGAGCGGTGTCGACGGCATCGAAAAGGACACGCTTGTCGTCCTGAAGGTCCTTGTTGTATCCGCTAGGCAAGCCCTTGAGCGTCGACAGAAGTGTCGAGAGATCACCAATTGCGCGAGCTCCCGATCCACGCGCCAGCTCGAGCGCATCCGGGTTGCGCTTCTGCGGCATCATACTCGAGCCTGTGGTAAAGGCATCGCCAAACTGGACGAAGCCAAACTCGCTCGATCCATAGATGATCAAGTCTTCGGCGAGCCTCGAGAGGTGCGTCGCCATCATCGCAACGGCGAACAACAGCTCGGCGACAAAATCCCTGTCGCCAACGGCATCGATACTGTTTTGCGAGAGGGCGCTGAACCCAAGACTACCCTGGAGCAGCACCCGCGACACCGGGAATGCACACCCGGCAATAGCCCCAGAGCCCAGAGGGAGAATGCCAGCCGCTCGCGACGCGGACGCGATCCGGGCGCGGTCGCGCTCGAGAGGCCAGAAGTGGGACAACATCCAGTGTGCGGCGGCAACCGGTTGCGCGCGTTGCAGATGCGTGTACGCCGGCATCAGAGTGTCCTGAAGCGTTTCCGCATGGTCCAACATCACCTGCTGTAGCGTCCGCGCTGATGCATCCAGCTTGGCGCACGCATCCATAGACCACAGGCGTGTCGCGGTAGCGACCTGATCGTTCCTGCTTCGGCCGGTGTGCAGCTTTGATGCGACCTCGCCGATCTCCTCGTGAAGCATCCGATCGATCATCGTGTGCACATCTTCATCAGATGGGGCAGGGGCCGCACCCTTCGCGAGCTTCTCGGCAACCGCCGCGAGGCCCTTCTCGATCTTCTTGCTCTCCTCGAGAGAGACGACCTCTGCTCCCCAAAGAGCGACGGCCCACGCACGAGATAGATTGATATCGAACGGCCATAACCGATAGTCGGTACCAATGGAGCGGTTAAGGGCGTCCAGAGCGGCTGCGCTCGGCACCGCAAACCGTCCTCCCCAAAGCTTGTGGGATGTGTGATCTGACACGGGGAAGGGCAGGCTCAAGCTATCGCGAGAGCCTTCGACTCTCGCGATTCGTCTTTGGTCTCTTTCTCCGCCTTCGCCGCAGCCATTTCCTGATCGCGGATAGCGCGGACACGCGCAGAGAGGCCGTAAAGCCGGATGAATCCCCCGGCATCGCTCTGCTGATAGACGTCATCCTCACCAAAGGTGACGAATCGCTCGTCATACAGCGCATACTCGCTCTCGCGACCGATCACGGAGGCTGTTCCCTTGAACAGCCTGAGGGTGGCAGTCCCTGTGACACGCTCCTGGGTGACGTTGACGAAGGCATCATAGCCTTCCCGCTCGGTCGTCCACCAGCGCCCCTCATATACCAGATCGGCGTAGCGTGGAGCAATGAGATCCTTGGCGGCCAGCGTGCGGCGGTCGAGGACGATCTGCTCCAGCTCGCTGTGGGCGGAGTAAAGCAGGGTACCCCCAGGGGTTTCGTAAACTCCACGGGACTTCATTCCTACGAGGCGATCTTCGACGAGGTCGATGCGTCCGATTCCGTGGCGTCCACCAATCGTGTTGAGCGCGACAATGAGATCAACCGGGTCGAGCTCAACGCCGTTGACAGAGATGGGCGTTCCCGAGTGGAATCCGATCGTGACTTCCTCGGGCTGGTCGGGCGCATTCTCCGGGGCGGTCGTCAACATGAATAGATCTGCCGGCGGAGCGACAGCGGGCTGCTCGAGCACGCCACCCTCGTGGGAGATATGCCAGACGTTCCGATCGCGGGAATAAATCTTGTCGCGGGTAGCGGTAACTGGAATCTTGTGGGCTTCCGCATACGCGATGGCGTCCTCGCGGCTCCGGATGTTCCATTCGCGCCACGGCGCTATCACGGGTAGATCGGGAGCAAACGCAGCGTAGGTCAGCTCGAAACGAACCTGATCGTTGCCCTTTCCGGTGCAACCGTGGGCGAGCGCATCTGCCCCGACTTGCCGAGCGATCTCAACCTGCCGCCGGGCGATGAGGGGACGGCCCATCGAGGTACCAAGGAGATATTTTCGGCCATAGATCGCTCCGGCCCGTAGGGTAGGCCAGACGAAATCCTCGACAAACTCGTGTCGGAGGTCTTCGACGTAGCACTCGTCCGCGCCAGAAGCGATCGCTTTGGCCCGTACGCCCTCCAGCTCATCACCCTGGCCTATGTCCGCGGCTACGCAGATCACTCGTGCGCCGTAGCGTTCCTTGAGCCAGGGTACGATTATCGAAGTATCGAGCCCACCGGAGTAAGCGAGAGCAATTGTGCGAATCACGGGCGCCTCAATAAGTATTCAGAATATCTGAATATTTAATCGTTTAGGGGCCCCACGTCAACCTCGATCAGGGCTCTCCCGCCATGCTTCGCAGGCGCCGCATTACACGGTCTCGGGCGGCGACCGAGCGGCAGATAATCAGTATGGTATCGTCTCCACCCACGGTCCCGAGTATATCGGACCAACCCTCGCCGTCGAGTGCGGCGGCGATCGGCTGGGCACCCCCGGGCACCGTCCGTAAGACGAGCATTTCGCTGACGCCGTCGAGCCGAAGAAACAACTGGGGAAGCAGGGTGTCGAGCGCAGCGCGGCTCTCCTCTATGCTCCCGTCGGTGATTGCGTATCGGGCGCCTTCGGGCGTCGGAACACGGGCGAGCCTGAGCTCGCGTAAATCGCGGGACAGGGTTGCCTGGGTTACATCCCAGCCCCGCTGGAGAAGGAGCTTCCGGAGATCCTCCTGGCTGCTCACCACTCGGGCTCCGATGATCTCCAGAATCGTATCGTGCCGTTCGCGCTTGTTGGCCATCAAAGGTGATCTTAGCACCCCAGCCGCTTGTGCGCGAGACAGCCCCACGGATCATTGACTGGCCGAGTGTGTAATGTTATGCATTATTTATGCATAAAGTTCCGGTCGGAGTTCTGGGGGCTAGCGGCTACGCCGGGCGGGAGCTGTGCGGATTGATAGCGCGGCATCCGAAGCTCGAGCTCGCGTTTGCGTCAGCCAACGAACAGCGTGGACAGCGCGCACGCATAGGCCCATTGGAGGTAACCTACGTCGCGACCGAGGACGCACCTCTGCGCGATGCAGAGATCGTGTTCACGGCCTTGCCGCACGGAGCCTCGGCCAAGTGGGTTGGAAACGCGCGGTCGACCGGCGCGCGGGTCGTCGACCTGTCCTCAGATTTTCGTCCAGGAGCCAGCGAGCGCGCAGCGAGCGCTGAATACGGCCTCACGGAGCTAATGCGCGAAAATATTCCGGGAGCTGAAATCGTGGCAAACCCCGGCTGCTACCCAACGGCGGTGCTTCTGGCAATCGCACCACTGCTAAAGGAAGGATGGGTGACGCCGGGCGCGACCATCAATGTATCGGCGGCAAGTGGAGTCACTGGAGCCGGCTATTCCGCTCGCCCGGATCTGCTTTACGCGGAGGTCGCTGAAGATTTTCGCGCCTACGCCGTCGGGAACGAGCACAGACATCTCGCCGAAATGCAGGCTGTGACGAAGCAGCTGGGTGGCCGAGACAACGACATTCTCTTCACGCCGCATCTTCTTCCCGTTGCTCGGGGAATTCTGGCGACTATCACCGTGCCGATCGAGGAGCACACCGAAGATCCATCACTGTTATGGAAGGATTGCTACAGCGGCGAGGCGTTCATCGAGATTGCGGATTCACCGCCGTCACTCCGCGACGTCGTCCGGCGAAACGTGGTCCGACTGAGCGTCACCAAGGCCGCGAACGTACGCAAGCCCACGCTCATCATCATCTCGGCGATCGACAACCTGGTGAAAGGAGCGGCGGGACAGGCGCTGCAGAACGCGAACATCCTCCTCGGATTGAGCGAGCAGTCGGGGCTGCCAGCGTGATACGGGTCATCAAGATAGGAGGCCGTGCCCAAGGCGATCCGCGCCTCTTCCAGTTCCTTGGAAAAGCGTGGAGCGATTCGCCAACTTCGCTGTGCGTCGTGCACGGCGGCGGGGACGAAGTCTCGGCGATGCAGAAAGCGCTTGGCCGAGAAGCAGCTTTCGTCGGGGGGCGCCGAGTGACATCGAAGAGTGATCTCGATCTCCTGCGCATGGTGCTTTCCGGCGTGGTGAACAAGAGGCTGGTGAATAGTCTCGTTGCGGTGGGAGTCTCCGCCGTCGGTCTGTCGGGGGAGGATGCCGCGCTGATCAGAGCAGAAATCATCGATGCGGACTCTCTCGGTTTTGCGGGGCGGCCGACGCACATCAATTCGCAACTGCTCAAGACTCTCATGGCCGCGGGCCATCTTCCTGTCATCTCTCCGGTTGGCTTCAATGGCGAAAGCGCACAGGGTGGGGCGCTCAACGTGAATGGCGACGACGCAGCTTCGGCCATTGCCACGGGCCTTCAGGCGGACGAGCTGCTCCTGATTGCCGACGTCGAAGGGGTGCGTGACGAGCGGGGTGAAGTGCTTCCAGCAATCACTCTGGAGTCCGCACGGGAGCTGATCGAAAACGGAACAGCCGCGGGGGGAATGGCGGCGAAGCTCGAAGCAGCCCACGCTGCGCTGCTCGCAGGAGTCGATCGTGTACGAATCTGTGATCTTGCCGGTCTCGTGGATGACGGCCGGGGCACCTTCATAACTCAATCCCAGAGCGTCGTAATATGACCGCTGTCACACTGCCCATCGAAGAGGAAGTAATGAAAATCTCTGCTCCGACAAACACGTCTCTGCTCGGCACCTACAAGCGTGCGCCGATGGAGTTCGTGAGGGGAGAAGGAGTTGAGCTCATCGATGCAAATGGTAAACGCTATCTCGATTTCGCCAGTGGAATCGCCGTAAACAACCTCGGTTACGGAGACGCCGGGATCGCCCGGGTCATGAGTGAGGCCCTGAGCAACGGACTCATTCATACGTCGAATCTCTATCGGACAGCGGCGGGGGAGGAGCTCGCGGACAAGCTCGTCGAGCGCTCGTTTGCATCGAAGGTCTTCTTCTGCAACTCCGGCGCGGAGGCGAATGAGGGCGCGTTCAAATTTGCGCGACGGTGGGCACGACAAATCGGCTCGGATTCCAAGGTCGAGATCATCGCGCTGCGCGGGGCCTTTCACGGAAGACTTTTCGCGTCATTGGCGGCGACAGATCGACCGTCGTATCGTGCGCCCTTCCGCCCTCTCGCCGGAGCGGTTTCAATCTGTGAGCGCGATCTATCCGACCTGGAGACTGCGCTCGACGAAGAAACCGTCGCGGCGCTGATCGTCGAGCCGGTGCAGGGAGAGGGGGGAGTGCGAGTTCTCGACAACGCTTTTCTCGAAAAGCTGAGGATGCTCACCGCGAAGCGAGAGATAGCTCTTATCTTCGACGAGATCCAATGCGGGCTTGGCAGAACTGGACATCTGTTCGCGTACGAGAAGAGCGGCGTTGTTCCCGACATGCTAACGCTCGCCAAGCCTTTGGCTGGCGGACTCCCGATGGGCGCCGTTCTCGTGTCGGAAGAGATCGCCGCGACAATCCAGCCGGGCGACCACGGAACGACGTTTGGAGGCGGGCCTCTGGTGTCCGCAGTAGCCGCACACGTTCTGGACCATCTCTCAGATCCATCGCTGCTCGAGTCTGTTCGGGAGAACGGAGAGTGGCTGGGAGAACAACTCGGCGGAATCGCGCGTCGCTCGGGCAAAGTGCGCGCGATTCGTGGAACCGGTTTCATCTGGGGACTAGACGTCCTGGAACCTGCCGGCGACATCGTGAAACGAGGTTGGGATGAGGGCATTCTCACTCTGACCGCAGGCGAGCACACGCTCCGTATTCTTCCTCCGCTGATAATGGACCGGGACGATCTTGTCCGCGGGCTCGCCATCATCGAGAAGATCATCGCGCAGTAGCGGGAAAAACATTCGCCAAGGCGGTTGTCTCCGGTTAACATACCGGAGACTTCTTCCATGAGACGTTATGTCGTTGGCTCGACTCTCATCCGGTCGGCTCTCGGTACTGCTAATCGCGGTGACCGCCTGTAGTCCCGTACCAGTAAACGTCGGGACAGCGCCTGGAGCGACGACCGCATCGGATACCGTCGACGCGCGGCGGGTCTTCGAAGAGAATATCGATGCGATACACAAACGTGACCGAGCGCGATATCTCGCCACCTATCTTCACACCAGCACGCTCGCGCGCAACGGTCCGGCCGGCCTCGGGCTCGGCTACGAGAACTGGAGTGCCAGACGCGATTCTACCTGGCCCGACACCCTGATCGCCAGGAATCTGCGCGTTATACCCGTGGCGCCTGGTGTCGTTTACGGTACCTACTGCTACACTGTGACTCAAAAGGATACGACCTCCAGCGGCGTATCCGAGCGCGTGTTCGTCAAGACGCCGGAGGGATGGCGGATTGCGGTGACCACAGCGTTTGGACTACCCGCCGGTGCGCCCGCGCAGTGCAAATAATTTCTCCATTCTCATCGTGAAAATGACTCGTCGATTCGCACTTTCGCTCCCAATTCTACTTGCGGGGATTGTTGCCAGTACCGCGGTCTGTCAGGGGACCAACACCCAGCCGCCCAGGCTGGTTGTCTTCATCACAGTCGATGCGATGCGCGCGGATTATTTATCGCGTTTTGCCCCGCAACTGACTGGTGGCCTGGGACGGCTGTACAAAGGTGGGGCGGTCTTCACCAACGGATTTCAGGATCACGCGATAACCGAGACGGCACCCGGGCATTCGGTGATAATGTCGGGCCGATATCCGGTACACACGGGCATATCTGCGAACACCGCCGGCGTAAACGACACCACGGTGACCGTGGTAGATGCAGCGGGACTCGGCGCATCACCGTTCCGTTTTCGCGGAACGACGCTGACGGACTGGCTAATAGCAAAGGACCGTCGCACCCGCATTCTTTCCGTTTCCAGAAAGGATCGCGCTGCGATTCTTCCAATCGGAAGGTCCAAACAGCCCGTTTTCTGGTATGCATCGAATGGGATTTTCACGACGAGCACGTATTATGGCTCGAGCCTCCCGGAGTGGGTTCGTATTTTCAACGCCCGAAAGCTCCCCGCGAGCTACGCGGGCAAAATCTGGCGGCCGCTGCTGCCGGACAGCGCCTACAGTGAGCCGGACAGCGTTCCGATAGAAAGCAACGGGATCAATTTCACATTTCCTCACGTTGAATCCAGCTCGCCCGACACAGCGGCTCGGCTGCTTGGCGATTTTCCGTGGATGGACGAGCTGACTCTCGATTTCGCCATGACGGGAGTAAACGCGCTGAATCTGGGCAGAGGGCCGCAGACGGATTTGCTATCGGTGTCGCTTTCTACGACCGATGCAATTGGCCACCGTTACGGGCCCGACTCACGCGAAATTCACGATCAAATCCTTCGACTCGACCGTGTCTTGGGAGTCTTTCTGGATTCTCTATACAGGATCCGGAACCCTGCCGATATCGTTGTCGCACTCACCGCCGATCACGGGCTGACCCCCTTTCCGGAAGTCCACACGCATGATCCAAACGGCGGTGCTATTCGAGTCGACCCGCGCCCCTTGCTGCAACAACTCAGCAACTCACTCGCCGCAGATGGAGTGCAGGGATACGGGTTGAATTTTCTTGGAGGCGTGTACACCGACAACGGATTTTCTTTCGATGGCGGAGTGCTCGAGCTCGATCGCGCCGCGTTGAGCAGGGCCCGAATCAATCGTGACTCACTCGTGCTGGCGGTTCGTGCGGCATTTCTGAAAATACCGGGCGTTGCGCGCGCGGACAGGATTTCTGACCTCGCTAAAGTAGATACCGTAAACGACAGGATCGGTCGGCGCTGGCTGCACATGTTTTCGGATGAAGACAAAGCCGCGCTGGTGGTAACACTTGCGCCCTTCAACTACTGGCTCGCGGGCTACATTGCGCAGCATGGCAGTCCGAATGACATCGATGCGCACGTGCCGATCATTTTCTATGGCAGCGGCGTCAAACCGGGACGATATGACGAATTCGCAGGAGTGGTTGATATGGCTCCGACGCTCGCGGCAATCGTCCACGTGAACCCGCTGGAAAAACTCGACGGTCACGTGCTACAACATGCGATCAGGTAGAATCTCTCGCAGCTCGATCCTCAGAGCTTTCGACGAGGTCGCATTCGGGTCGAAGAACACCCTCAACCTGAGGGAATCACTTCCCTCGGCTGCGGATGCCCGTTTTCGAACCGAAGCATGGCTACGCGAACGACAGGTCAGTCGAGCGACTGAGGTTCTCGTGATAACGGGGCGTGGAAATCAGAGTCCAAACGGAGTCTCCGCGGTTCGGGCAGCCATTCTCTCGCTGTTGCCTTCTCTCCGCAGGCGTGGAGTGGTGAGCGAGTGGAGGGAGCATTCTCCCGGGTCGTTTGTCGTCAAGCTGGCGTCAATCTCAACGCTTCTGGAAGCTCCTCGACGGAAGCGCGATCGTACGCCGATCGCCGCAACAGTAAACCCGGAATCTCTAAAGGATCTCGATCCATCCACGCTCGAACTGCTCCGACGACTGGCGATTCGAGCGCTGGAATCCCTTGGGATTCGCGAGCCGGCCAAGTTCGTGGAAGCTGAGATGCTTTCCACGTTTCATTCGCTGGCGGGAGGTGTTAATCCCGGCGAGCAGGGTGAGGCCAGATTGCGCGATGCCATCAAGGCAGCGCTCGACCAACTCAACGAATGAGCGCGGACGGGACATCGCTGGAAACAACATCACCCACAGGAAATCACACCCAATGAGTAAAGCAGCTCTGATCGCACTGCTCGTGCTGACGCTGCCCCTTCGGGCGCAGACAATTCCCGGCTACTCTCCGAATGCAGCCGCAGCCGAACGGGCTACCGAAGCGGACGCAATAGCGCGCCCCTCACCGTCGATCGCTTCAGCGCACTCGAGATTTCTTTCGCTCCAGCCACATATGGCGGGCACACCAGCGCAGGCGCGGACCCGCGACTACGTGGTCAGCCAGATGAAGTCGTGGGGACTCGAGACGGAGGTGCGCACGTACAGCGTTTGGATGCCGCACCCGGTGAGCACGCGAGTCTGGAGGATCTCACCAAACCCGGTCGAGTTCGATCTGAAGGAGGGAGTCATTCCCGAAGACACGACCTCGTCCGCCTATCCTCAAGTAACTCCGTTCAATGGATATGGTGCGGCTGGCGATGTCCGTGGCGATGTCGTTTACGTGAACTATGGCCTGATCGAGGACTACGCGCAGCTCGATTCGATGGGCGTATCAGTGAAAGGCAAAATTGCGATCGCACGGTACGGCCGTTCATATCGAGGCATCAAGGCCAGGGAAGCAGAAAGACACGGAGCAGTCGGGCTGATTATCTACAGCGATCCCGCCGACGATGGATACGTGCGCGGCGACGTTTATCCGGTTGGTCCAATGCGCCCGTCGCACGGAATTCAGCGTGGGAGTGTCATGAATCCGAACGGCGATCCCAGCACTCCGGGATATCCGAGCACGGCAAACGCTCGGCGCATACCGGTCGCCCAAATGGACGTCCCGCACATTCCGGTGCTGCCCATCTCGTACGGGAACGCCGCCGAACTTCTTCGCGGATTGGGTGGAAAGTCGATTCCTCAGCCATGGCAGGGCGGTCTTTCATTCAGGTATCACGTTGGACCCGGACCGGTGCAGGCTCGAATCGCGGTGACGACCGATGCGACCACGAATCCATACAAACAGATCTGGGACACATTCGGAACGATTCGCGGCTCGGAGTTTCCGGACGAGATCGTTCTCGTTGGCGGCCATCGCGATGCGTGGGGGCCTGGAGCAGCCGATAACGTCAGCGGCACCGTCAGCGTGCTCGAAGCCGCCCGATCGATCGCCGAGCAAGTCAAGGCAGGGCGGAGACCAAAACGCACGATCATATTCGCGACCTGGGACGCCGAAGAGTGGGGACTGCTCGGTTCGACCGAGTTCGTCGAGGAAGACTCACTGCTTCTGAGCAGGAACGCGGTTGCCTATCTCAACCAGGATGACGTTGCTCAGGGGCCGGACTTCAACGCAGGCGGATCTCCATCATTGCGCGCGCTGCTGCGCGACGTTGCCAAGGAAGTGCCCGACCCGAGCCGTCGGGGTAGTGTGTACGATGTATGGAGGAAGCGAGCGAATCTCGCAGCGGACACACTCGAGCCAGAAATGGGTGACCCAGGCGGCGGGTCCGATTTCGCGGGTTTTTATAATCATCTCGGAATTCCCATCGTGGACTGGGGATTCGGCGGACCGCAGGGCGTCTATCACTCCGCGTACGACTCCTATCATTGGATGTCGAAGTTCGGCGACCCGAATTTCGAATTTCATGCTACGAACGCGCGCGTCGGTGCGGCCACCCTGCTGCGCCTCGCAAACGCGGAGATTCTTCCGTACGACTACGTGGAGTATGCTCGCACGATGAAGCGGTTTGTTTCGCAGGTCGGTCAGAAATTAACCGACAAGCACTGGAAACTGTCTGCTGCCGAACTATCCGGTGCAGTCGGCAGGATGGAGAGTGCAGCGGTTTCGTTCTCGTCTGCGCGAGATCGTGCGCTTTCTGCTCAACTACCCACCGGGACAGCGAAGCAGGTCAACGCTACGCTTCTCGGAGTTGAACGCCAGCTTACAAGAGCGCAGGGTCTCGTGACGCGGCCATGGTTCAGAAACCTGATTTACGCCTCTGACGAGAACAACGGCTACTCGACGATGGTGCTGCCATCGGTAAACGAAGCGATTCGTCTTGGCGACGAAGCTGCCACCGCTAGGGAGCTGACAGACATCTCTCAACGCTTCGATGCAGCAACGCGAGCATTGCAGGTGGCAACAGGATTGCTACAGAAAAACTGAAATTCAGCTCGCATGAAGCGCGCTGTCTCAGGCCCGGACATTGCGATGATCGCGATCGATGATAGCACTGGAAGAAAATTGACGAGAACTGCGCGACCGGAAGCGAGACGATCACGTCTCACTCCGGAAGAGGTAGTGCCAATCGCAGCTTATGGCGCCAGGGCGACGTGGCCAGCCGGGTTCCAGCTGTATCAACGCGGTGCGGCGGCGGATGGAGTCTTCGTCGTCCTGAACGGGCACATCGTCTTGCGCAACAAGATCAAAGTCGGGCGCGGATTTGTTCCCGTGATCGCCACCGCGGGGCAGACGTTTGGAAGCGAGGGACTTTCCGCTCACAGTGATTACGTAACCGACGCCAGCGCATCCGAGGAGACGAAGACTCTGTTTCTTAGCGGAGCGCAGTTTCGCGCATTCGTGAGGGAACAACCCGGCCAGACGCTTCCTCTGCTGTCGCAGATAATGTCCGAGCGCGCGTACCTGCTCGAGAAGCTGCACGAGCTCGCGGCGTTGAACGTCGACCAGCGGCTCATATCCACGCTCTCACATCTCAGCACCGATCGCAGCTTCACCACCGATGATGGGCGACTGAAACTCGAGAACAACCATCACCGTCTCCTCTGCGAGATGGTCGGCGCGACTCGCGAGTCGATCGCGCTGGCGTTGAGCCGACTCGTGTCGGCCGGAATTGCGGAAAGGAAGGGAATGACGTTCCTGATCGAGCCCAAAACTCTCGCCGCGGGGCTTGGAAATGGGCACGACACCGATTCGGGACTCTCCCTGACGAGAGAGTTGTCACCTCAGTGAAACTGAATGGACGGGCCGCAGAGCGGTGACTCGGCGCCGGTAATACGCGGCGCTCAAACGATTGATCTGCAGGAGGAGGGCTCACCAGGAGTCCTCCTCCTGCATGGTTTTGGAGACACGCCCCAGACGCTCGCACTGCTTGCGCGGAAGCTGCACAAATCCGGTTTCAGTGTGTACGTGCCGTTGCTACCAGGGCATGGACGGAACATGGATGCGTTCGGCAAGTCGCGCGCGGCAGACTGGATCTTGGCGGCGAGGAACGCATTGGCTGATATGCGTCGCCGACACGACTCTGTCTCTGTCGTCGGGCTTTCAATGGGTGGCGCGCTGTCAGTAATTATCGCTGCCGAGCTCGCTGATATTCCCGCACTGATCCTGATTGCACCCTATCTGGGTATGCCGCGAGTATTGAGGCTGGCCGCGTCGATGCACTGGGCTTGGGAAAGATTCGTAGGCGAAGTGAATTCCAGAGATCCGCGATCGATCCGCGATCCAATCGAACGCGAGAAAAACCTTGCCTATGGGGCAATCACCGGTCGCGCGCTTTACGAGTTGTCGAGGGTCGTGAAGCTCGCGAGAAAATCTCTCTCTCTCGTGAAAGCGCCGACCTTGATAATCCAATCCCGCGAAGACCCGCGTTGCGCGCCCGAAGTCGCCGAGTTCGCGCTCAGGACACTAGGCGCGCGCGAAAAGAAACTGATCTGGACCGAAGGCGCCGGACACATCATCACGGTTGATTATGGCCGCGAGCGCGTCTTCACTGAGGTCGAGAAATGGCTGTCGGCCCACACCGACCGTGGCGCGGCAACCGCCGTCTAAAGAGAGCGGTTGCCGAACGCCGCGTAAGCTAAAAGCGATCCTGGACGAACTCCGTAACTGAATCGACGGCGCGCTCGCCTAGCCCCGCTGCCTGATGGACTACGCCGGTTGCGACGCGCTTCACACGAGCCACAGGAGATTGTTTTCTCCTACGAGGCCGGCTACGGCTACTCTTCTTCCTGGAAGAGGACCTGGCAGCGGACTTACGTCCACCGCTCTTGCGGCTCGAAGCCTTCCGCCCGCCCTTTCGCCGCGACGACTTTCTCGCGCTCGAAGACTTGCGGGCGCTCGAGCGCTTCCGACCGGCGGTCTTGCGGCGTACGCTCTTGCGTCCGGAGGATTTGGACCGCGACCTCTTTCTACCACCACTTCGACTACTGGACTTCTTGGCTGCAGCCATTGGAATGCTCCGTGTAGGAGGGTTTGTAGAACCGATAGCAAGATTCGCGCACAATAAGCGGTGGGGCTGTGGGCCGTGAAACGATTCACCAAACGAATGCACTCGAATCACGGAATTGTGCGTGTCTCGCCGTGGCGCATGATCCACAGGTCTTGGCTGTTACGTCCCGCGGCCTGCCACTCTTCACGCATTCGCCTTGGCGGTTCATCCATCGGTTCATCGGTGAGCTTGAACGTCCCCCAGTGCGCCGCAGCCATGACCAGCGTGGCTCCTTTTCGGCCACCGTCCAGCTGGCCGACGGCGTCGATGCAATCTTCGGGGTTCATGTGCACGGAACCCATGAACCAACGAGGCTCGTAAGCACCGATTGGGAGTATCGCGACGTCGAAAGGCCCGGATCTGGTGGCAATGGAGCCAAAATCCGGGTGAAGGGCAGTGTCTCCCGCAAAGAACAGAGAGTGCTTCTTGGTCCGGAGCGCCCAACCGCACCATAGCGTGGTGTTTCGCTTGCCGAGGGTTCGTCCCGAAAAATGTTGGGCAGGGAGGCAAGTCAAGCGGAGCTCACCAAATGTACTCTCGTCCCACCAGTCGCTCTGCGTGACGTCCCGTGCACCGTGGCGGCGGAGAAATGCTCCCACGCCGAGCGGGGCATACCACAATGTTGCCGGATAACGTTGCGCTAGCTGCGACACGGTGGACGAGTCGAGGTGGTCGTAATGATCATGTGAAAGAATTACGGCATCGATTGGCGGCAGCGCATCGAATTCCACTGCTGGCGGCACCCAGCGTTTCGGCCCCGCAAACTGCACCGGTGATGCACGTTCGCTCCAGATTGGATCTGTCAGCAGGTTGAGTCCGCCCATTTGGATCAGGAAGCTCGTGTGTCCGACCCAGGTGATGGTGAAGAGATCGGGAGCTGCTCGCGGAACCACGTACGAAGGGGCCACCTGGGTAAACACTCCGGGATCGGGATCTGGGCGGCGCGGATTCCGTCTACGCTCTATCAGGGACCACTTGAGAAAATCGAGAAATCCGTGCATTTGCGCACCCGGCCACGGATTGCGGAAGCCGCCGCCTGGGCGATGGTGTGCGGGGATCTGCATTTGTTGTTGAGTCATGCGATTACGTCGCCATCAACACAGAATTACGGACCTAGGTAAGGGCGGCGAGCTCCAGATTCTGTTCGAGATGGGCAACAGACTTCATTCCGACCAGCGCCGCCGTAAGGGGCAGCGACTGCGCGAACGCTATGGCGCGGCGGGCATCGCTGTTGAACCCGGGAAAGGCGGAGCGAAGCTGCTCCGGGAGTGATCGCGTGAGCTGGGATTGCATGAGAGTAGCGCTTCCTACCACTGCCAGGTCAAGGCGGTGCGCAGCCTCGAGAAGTGAAACACGGTCAGTGCCCACAGACTGAGTGGGGACGCGCACTGCTTCAGTCATGGCGAGATTGATCGGGAGCTGGATGATCTTGAAGTGGTGGCTCTTTCCTCCGACTTCGCGGGCGACGTTTACCAGCTCCTCCAGGCTCAAATGATTTCGAGCTTCGGGTGGCACGCGGAACCCGTTCCAGGTGGAGCATCCGTAACAACCAATGATCCCTTGCTCAACACGTTGCTCCAACATGGCGAACGCCGCGCCGATCACGCTCAGGAATTTCGTGCGAGTCAGCACGTCGAGCTGCTGCTCGGGGTTGTGCAGGTAGTAAACGTCGATGAACGCCAGTCCAAGATTGCGCCTGCTTCGCTCGATTTGATCGCTCAGGTATCGCGGGGTAAGACAATGGCCTCCCGACACTACGTCGTCCGGCTGCATTACTCCGGGTCCGTAATACTCGCTGTCGAGAAAGCCGCGGTACCCTTCCTTTGTGCCGGGTGGCGTGCGCTCGAGTGGAATGTATCCACCCTTCGTGCAGATCACTATTTCCGACCGCTCGATATCGTCACGGGCCGTGAGGATGCGAACGGCTTCTCCGATGGCGCGTTCCGAACGCTGACACCGGTAATTGATTGCAGTGTCCAACAGGTTCACGCCCTTACCGAGGGCAGCAATGACTGTTGCCGTGTAACGGCTGTCTTCGGCGTCATCGCATTCACCGAGGTACGTCCCGAGGCCGAGCGAGGAGACTACGATATCGTCAGAGAGCGGTCGATAGAAATGGTCGATTTGCCCATTCTCGAACCGTTCTCGAAATCGCTGCGTGCCTTCCGCGGTGGCGCGTCCCTCGACAAGAGACTGCAGTGCTTTGGACCGACTCATTGGGGAGAGGCTACGGACGTCGGACAACTCGCGCAAGTGGATGTAGCGTGAACTGGCCCCTTCGTTGCTGTTTAGGCGTCCACAACTTGCGAATTCCTCAACAGAAAAGATCTCGAACGTGAAGAATTACGTCTTTCTGCTCACTGCGCTTGCGGCATGCGCGCAGCAACGCCCCGTCGTGCTCGCACCGGTGCGGATGGATGTTCCAGCCACGACCACGACAACATCAAGCTCCGTTTTCGACACCAGACGCGATGATCCGTTTGCCACGACCAACCGGATCGACTGGCCCGGGCCGAATCGCTATCGCTCATCGAGCGGTGCGCCGGGCCCCGACTATTGGCAGCAGAGAGCGGATTACACGATAGCCGCAGCGCTCGACACCGGGGCGGCAAAGCTCACTGGCTCCGTGCAGATCAGGTATACGAATAATTCGCCCGACAGCCTTCGGTATGTCTGGGTTCAGGTCGACCAGAATCTCTATCGCACGGGAAGCAATGGATCCGCTCTGTTTCCCGCGGACTCACGCTGGGGAGTGAGGGGATTTCAGGGAGGCTACGACCTGACGGATGTACGGGTGGACGGGACGTCCGTGAAGCCACGGATCAACGATACCATGATGCGTCTCGATCTTCCCACAC
This sequence comes from Gemmatimonadaceae bacterium, assembly GCA_036570225.1. Taxonomy (GTDB): domain Bacteria; phylum Gemmatimonadota; class Gemmatimonadetes; order Gemmatimonadales; family Gemmatimonadaceae; genus UBA4720. Next base: position 15,773 of record DATCPG010000349.1, on the reverse strand, counting down.
CGCTCGCGCCCGGCGGCGGCAAAACGACGATCTCGATCAATTACTCATTCAGAGTGCCGGAACACGGATCGGATCGGATGGGACGGGATAGTCTGCTGTTCGAGATCGCGCAGTGGTATCCGCGCATGGCAGTCTACGATGACGTGAGGGGCTGGAACACAGACGCGTACCTCGGCCAGGGCGAGTTCTACCTCGAGTACGGAGACATCGACTATTCAGTGACAGTGCCGGCCGGATATACCGTGGCGGGAAGCGGTGTTCTGCAGAACCCCGCAGAGGTCCTCACCGCCGAACAACGCCGTCGTCTCGCTACGGCGTCACAGAGCGCCGACGTAGTTCAAATCATCACCCAGGCGGAAGCCGCAGCGGCGAAGAGACGATCGGTTGCTGGAACAAAGACGTGGCGCTTTCGCGCGCAGCATGTCCACGATGTCGCATGGGCGGGCGCACCCGACTTCAGGTGGGATGCGACCAGCTGGAATGGCGTGCTGGCGCAGTCGTACTACGAATTCCCCAAAGCCGGAAAAGCGTGGGAACACGCAGCTGAACAAACGGCGTGGACGATTCGTCAATACTCACAGCTCTTCCTTCCATTTCCCTGGCCGCAGGCGAGCAGTGTCGCGGGCCCGGTCGGCGGGATGGAGTACCCGATGTTTGTCATGGTGCACTACGGCAATGATGATCCGGCGTCCATTTTCGGTACGATCAATCACGAACACGGCCACGAGTGGTTTCCAATGATCGTCGGATCGAATGAGCGTCGCTATGCGTGGATGGACGAAGGCTTCAACACCTATCTCAATGCATTCGCGGCCGAGGCCCGTTATCCGGGACAGAACGCGTATCCCGGGTACCTGAAGAACTGGAGCGATGCCGTAACGCAGGGGACCCAGTCGCCGTTGATGACCGCGCCTGACAACATTGATCCATCTGCACTCGGCGCGATCGGCTATCGAAAGCCCGCCGTCGTGCTCCTGACGCTCCGGAACCACGTCATAGGACCTGACTTATTCGACAATGCCTTCCGCGAGTACACGAGGACGTGGGCGTTCAAACATCCGACCCCGGGAGATTTCTTCCGCAGCATCGAGAATTCTGTTGGCGAAGACCTCTCTTGGTTCTGGCACAGCTTCTTCTATACAACGGATGTCCTGGACATCGGCGTCGAAAGCGTCTCCACGCGCTCGTCCGACGGTCAGACATTCGCGGTGGTCACGCTCAGTCGAAATACATCCATACCGTTTCCAGTTCGGCTCCGGGTCGCTTACGCGGACGGTACAACTCAGGATTTCTCGCTTCCCGTCAACATCTGGGCTGGCGGCAATCGGTTCGAGGCAGTGCTGCCGGTGCGCAGTCCGGTAACGGGCGTTCGGCTCTGGCCCGACCCTTCGGTGCCTGACTGGAATTCCGCGAATGACACGTGGGGGAACCCACCGCCCGCGAACCCTGCCGGGCCGGTTACGCGCGAGTAATGTGGCTCGTTTGGTTTAAGAGGGGCTCTCCGATAGATTGAAGGCGTACCCGATACGAGTTCACTGGAGTAAGTGATGCCGGATTTTGGAAGCTGGGCAACGGCTTGGTGGAAGCCGATTCTGTTCGTCATTGTCGCTGGACACCTCACCAATGTGTCCGTTACGCTCTTTCTGCACCGAGCTCAGACCCATCGCGGGGTCAAGCTGCACTTCCTCGCAGCGCTGCCAATGCGGCTCTGGTTGTGGCTCTCGACAGCGATCGTCACCAAGGAATGGGTGGCATGTCATCGAAAGCATCACGCGTTCGCGGACCGCGAAGGGGATCCACACAGCCCGCTCATGGAAGGATTGCGGAATATCGTGCTGAAGGGCGCCTTCTACTATAGAAAGACGGTTCGCCAGCCTGGAGTCCTGGACAAATATGGAAAAGGGACGCCGAACGACTGGCTCGAGAGGCACCTCCTCTCCCCGCTCAACTGGGTGGGCATCCTGGTCATGCTGGCCGTCGATATCTATCTGTTCGGCTTTTTCGTCGGCCCAGTAGTCTGGGGCGTTCAAATGATCTGGATCCCATTCTGGGCGGCCGGAATCGTAAATGGAGTGGGCCACGCCGTCGGCTACCGGAACTTCGACGTCAAGGATGAGAGCCGCAACATCTCTCCAATCGCTATCTGGCTGGGTGGCGAGGAGCTACACAACAACCATCACGCCGATCCCCATTCCGCGAAATTCAAGGCGAAGTGGTATGAATTCGACATCGGCTGGATGTATCTGCGACTCCTCTCCATTTTCGGCCTGGCTGAAATCTCCTACGCGCGCAGGTAGATCGGCGCGTGCCTGAATCGGTAACCTGCGCGCGGTGTGGTCAGACGCGCGCGGGATTCGTAAAGCCCCCCTTTCCGGGCCCAATCGGGGCTCGTGTCGTCGAAGAGATCTGCACCCAGTGCTGGGCAGACTGGCTCAAGCAGCAGACGATGCTCATCAATCATTACGGGCTCAACGTGATGGATCCACAGGCCCGGGCCTTTCTGACGAAGAACATGAGCGCCTTCTTCTTCAAGACCGGCGCGTCCTCCGACATCGATACCAGCAAGAAAGGAACGATCAGCCACTGATGACCAACCCAAAGAGCGCCCTCGCTATAGTCCTCCTGTTCGCTGGCGTCGGATGCAAGACGGCCAGCACCAACCCGGGAGATGTGGCAGGAGCGCCGGTCTCGTCGCGGTGGACTGATTCCGTCCTTGCCTCGCTTACCCTTCGTGAGAAAGCAGCGCAAATCGTTTGGCCGAGCGTGTTTGGGGATTTCGTATCGGGCGATTCCCCGCAGTGGCGCAAATTGACCGACTACGTCCAGAAAGAAAAAGTCGGTGGGTTCACGATATCGGTGGGCTCTCCAACCGAAGTAGCGGCCAAGCTGAATGCGCTGCAATCGATGAGTCAGGTGCCCCTTCTTGTTGGGGCCGATCTCGAAGCCGGGGCTGGTTTTCGCGCGAGGGGCGGTTACTTCGTGCCAAACGCGATAGACCTCGGCGGCGCAATTTTGTTTCCTCCCGAGATGGCCGTCGGCGCAACTCGTGATACCACGCTCGCTTACGAGCAGGGAAGGCTGACTGCTATCGAAGGACGCGCGCTGGGAATCCACATCGCGTACGCGCCGGTGCTCGACGTCAACAACAATCCCGACAATCCTGTCATCAACACGCGCTCATATGGGGAAGATCCGCAGCTCGACGCGCGTTTGGGAGTCGCCTTCATCCATGGAGTGCAGGATCACGGGATGATTGCGACGGGCAAGCACTTTCCGGGTCATGGCGACACCGGAACCAATTCTCATTTGGCTTTGCCCGTGGTGACAGTGAGCCGGAGCCGGCTCGATACTGTGGAGCTGGTCCCATTCCGCGCTGCTGTAAATGGCGGTGTTGGAGCGATCATGTCCTTTCACGGCGCGATGCCGGCACTCGATTCGTCGAACGTGCCAGGAACTCTTTCGCCGAAAGTGCTGACGGGCCTGCTTCGCGGAGAGATGGGCTTCAAGGGGATGATTATCTCCGATGCGATGGACATGCGCGGGGTTCTCGACCAGTACGGCTCCGACGAAGCCGTGAAGCGCGCAATCGCAGCTGGGATCGATGTGCTCATACAGCCACTGGACGTTTCCCAAGCGATCGATGCGGTCGTTGCCGGCGTCCGGGAAGGCCGCTACACTGAAGCGCGACTGGATTCTTCGGTGCGGAGAGTCCTCGAAACAAAGCGCAGGCTCGGGCTCGCGCAGCGGAAACTCGTTGACCTGAACGCCTTACGGTTCCTGGTGGGTGACAGCTCGAACCTTCAGATCGCGCGCAGGGTCGCGGAGAAATCCATCACCCTGGTTAGGGACTCGCTGCGGATGGTTCCGATTACATCGGGCGCCGCGAAAGTTTTGTCGATAACGCTCGCACGGCGAGCCGACCTCGGCGCAGGTAACGCATTCAATGCGGAGCTTCGTACTGGCCTGCCAAATCTGCGTACTGAGTTCATGGCGACAGAGGATGCTTCGCTGAATTTTCCGCGTCTGATCGCGGCAGCCGATTCCGCCGATGTCACGATCGTTGGATCCTACGTGGGTCAGAACTGGGATGCGGTGAGTGCTAGCGCGCCCCAGGCGTTCGCCAGCTTTGTTCAGACTCTGGTTCAGCGCGGAAGAAAGCCGATCGTCGTCGCTTTCGGAAATCCGTATCTGCTTCAGCAGCTGCCGTCGATAGGTACGTATCTGGTTGCGTGGGGTGGTTTTCCGGTTTCTCAGACTGCAGCAGCTCGAGCAATCCTCGGCTCGTCCGCGATTTCAGGTCACCTGCCGATCAGCATACCGCCATATGCTGGCCGCGGAACGGGAATTGAGAGGGCCGCAGTAGCCAGATAGTCGAGTGTTTCCGCGTTGTCAGATCAGTTGACGTGATATTGAAATCGATTCGAAAAATATTCTGTTGACGGCGCCAACGTCGAATCGTATATCAGAGAACCACTCACCTCGCGACGTGCGCAAATAAACTGCGACGTCACCCATAAAAAAATCCGAAGCGGTCTTGACTTTAGTCGCAAAAAGTGACTAATTCGCTTGCATCATGCGCGAACGTCCCTCCAGAACCAGTCCGTACACTGTCGATGTCGTGCTGGTAACTGCGATGGGAAACGAGCTCGCGATTCTGCTGACCCGCGGCTCTACCGATCGTGAACGGTGGGCTCTTCCGTGGCGAGCTGCGCAGGTGGGCGAGACTCTTGGAACTGCTTCGGCCAGGGTGGCCGAAGACGCGTTGGGCGACCCTCCGATCTGGGCAGAACAGATCGGAGCATTCGGAGACGCCAAACGTCATCCCAGTGAGGTGGAAATCTCCGTCGCATTCGTTGGACTCGTGCCGCATCGAACCGCGTCCCCCATTACGGGTTACACCTGGTTTCCGATGCGGGATCTGCCTCCTCTTTCTCCCCGGCAGCGCGCAATCGTCGAAGCCGCGACGCGCACCATACAGAGCCGCCTCGATCAGGCCCCGATAGCATTCAGGCTTCTGCCTCCGACGTTCACCTTGAGCGAGCTCCAGCAGATGTACGAGTTGCTGCTGGGTAAACGCCTGCACAAAGCCAGTTTTCGGCGTGCCCTTCAAGGCGCCTGGCTCGTCGAACCTACAGATGAATGGCGTAATGAAGGGAGAGGCCGGCCTGCCCAACTTTATCGGTACTCGCCGAAAAAAAGGCGTAGACCTCATCGGGGTGTCAGGTTCGATTTTCTATATCCCTGAGGCGAGTTAAGGCCAGTATAAACCCCGCTAACCCCGGGAACCTCTTGCGGAAGCGGTGTATTAGTTGCAATGTGTACATAAGGCTGGACACCCCTGAACCGGGAGCCCGTTAGCTATGCTGGCTTATCTCGACAGTTTGTGCGCAGCTCTGCTCGCACGGGACAGCACAGAGATACAGCGACTTTTGGCACTTCCTGCGGCGCGCGATCTACCACGTAGAGTGCGCGAGGAAGCCGTTGCCATATCCCGCGCCGGCAACCGGAGCTTCATGGCACCGATCCATTCGCTCCACTTCTATTACAAGCTCACTCATATGGTCGACGAGTCGAGCGATCCGATCTTCGGAGATTCTTCTAAGCAGAGTGAAGCAGAAGGCGGCCAGATCGAACTTCCTCTCCGCAAAGTCGGAAACGGCGGCCGTTAACTCCCGTTAGACCAGCGCCCGAAGCGAATTCTTCTTCCTCATCGCTTCAGCCCACACATCTCCGACTTCTTCAAAGCGCTCAGCGGCGTTTGCCAGATTGAATGCGCGCAGGTCGAGATCGTCGGTAAGCTCAGTCCACTCAAGGGGCGTCGAAACCGTAGCTCCTGGCTTTGCACGAACGCTGTAGGCGGACGCCACGGTCTTGCCTTGAATATTCTGGAGATAGTCGACGTAAACCGTGGCAGCGCCGCGGGCTTTCACGGCGCGCTCGATCGTCGCCTCCTTGGGGTGTGCGCCCGCAACCTTCGTCGCGATCATCTGAGCCACTATGGTTGCCGCGTCGTTTGGGGTCCGCGGAGGCAGAGGTAGATAGATATGTAACCCCGTGGAGCCCGAAGTCTTGATCGCGGCATTGAGACCGAACCCGTCGATGACTTCCTTCGTCCATCGGGCGACCTGAATGACGCGGTCAAAGTTGGCGCGGGGGCCCGGATCCAGATCGATGACGGTGTAGTCTGCATACTCCAGCGATTGAACGCGGGAATGCCATGGGTCGACGGAAACCGCCCCAAGCTGGATCGTGTAAAGGAGCGTTAGGAGATCTCCTCCAATGATTCGGCGCTGTTTTTCTCCGCCATCGGTTTCTATCAGCTCTACCCGAACCTCAGGCGGCGTTGTCTCTGAGGCTTTTTGTTGGTAGAAAGCCTCGCCGTCGATTCCGTCCGGGAATCGCTTCAGAACGAGTGGACGATCCTGTACGACCGGCAGTATGAAGTCCGCGATGCGCGTGTAGTACCGCATTACGTCTCCTTTGGTGTACTTCTCCTTCGGGAAAAAGACCTTGTCCAGGTTGGAGACCTTGAGCGTCTTCCCGTTCCCGAAATCGAGGGAGCCGTCGCCCCTCTTTTGCTCGACTGACGTCAGCTGCTCCAAAAGCGAGTCTTTTTCGACTTTCTTCCGCGTCCCGCGAGCGGATCCTGTTTTCCGCTGGGTTTTTCGGGGCGGAGCTTTCTCCGGCAATCGTGTGCGGGCGGCCACGGTGCTTCGGGGCCGCTCCCTGGCGGTGGTGTCGTCGCGCGCCGGCTTTCTCTGAACGCTCGTCGCCTCGATATCGACTTCCTTCGGATCCTTGTCGTCGCGCACGCCAAGGAATATCGGCTGTCGGAGGCGTCGGTCCGCAGTCCACTCGCTGAACTTCACTTCGACGACGACCTCCGGCTTTACCCAATGGGCCTTTTCGTTGGTCTTCGGAGTTTCTTCGAACGGTGAAGTTTTCCTCTCCAGCGGCTCGAGACGATCATACATCTCCTCCAGACCCCGCCTGGTGAAGCCGCCACCGGTATGCCCGACATAAATGAACCGACCGTGGTCGAAATAGCCGAGCAGCAGGGCGCCGATGTGCTCACGGCTGTTGCGCGGCTCGGTGTAACCGCCGACGACGAACTCCTGCCTGAATTCAATCTTGAGCTTCAGCCAGTTCCGTGAGCGATTCCCTGGATCGTAGCGCGAGTCAACTCGCTTGGCGATTATGCCCTCCCATCCCTGACGGCGCGCATTCTCCAGCATTTTTTCCCCGTCGCCTTGCACGGATTCCGTGAGGCGAACCTGCTTCGACACATGCTTCTCGACGCGCTTGACGAGCCGAGCACGCCGTTCCGACCACGGCTCCTTGATCAGCACATCATCCCCATCCATGAGTATGTCGAACAGGATGAGCGCGGCGGGCGTGGAAGACGAGTGGCGCTCGATCATGTGCGATTCTTTCACGTGCATTCGGCCTTGCAGCTCCTGGAAGCGTGCGGGCTCGCCATCGATCAGTGCGACGATCTCGCCGTCGAGCACGAGTGATTTCCTGGATGCAGACGCCAGTTTCTTCAGCGCCGCTACGATCTCGGGGAATTGCTGCGCTTTGTCCTTTCCGTTGCGGGTGATGAGCTTCACGTCGGTTGACGTTGCGTAGGCGAGCACCCGAATTCCGTCGTACTTCGGCTCGAACGTCCAACCGCTTTCCGGCACCTCGCTGCCCACGCTGGCGTACATCGGCTCCAGCGACTTGAAGTGGAGCTTCGGCGGAGAGGATTTATCCACGCTCTTCTTCGTAGAAGGCGTGCCGGATGATAAGGGAATGGCGAGCTTCCTAGGCTTGCGATTACTCCTCCAGATCTTGCTCTTTCCGGACGCAATCTCTTCCATCGTCCGGCCCGTGTCGACCGAGGTCATGTTGTCCGCGACGACATCCTGGTCGCTCGCGAATTGATCGCGATGCTTGATGAGGAGCCACTGCGGCTTGGACGAAGATCCGTCGCGCGCGAATTTCATGCGAACGAGCGCGTACGAGCCGTGGAGTCTTTCCCCGTGGAATGTGATCTTGAGGTCGCCGCGTTTCAGGCCGTCGCGGATGGCGTCCTCCTCTTTTTCCGGTGACGAAGCAACGTCGGACGAGTACGTGCCGCGATCCCAGAGCATGACCGTGCCGCCGCCGTACTCTCCCTTCGGAATTGTGCCCTCAAAGGTGTTGTAATCGATCGGATGATCCTCGACTTGCATCGCGAGGCGCTTGACCGATGGGTCGAGGCTTGGGCCCTTTGGAACCGCCCAGCTCTTCATGACGCCGTCGAGCTCAAGGCGAAGGTCAAAATGCAAATGACTCGCGGCGTGCTTCTGGATCACGAAGCGAAGCCGTCCCGCGCGCGTCGGAGCCGCTAATTCGTCGCCCGAAGGCTCGGCCGTTCTGTTGAAGTCCCGCTTCCGCTGGTATTCGGCGAGCTGTGTGTGCGCGCTACGCCTCGAGCTGGCGGTCGTCTTTACAGCCATGGCGGCGCCTCAGGCGGTCTTTTTCTTCTTCGGCTTCGCTGGCTTGCGGCCGGCTGCTACCGCATTTCTCTTGGTGCGAACGGCTCCCTTTTTTCCGCTGCCTTCTTCGAGGCTGGCGCGAAGCCGTGACATCAGGTCAAGAACCCCACTGTCCCGAGTCTCTCCCTCGGGCTCCTCGAGCTTCGCCTTTTTTCCCTTCATCTTTGCCTTGATGACTCTCATCAGGTTGGCGCGGTAGTCGTCGGTGTACCGGGTCGGGTCGAATGGCTCTGCAAGGTTGCCGACCAGCTGCTCCGCCATCTGCAGCTCCTGTGGTCTCACGGCATCGCGGGTTGGAAAGTTGAATTCAGCTGCATCAACCAGCTCATTCGCGAATCGCATGATCTCGAGCACGAGCGCATCGCCGATCACCTTCACACCGGCGAGATGCTGAGTCTGCCTGATGATGATCTTTCCGATGCCGACTGATCCGGTGCTTCGAATTGCCTCGCGAAGCAACGCGTAGGGTTTTTCGCCGCCTTTGGTGGGAACGAGGTAATACGGCGTCTCGAAGTAGCGGGGATCGATCTCGTCCTGCTTGACGAAATCGAGAATGTCGATTGTCCTGGACTGCTCGAGGGCAGCGGTCTTGAAGTCGTCGTCGGTGAGGACGACGAACTTTCCCTTCTCGTACTCGTAGCCCTTGACGATCTCGTTCCACGGCACGGGCTCGCCGTCAGCCTGGCAGACGCGCTCGTATTTGACGGGTGAAAGGTCCTCTTCGTGGAGGAGACGGAAACTGATATGGTCGGCGCGAACCGCAGTCTTCAGTTCCACAGGAATATTCACGAGCCCGAATGTCAGCGAGCCTTTCCAGATTGCGGCCATTCCCGGGCCTCCGTTCGAGTGAGCAAATCCATGGTCGAAGAAAGCAACTCATATGCCGCCTGCGAGAACCATTTGTGATGTCCATTGAACGCAAAAAAGCCCCGCCGAGCGGGGCTTTCTGGTTTGAGAACATCAGCTGACCTTTGTTACGTCTGCGGCCTGTGGTCCTTTCTGGCCCTGCACAACTTCGAACTCGACCTTGTCGCCTTCAGCCAGAGATTTGAATCCCGATCCACCGATTGCGCTGAAATGCACAAAAACGTCCGGGCCTCCCTCGCGAGAAATGAAACCAAACCCCTTGGCGTCGTTGAACCATTTGACCGTACCAGTAATGCGTGCCATTGAACTATTCCTCTCCCCCGCGCGGGCCAATCCGTAGATCATCTTCCATTCGGCGAACTGCACAGGAAAGGCAAGTTTTGTGCAACGGGCCAGGGTCTCAGGCCGCTCCAGCGACATAGTGCGCGGATCTTCCGCAGCTCTTGCAACGCAGCGTCACGTGAGTGTAGGGCGGAGGCGGTATCTGGCGTGGGTCTCGCTCGATCGAGCCTGAGCAGGAAGGGCAGCTCAGGGGAGATCCAGTACGATCGTTGCTGATGAGGAAGAGTGCCTGGGCGGGATTGTACGCATTCGGACGTGGCTTGCGCATATATGGTCTCCGATTACTTCTACGAAGCGGTGCACCCGAGCGCTGCACGGGTGAACATCGACCGCTAGTCACTGAAGAAGGGCCATCCGGGCTTATTACCGCGGAAACGGACCCCAGCACCGGACTTATACCGATAAACCGGCCGAACGTTCCCGGAGCCGAAAAGCCACTTCGGAGGGCAACAAAAAACCCCGGCGGGATCCTTCCCGCCGGGGTTTCCGTCAATCGACCGCTATTGCCGGGCCGATGCGGTTGCCTGCTCCCGTTGAGCGATCGCGAACAGATCCTTCTGCGACTGGCTCTGCTTGAGAACGTCGATCGCGTGCATCAACTGGGTGTCTTCAGGAATGCCTCGACGCTTGGCGGTTGAATCACCAAACGCCATACGTGCCACCGTGTTGCCGAGCAGCCGATCGATTTCGGGACCCGCTGCCTCGTATTGGGCGTGATCAACTGACACACCTTTAGCCTTGAGCCGGTTGTAGAACTCCTCACGCCATGCCGGCTCAACTGTGAAATTCGGCTTGACCGTTTTCTTCAGCTCCAGCGAATAGTCGATGAGGGTCGCTCTCACATCCGCGGTTTTGGGAGCGAAGGCGTTGAAGACTTTCTGTTCGACGGTGCTCAGCGTGTCCGGCCTCACGATTATGTCGGGTGTAATTGCGCCTCCGCCATAAACGACGCGACCGGCATCCGATCTGAACGTCGGACGCGAGCGACGCACTGAATCCGTCTCCAGTGAATCCGGCATCACTTCGACGAATTCTCCACTCGGAAGCAGCTTGCGCTCCTTCTGAATAGAGCGGCCACTCGGCGTGTACCACTTGGCGGTTGTCATCTTGAGGGCGTAGCCGCCATCCAGCGGGAACACCGACTGAACGAGGCCCTTTCCAAACGAAGTCGTCCCGACGATCAATGCCCGGTCGTGATCCTGGAGTGCGCCGGCGACGATCTCCGAAGCCGAAGCACTTCTCCCGTCCGTGAGAAGAACGAGGGGAATCGTCGGTGCGACGGGATCATCGCTGGCGACGAATGTCTGGTTCTCGCCATTCCGTGCGCGAATACTGGAGATCTGCTGCCCCTTCTTCAGAAAGAGGTTGCTTACGCTCAGCGACTGATCGAGAATGCCGCCCGGGTTACCGCGTAGATCGATGATGATTCCCTTGGCGCCGCTTCGCGTGAGCTTGGCGACGGAAGACTCGATCTCATCTTTTGCGCTCTCATTGAACTGCAGGAGCGGGATGTAGCCGATCTTGCCGTCGAGCATCATCGCGTAGGGGACGGCGGGAATACTGATGACGGCGCGAGTGAAAGTGATTGGGATCAGCTCGGGCACACCGGGGCGCGAGAACTTGACCAGCACCTTGCTGCCTCGGGTTCCCTTGAGAGCCTCGGAAGTCTGTGAGACGGTCCAGCCGCGGGTATTCGTCGTATCGACGAAGTTGATGCGATCGCCTTCCTGAACACCTGCCTGCTCGGCGGGGGTGTGGGGAAATACTCGCTGAACCGAGATGAAGCCCTGTGTCTCGGCGATCTCCATTCCGATGCCAGCGTAGCGACCGTTGGTCTGGGCGTTGAAGGAGGACAGCTCTTTCGGCGAGAGCAAGACGCTGTAAGGGTCGTTGAGCTCGTGAACCAGGCCTCGTGCAGCCTTCTCGTAGAGCGTCGCTGCATCGACGGTGTCGACGAAGCGGCTGGACACAATGTTGAGCACCTGATCGAGGAGCCGAGCGCCCTGTTGGGTCTCGCGCTGCTGGAATACGAAGCCTCCGGCCATCACTGGAATCAGAAAGAGGCCGAAAAGCGTGATTTTTCTGGATCGCGACATACGGGCTATGTAATTGAGGAGGGCGTTAACCTAATAAGATACGCCCGGAAGGAGGCAGTGTTCCAAAGGAAAGACGCACAAAAGACTCCAACGGACACATGACGACGGTCAGGCGGCTCTCGAGGCAAGGACGTAATCGACCAGCCAGTCGCGGTTCAGCTGCCGGAACGTGGCATCCCGCAGCAATCCAGCTGCGAGGAGCATCTCATGGGCGGGCTGGAGCACTCGTTGCAAGTGGGACGGATATCGCTGAGTGAGGGGCAACTGCTCGGCGAGCGAAGCAAGCGGCACTCTCCAGGTTACCATTCCTTCCTCGCGGGCGACCTCGAGGAGTCTGTAGAGCCTCCGGGCGACTGGATTGGTGAGGGAGAGATAGTGCATAGCGGAAAGCGTGACGGTATGGCCGGCCGCGATATTCGAGCGGATAAGTGGTCCAATCGTGACGTGGGCGTCACCCGGTTCCGACGCAGTCAGAACCGGAAACAGTGTGAATTGCTCGCGCTCGGCCAGTCTGCGCCGGGCGATGGAGACAGAGGTGAGTATGGTAAAGCGTCCTTCTAGCGGCTGTCCTTCGCTCGCTGCAACGTACACCCCGCTGGACTCGAGAATGGTTCTCTCAAGCCTGGTGAGGGCCGACCGAAGCTGCTCATATGTTCTGCCGTCGACGCGTCTTCCGATCGAACGCAGAAAGGCATGGAGTGTAAAGCTCACCACCCCGTCTTCGGGGGATCCTGCCTCGTGGTAGCGGTGCAGCAGCTCGATGTAGACATCCTGGTCGAACGTGCCGGGCAAGCGGTCGCCCGGACTGGGCAGAACGCGCCAGCGCCCGCCGCTCTCAGGGGAGAAGGAGATTGCCGAGTCCTCGGCGGAGTCGCTCAGCCGAAAAATCGGAAGCGATTCGAGCGATCGATCGAGGACAATAGCACGCGTCGCGATTCGCCGACGGGCCACGTAGGTCATGAAGAGAGAATATGTCACTGATCAAGTACATCGCAATCGCAGCCCTGCTGTTGTTTGCTCTGGTGCTGGCGCTCATCGGCATCCTTTCCGTCACTCACGACACGCCGGTGCGCAACGTGATTGCGGAGGGGGACAAGGACGGTCCGCCTGCGATTTCAGACTCGCTGTTCTCGCGCAGCATCGAGCTGTACACCGGGACGCACATCGATCCGGGCAACAAGGTCGAGGTTCTCCTGAACGGGGATGGCACCTACCCGCAGCTATGGAAGGACATCGCGTCTGCCCAGCGCACCATCACGGTACAGATGTATTACTCGCAGCCGGGCGCGGTTGCGGATACCATGGCCAAGTATCTGATCGAGAAGGCGCGCCAGAAGGTGCGCGTGCTGTTGCTGCTCGATGCTTTCGGGTCTCAACCGCTGAAGCGGGAATGGCTGCAGCGGGTCAAAGCAGCCGGTGTCGAGACGGTATGGCTCAGACCGCTTCGATGGTACAGCCTCCAGAAGGCTGCGCAGAGATCTCACGTACGAGTGGTCGTGATCGATGGCCGAATCGGATACACCGGTGGATTCGGATTGGCTGACTATTGGCTGGGCGATGGCCACCACGAAGATCAGTGGAGGGAGACGAACGTTCGCTTCGAAGGACCGACCGTCGCCGCTCTTCAGGCGACGTTCGCTGCAGGGTGGGCTGAGGCGACCGGAGAGCTTTTGACCGGCGACATGTTCTTCCCGAAAGCCTCGTTCGCTGAAGTCGGCAACGTGAAAGCCGGCTTGATGCACAGCGTGCCGAGCATGGGCAGCACACCGGCGGAGCGCTTTCTCGCGCTCTCGATCGCCGGCGCGCGAAAGACTCTCTATATCAGCAATTCCTATTTCGTCCCGGGCGAGAGTTTCATGCAGCTCCTCCTCGCAGCGCAGCGAAGGGGTGTCGACGTCCGCGTCATCACCGTGAGCGATAAAACCGACGTGAAGACGACCTGGTACGCCGGAAGAACGTACTATGAGAAGCTGCTGGAAGGCGGGGTCAAGATCTACGAGTACCAGCCCACAATGATGCACGCCAAGAGCATGGTGGTCGACGGCCTCTGGTCTTATGTCGGCTCGATGAACTTCGACAATCGATCGCTTTCTTTCAACGACGAGTCATTGCTGGTCGCTCTCGATTCCTCGGTGGGAGCACAGATGGACTCGATCTTCATGGATGACATCAAATCTTCCAAAGAGATGAAGCTCGACGAATTCCGGAAGCGGCCGTTGTCGAACAAGATCCTGGAATGGTGCGCGCAGAAGCTGCGACGCGTGCTCTAGTACTCCGCCGCCGTTCTGCATTTGGCCCGCGATGTGACGGCTAGTGCTTCCATGCTAGGTCGATTTCATCCCCTTGTAGCCCAATGGTTCGAGGAAACTTTCGGCGAGCCGAGCGCGCCACAACGCTCGGGGTGGCCCGCGATCGCCACCGGATCGCACACGCTGATCCTGGCTCCGACCGGTACGGGAAAAACTCTGGCCGCTTTTCTCTGGGAACTGAATGAGCTAATCGTGCGCGGGCTCGTAGAGCCGCTGCCCAATGCGGTGCACCTTCTTTACATCTCACCGCTCAAGGCGCTCAACAACGACATCCAGCGAAATCTCGATCGCCCACTGGCGGAACTTCGAAGTCGCTTCGCTGCTGCCGGGCAGGAATTCCCCGAAATACGAGTCGCCGTGCGGACCGGCGATACACCCGCGTCGGCGCGAGCACGAATGCTCCGCAAATCTCCGCACATCCTGATCACGACCCCCGAGTCGCTGAACATCATGCTGACGACGCTCAAAGGTCGTGGGATGTTCAGCGGCACCCGCGCGGTAATTGTCGACGAGATACACGCCATCGCGGGAACGAAGCGCGGGTCACATCTCGCTCTCACGCTGGAAAGACTTGAAGCGCAGGTCGAGACCTCACCACAGAGAATCGGCCTGTCCGCGACGCAGAGGCCGCTCGAGGAAGTCGCGCGCTTTCTGGGTGGCTGCGATGATTCGACCGATGGCTCGCCCCGATTCCGGCCGGTCACGATAGTCGATTGCGGGATGACGAAAGAGATGGTGATCTCGGTCGAGTCGCCTGTTGCCGATCTGGGAAATGTTGGAGGGAGCATCTGGCCGGCCGTCGCGCCGCTCGTGCTTGGACACATCCGAGCGTCGCGTACCACATTGGTTTTCGTCAACAACAGGGCGCAGGCAGAGAAGATCGCAGCGCGGGTCAATACACTCGCGGAAGAGGAGATCGCTCTTCCCTATCACGGGTCGCTGGCGAGGGAGCGGCGTTTTGCACTCGAAGAGCGTCTCAAGGTGGGCTCGCTTCGCGCGCTTATTACTACGAGCTCACTCGAGCTGGGCATCGACATCGGCTCCGTAGATCTGGTAATTCAGCTCCAGTCACCAAAACGCGTCGCTTCGGCGCTCCAGAGAATCGGACGCGCCGGGCATACGCTGGGAGTACCGAGTCGCGGAATCCTGGTGCCGACGTTCCGTGATGATGCGGTGGAGATTGCGGCAATCGTCGCCGCGATGCGGGAAGGGGATGTAGAGCCCACTCACGTAGTACAGAACGCGCTCGATGTACTGGCGCAGGTAGTCGTCGCGGCGGTATCGGTCGACGACTGGTCCAGCGAAGACCTGTTCAGGCTGGTACGTCGATCGTACCCGTACCATCAGCTCACGCGGAGCGCGTTCGACGAAGTGCTGGCGATGCTGTCGGGAAAATATCCATCTGATATCGCGGCGGAGCTCGAGCCGAGAATCACGTGGGATCGGGTGAACGACAGGCTGACAGGCTCCCGCGCCGCGCGCATGACGGCCGTCATTTCGGGTGGGACCATACCCGATCGCGGACTGTACACCGTCAACCTGCCCGATCGAACCCGCCTTGGCGAGCTGGACGAAGAATTCGTGCACGAATCCAGGATGGGGGATGTGTTTCAGCTCGGCTCCTCCACATGGAGAAT
>DATCPG010000348.1:0-3509 GCA_036570225.1 Gemmatimonadaceae bacterium | reverse complement strand
GAATGAAGTGGTGGTTACAGCCCTGGGTCAGACCGCGCAGCAAAGGTCTCTCGGAACTGCGCAGCAGACTATTCAGGGCTCGGACATCGCCGCTGCTCAACGAGAGAATTTTGTCAACGCGCTGCAGGGCCGTGTCGCCGGTGTCGACGTAACGAGCACCTCGGGCGTTCCGGGCGCCTCCTCGTCGATCACAATCAGAGGGATCAGCTCGATCAGCAGCAGCAACCAGCCGCTGATGATTATCGATGGCCTTCCGATGGACAACCGCACGCTCAACACCGGCGTCCTCGCTTCCGACGCTCCAGGCTCGGCGAGCGCCTTCAGCAATCGTGGCATCGATTTCACGAATCGGGCTGCCGACCTCAATCCGGACGACATCGAGAGTCTTACCGTTTTGAAGGGGCCGGAAGCCGCAGCGTTATACGGAATCGACGCGGCGAACGGCGCCATCGTCATCCAGACCAAGCGCGGGAAAGTCGGGGGCGGACTGCTGTACAGCAACAGCTTCAGAATCGAAAGCACGAGAGCAAAGCCGGAGCTTCAGCGGGTTTACGGTCCGACGACGTTTTCCGGAGGATCCCTCGGCTCGTTCCAATACTTTGGCGGTCCATATCCAGCGGGAACGATTTTCTATGACAACATCGGGGGTTTCTTCAGGACGGGGACTGCTCAAACGCACAACCTCTCCTTCAGCGGGGCGACCACCGACGGCAAAATCAACTACCGGCTCGCCAGCTCGTCGGATCATCAATTGGGCGTCGTGCGGAATTCGGATTACGGTCGCATCAATCTGACGGGAGCTTCCCAGGCGCAGATCACCAACTGGCTGAACACCGATCTGTCGATGGCTTACACCTATGCCGACAACGATCAGGTATACAAAGGCGACATTGGCCCGCTCATAGGATTGCTGCTCTGGCCGCAAACCGACGACGCGACTGATTATCTCACGCCGTCAGGAGTAAGACGCAGGCTGACAACGCTCGCCAGCTCGTCCGAAGTTGACAACCCCTACTTCAATATCGCGAAGAACAGGATCAACTCGAAGAACAACCGGATTCTGGCGAACGTCGGGCTCACCCTCACTCCGTTTTCGTGGGGAAATCTGAAGACGAACATCGGCACGGACGCCTACACGAACCAGAATCTGATCGTGCGGAATCCGGAGAGCGCCGCAGGTGCTTCGCTCAATGGCGTGCTCGACCTGGCGGACCTGATTCAGCGAAACATCAACGTGCAGACGCTGCTGAACTTCAACAGCCATGCGCTCACCAGCCGGCTTTCCGTAAGCGGATTGCTGGGGAACGCGGTATCGGATTCCAGGGCGACGACGGATGCGGCGGTCGGGAGGGACTTCCTCGATCCCAACTTTGTTTCAATGAACAACACCAACCTCCGCTCGAGCCGGACCACGCTCGAGCAGCGCCGTCTCGTGGGCGCGTTCGGGCAAGCGGTGTTCGATTACAACAGATATCTGTACCTCACGGTCACTGGCAGGAACGACTGGACGTCAACGATCCCGAAGGGCCGGAACTCGTTCTTTTACCCGGGCGTGTCGACGAGCTTCATCTTTTCGGACGCGTTTCCGGCGATCGGTCGCCACATGACCGGAAAGCTGAGAGCCGCTTACGCCGCGGTTGGAAGGGACGCGAAGCCGTACGCGTACCGCCCTTCTCTCGAATACAAGACGACGTCGTATGGTGGGTATGGCTACGGCTTCACGGGTCCGAACCTGGACCTGAAGCCGGAGTTCGCCAGGTCGTACGAGGTCGGGACGGAGCTGGGCTTTCTGGATGATCGCCTCGGTCTCGACGTGACCATGTACCGCAAGCAGACCAAGGACCAGATCGTCAACGACATCAGAGGCAGCTACGCGACAGGTTTTATTCTGTTGAATCTGAACGGAGCCGACACGAGAAACACCGGCCTCGAGCTGACGCTCCGCGGAACACCGATACTCCGAAATGGGTTCTCGTGGGACTTTCAGGCCAACCTGACGCACGCGAGGGGAATAGTGCTTGCCCTGCCCCGCGGGTTGCCTGAATCCTACGTCTCCGACACCTGGCTTTACGGGAACATTCGCAATGGTACCGAGCCGGGTCTCTCGACGATGTCACTGACTGGTTTGTTCTACCTCAGGAACAAGGCGGGGCAGCTGTTGATCGACCCGACCTCGGGCCTTCCAATCCGGTCGACGTCCTTCGTCGACGGAGGGTACGATCGGCAGCCGAAGTATACGGTTGGTCTTACCAACACGTTCAAGCGCAACCGCCTCTCCCTCGATTTCCTGCTCGATTTCCGGAGGGGCGGTGACGTGTTCAACGCGACCGAGCATTATCTGACGACCAGAGGTCTGACGCCTGCGACGCTCAATAGAAATGATCCGCTGGTGATCAAAGGCGTCCTGAGAGACGGCAAAGAGGATAGTGCGACGCCGACTGCGAACAATATCGTCATCGTGCCGGCCGCTCAAACCGCGTACTACACCAACATGAGCGAAGAGCTTTTCATCGAGAAGAACATCAACTGGGTCAGGCTCAGGGACATCCAATTGAGCTACGCGCTGGGTGACGGATTCATGGGGACTCGAAACGCGAGCGTGTTTGTGAAGGGCACCGACCTTTTCCTCATAACGAACTACAAGGGACTCGATCCCATCGTGAACGGGAACAGCGCGGCGGTGGGCGGATCGAGCGCCGCCGGTATCGATTTCGGCAACTTCCCAATGCCGCGCGGTGTGAATTTCGGATTCAGGTTGGGATTCTAACATGAAAAAACAATACGCTCTACTCGCGAGCTTTCTGGTTCTGACTGGCGGTTGTCAGAACTTCCTCGATGTAAATACAAATCCGAACGCGCCGCAGTCCGTTACCGCGAATCTCTACCTGCCGGCGATGCTGCACTGGATGGTGACGGCACCGCAGTACGATGGACGATTTGTCGGCCGTTACACACAGGAGTGGACGCTACCGGGCACCAGCCTTAGTACGTGGGATCGAATGGGCTACGATCCGTCGAGCGATAACGGCGCAGAACAGTGGCGCGATGTGTACTGGTCGCTCGGTCAGAACCTCATCGACATGACTACCAAGGCGGAGGCCGAGCAGCGCTGGGATCTGTTAGGGGTCGGTCTGATTCTGAAGGCTTGGGGATGGCAGGCCCTGACCGATCTTCACGGCGAGATCATCGTCAAGGAAGCCTTCGACCCCACGAAGACCACGTTCGACTACGACAGCCAGGATTTCGCCTACCAGGAGGTTCAGCGACTACTGGACAGCGCGATCGTGCTGCTGCAAAGAACCGATGGAGCTGTCGATCCAACGTATCTGGCGAAGGGAGACAAGATCTACAACGGGGATCGGACGAAATGGTTGAAGTTGGCGCATGGAATGCTGGCGCTGAACCTCAATCATTACTCGAATAAATCCAGCTACGATCCAGCGCGTGTGATCGCCGAGGTCGACAAATCGTTCGCGAGCAACGCCGACGACGCACTAATGCCCTATCCC
>DATCPG010000347.1:0-1666 GCA_036570225.1 Gemmatimonadaceae bacterium | reverse complement strand
GCTCTGAAGTCGATGCCTGATAGAAGCGCACGCGCTCGGTCATGCCCAGAATACGAAGGGCCTCGAGCAGCCTCAGCGTCCCGAGCGCGTCGGCGTTCGCGGTGTATTCCGGCGTCTCGAACGAGACCTGCACGTGACTTTGCGCCGCCAGATTGTAGATCTCGTCCGGCTGCGTCTCCTGTACGATTCGAATGAGATTGGTCGCATCGGTAAGGTCGCCGTAGTGCATCGCGAACCGGGAGGAGACCTCGTGCGGGTCCGCATAAATCCCGTCAACACGCTGCGTGTTGAACATCGATGACCGGCGTTTGACGCCGTGCACCATGTATCCCTTCATCAAAAGAAGCCTGGCGAGATAGGCGCCGTCCTGGCCCGTAACCCCCGTAATCAGCGCGGTCTTCATAGGCCCGCAATTTCACGCGAGAGCCAACGCGAGTCAACCGTTCCCGGCACCGCGCGATCAGGCATCGCGAACGATATACCGGCGGTGCCAGAGCGCGAGATGCAACGCCTTCCACAGCATGAATCCGTAGTTGCGGCGCCCCTCCACGTGCGCGGCAATTTTCTCCCGCAGCACATCCTCGGAGAACAACCCCGCTCGACGCGTAGAATCGTCGAACAGCACCGACTCCATGTACGGAACGAGCGGCCCACGCAGCCAGTTCTCGAACGGAACGGCGAATCCGCGCTTCGGCGCATCGAGGACGTAATCCGGGACAATTCCCCGTAACGCACGGCGCAGGATAAACTTTTTGCGCCCAGCCCGAACTTTGTAAGTGCCAGGCAGTCCAAGAACGTAATCCGTCAGCGGGTTGTCGAGGAACGGCACCCGCACCTCGATGCCGAACGCCATAGTCGACTTGTCGACCTTCTCCAGAAAAGTATCGGGCAGAACTATCGACGTGTCGGTGTAAAGCATGCGCTGGAGCGGTCGCTCGGCCTTGAACCGGTGGGCTGCCTCGCGGTACTGCGCGAAGGGATCGGCGGCCGCTATTTCTTGCTGGAGTCGCGGGGCGAGAATCGAAACTGGTGAGTCGGAAAGTCTATCTTGCGTCAGCATCAATGCCATCCGCATCGCGGATCGCGACTGCGACATCGCATCGAGAAAGCGCCGGAATTGGTAGAGTCTGGCGTCCCGTTTTTGATTGCTGAGCGCGATCCGCCCCGCTGGCGCCGCCAGTCTCCATAATCGTTCAACCGAAAACACGTTGTGCCTTCGGTAGCCGCCGAAGATCTCGTCGCCGCCGTCGCCCTGAAGTATCACTTTTGGCTTGCCTCCGAGCTCGCGTGACATCAAGTAGAGCGGAATGTTGGCGGCATCGCCGAAGGGCTCATCGTGACAGCCCACCAGCGCCTCGATCGTGTCGGGCAGATCGCGCCCCTTGATGTGCAGCTCGTGATGCGAAGTCCGCAGCTCCGTCGCCAGCCGCTTTGCCATCGGCAGCTCGCTCCCGCTACTGGAAAAGTCGAACGAAGCGGAGAACGTTTCGAGCGGTCTCGCAGAGTGCCGGGAGGCGAAGGTCGCGATAGCGGAGGAATCGATTCCGCCGCTCAGAAAAACACCGATCGGAACATCAGAAACGAGGTGGCTCCGCACCGCCTCCTCCAGGAGCCTCGAAACTTCCTTTGCGCCCTGTGATATCCCCGGCGCATGCCTGGGAACCTG
>DATCPG010000346.1:0-6989 GCA_036570225.1 Gemmatimonadaceae bacterium | reverse complement strand
GGTGTAGAGCTCGAGGGGCTCCAGGGGCGGACCATCGTATTCCACGAAACCGTAGCGCCGGGAAATGTCACGCCATACCGACATGAGGTAATTGCGGGTGGCGAGCTGCTCTGGGTAAAAGTCGCGAAATCCTGGTAAAGCTCCCTGTGACATGGAGGAAAGCTACGCGGCGAATGGAGACACCTGCAAGCGTGACATCACATCGCCCACAGTGTGAAATGAGCCGGTGACGAGCACTGTTTCCCCACTCTTCTGAGCGATGTCCAACGCTCGGTCGAGCTCTGGCTCGAACTGTGACGACAGTCCCTGCGATTCGGCGAAAGCCCGAGCCTGCGACGGATCCCAGCGCCGGTCAGAAGGAGCAGAGGGTGCGCTGGTGAAAACGAAGCGATCGATCGCGGGCGCCAGAGCACGAATGATTCCGTGCCAATCCTTGTCGGATAGAATCGCGACCAGCGCGATACGCGGCGAGGGTGGGCTCAAAGCACTGATCGATTCAGCGACCGTGCGAGCGCCGTCGGGATTATGGGCCACGTCGAAGATAAACTTTCCGTAGCGCTGGTAGCGACCGGGGAGAAACAGCTGCGTGAGCTTCGCCGATATTTGGGCGCGTGTTGGACGATATTTTCTTCCCAGCGCATCGACGGTCGCGATGGCGATCGCCGTGTTTCTTGCCTGAAACGCACCGATGAGGGGCGTGATAACGCTCTGTCGTCGTGATTTTTTTGCCAGCGCGAACGATGTGCCCGTCTCTGCCACCTCAACGTCCGAGATGCGATACTCATCGTCGATGGCGACGATGGGCTTGGCGCCAGCTTGCTTGGCGCATTCTACGAGGATTGCGCGAATCTCGGGCGAGCTCTCGCCAATCACTGCGGGTACTCGTCGCTTGAAGATTCCCGCCTTCTCTCGAGCGATTGCTTCCAGCGTATCGCCGAGGAGGTCGGTGTGGTCGAGGCCGATCGAGGTGACTGTTGCGACGGCCGGAGTAAGCACGTTGGTGGAATCAAGCCTTCCTCCCAACCCCGTCTCGATGACAGCTATGTCCACCTCCTGTCGGCCGAACCAATCAAATGCCAGAGCCGTCGTAAGCTCGAAGAAGGTTGCGCCCGTCTCTTCTGCGAAAGGGATCCATTTCTCCAGAAACTCCAACACCGCCTTTTCCGGGATTGGCTCACCATCCACTGTGATCCGCTCGCGAAAATCAATAAGGTGCGGCGAGGTGTATCGGCCGATCTTGCGCCCTGGCGCGCTCAAAAGCGCTTCCGCGGTCGCGACCACACTTCCTTTTCCGTTGGTGCCGGCGACGTGAATCGCGGTCAGCTTCCTATGGGGCGAGCCGAGCTGGGCGAGAATTGCCTCAGTGCGCTCGAGCCCTGGTTTGATGCCGCTGGTGGTGCGGGCGAAGAGAGCCTCGATCGCCTCGCCGTAGGACTTCAGGAGGTCGTCCACCCTGCCGACGCCGGCTTGCCGCTCATGTGCCGAAGAAGCTGTCCGACTGTCCGCTTGAGGTCGCTGCGTGGAACGACCGAGTCGACGATGCCGTGCTCGAGGAGAAATTCCGCCGTCTGGAATCCTTCCGGCAGCTCCTGGCCGATCGTCTGCTTGATCACGCGCGGCCCCGCGAAGCCGATCACCGCGCCGGGCTCCGCCAGGATCGCATCGCCGAGCATCGAGAAGCTCGCGCTCACGCCGCCGGTCGTCGGATTCGTGAGAATCGACACGTACGGGATGCGGCGCTCGGAGAGCTGAGAGAGGATCGCGGCGGCCTTCGCCATCTGCATCAGGGACAGCACTCCTTCCTGCATGCGTGCCCCGCCGGAGGCGGAGATGATGATGAGCGGATATTTCCGTTCGATAGCGCGCTGGCCGAGGCGGGCGATCTTTTCGCCGACGACCGACCCCATCGATCCGCCCATGAACGCGAAGTCCATGACGGCGAGGCACACGGGCATCCCGCCAAGTTGGCCAGTGAATGTCAGAATCGCATCGCCCTCGCCCGCCGAGCCGGTTGCTTTTTTCAGCCGCGCCGGATAATCGGGAAAACCGAGAGGATCGGTCGAGCGGATCTCGATCTCGGTCTCCTCGAGGGTTCCTTCATCGAGAAGAATCGCCGCGTATTCGCTGGCGCGAATGCGTCGATGGAAGCCGCAGTTGGGGCACACGTTGAGATTGCGCACGAACTTCTCGCGCAGGTCGGTGTGACCGCAGTTGTCACACTTCTCCCATGCGTCGGGCGGAATCTCATGCTTCTCGTGTCGTGGAAGCCGGGGCTTCTTTTCCTTCCGGAACCAGGCCATGCGAAGCAATCTACGACAGGCCGCCTAAATACGCACCGGGTAAGCGTTTGCGGAACGCGGATGCTCCGGAGAACTACCCTGATGCTCGGGAGCATCGGATAACCATTGAACCTAGATGCGTCCCTAATAGCCTCGGAGAGACAGAGCGCTGCCGCGGCCCTCGCCGGAGATTCGCATCAGGACGCCGACCGCCAACCAGCTCGCCAGCATGAACGAGCCGCCGTAGCTGAAAAACGGGAGCGGAATGCCGGTGATCGGCATCAGGTTGAGCGTCATGCCGACATTCACCAGCACGTGCACGAACCAGCTCGACATCAGTCCGTAAGCCACCAGGCTGCTGTAGGAATCGTTCGCGCGCTCGGCCACCTGGGTGATGCGCAGGAAGAGCCAGAGGAAAAGCGAAAGCGCTATCGTCACGCCAATGAAGCCCAGCTCTTCACCCACCACCGAGAAGATGAAATCCGTGTGCTGCTCCGGAAGAAATGCGAGCCGCTTCTGCGTTCCGAGAGTAAAACCCTGACCGGCGAGTCCGCCGGATCCGATTGCGACCTTCGACTGAATGACGTG
This sequence comes from Gemmatimonadaceae bacterium, assembly GCA_036570225.1. Classification (GTDB taxonomy): domain Bacteria; phylum Gemmatimonadota; class Gemmatimonadetes; order Gemmatimonadales; family Gemmatimonadaceae; genus UBA4720. The sequence goes on along the minus strand of DATCPG010000346.1, from coordinate 4,122 downwards.
ATAGCCCGACCCACGTACGTCCGCGGTAGGATCGAGGAACGTCTTGAGGCGATTCTGCTGGTACGGCGCGAGCTTCTCCCACATGATCGGTGCGACCACGCCAGTGGCGACGTTGAGCACCATCAGAACGATTCCCTCGATCAGGTAGGGACGGTACCAAAGCACGAGCGCCAGCAGAATGAAGAACCACGCGCCCCACAGTCCGACGCTGAACGAAAGAATGAGACTGATCGCGGGACTCGCGATGAGAAGGAGGAGGGGCCATTCCACCCCCGACCAGAACAGCATCGCGAAGAAAATCCCGATGAAGACAATCCCCGTGCCGAGATCGGGCTGGAGCATGATGATCGCCCAGGGAATTCCGACGATAATCGCGGGCTTCCATAGATCGAGCAGCGAGCGCGCCGACTCGCGACGCTCGGCGAGAACCTTGGCGAGCATTAGCACCACTGTGACCTTGGCGATCTCCGACGGCTGACCGATGCGATGACTTCCGATGGCGAGCCAGCTCTTCGTGCTCGCGGCCGTACCGGCGCCCTTTCCGACAACCAACGTCAGCGCGAGGAGAAAAACGGAGAACGCATACAGCGGGACGGTCATCCACTCGATGAAGCGCACCGACGAGTGAGTTACACCGTAGGCAAACCCCAAACCGATGAGCAGCCAGAGTATTTGCGACTTGTAGGCGTGCGCTACCGCGGTCGGTGTGTCGGTTTGCCCGGCGGAGTAGACCATCGCCACACCGAAAAGCGAGAGCAGTCCGGCGGCGGCAAGCAACCGATAATCGGAAACTATGGGTCTGCTCATCAGCCTTCGTCCATGACAGCCTGGATCGGCCCAACCTTCAGGTAGTGACCGATGATCGCGGATGCGATGTGCGCGGCACGTGAGCCGTGCAGGCCGAACTCGAGCAGCACCGCTACGACGATTTTCGGATGATCGGCCGGAGCGAAGCCGACGAACCAGCCGTGATCGGCGCCGCCGGTGTTCTGGGCGGTTCCCGTCTTGCCGGCGAGGGTGAGACCTTGAATCGCGGATGCTCCTGCGGTACCGCCGGCCTCGAGCACGGCCTTCATTCCTTCCAGGAGCACGGAGTCCTGCTCCTTGGTGAGCTTATACAACTGCCTGCGCTGCGGAACCAGATGGGCGATCTCGGGCCGTGACTCCTGACCCTGAGTCGCCAGCGCCGTGTAGAGCTTCGCCATGTTCACGACTGTCTGCGAATTCGCGCCCTGACCGATCGCGAGGTTCAGCGTTTCGGCGTTGCTCCAGTTCCGCCCGTATTTCTTGTTGTAGTAATCGATCGCGTACGGCCAGAAAGGCTGATTCTCCTCAGGAAGATCGATCCCCGATTTGTCGCGCATGGTGAGAGAAATTCCACCAGCGATCATCTTCGACAATCCGACCTTCAGGCCGAGCTGATAGAAGTAGACGTCGCAAGAATGCTTGATCGCCCCTTCGAGATCGAGCGAGCCGTGCCCCTTCTTTTCCCAGCAGCGAAAGTAGCGTGACCCGTACTGGAGCCCGCCGCTGCACGGCACTGGCATGTGCTCCTTGAGTCCGACCAGTCCGTCCTTGAGGGCGATGACCGACGTGGCGAGCTTGAAGGTCGAGCCGGGAGGGTAGCGCCCCTGAATCGCTTTATTGACGAGCGGCCGGCGCTTGTCGTCCAGCAACTGCTTGTAATAGTCGGCGGGAATTCCGCCAGTGAATTTGTTCGGATCCCAGCTCGGCGCGCTGTAGAGCGCCAAGACCTCGCCCGTGGTCGGATCGATGGCAACCGCCCCGCCCTGCAGCGAATCGGCGAATATGCCGACCATGAATTTCTGGAGATCCAAGTCGATGTTTGTGTAGAGTGGCGGCGCACCGAGTGGAGTGAGATCGGGTCTGGGGCCTTCTCCCCGCACTGGACGTCCGCGCGCGTCAACTTCGTCGAAGCGAACGCCCTCTCGCCCGTGAAGAATCGACTCGTACTGTTTCTCGAGTCCGGCTTTCCCGATTTCCTGCCCCGGCTTGTAGCTCGCGTACTTCGGATCGTTGAGATCCGATTCCGTGATTTCACCGGTGTAGCCGACGAATGATGCGACGACGGGTCCGTCAGGATAGTACCGCTTCGGTACGGACTGGATGATCAGTCGCGGGAAATCGAGACGGTGCTCCTCGAGCACCGACACGATATCGATCGATGCGTCCGGCAAGATGACGGTTGGGCGCGTCGGCGCGCGACGGTACCGTCGGATCGCGGCATTTATCTGGTACGGCTCGAGCTGGAGCGTACTGGCGAGCTCGTTGAGCGCGGCGCGCAGGCTGTCTACACTCGGCGCGGTTATCGAGACAGAGTACGCCGGAAGATTCTCGGCGATCACTTCTCCGTGCCGGTCGTAGATGATTCCGCGCGGCGCCGGCAGAGGGATCGGACGCAGCCGATTCTCTTCCGACTGCATCACGTACTGATGGTTCTGAATGACCTGCGTCTTGAAGAACGCGCCAATCAGAAAAAGAAATCCGAGAACGAGCGCCCACGAGCTCATTCGTGCTCGGCGGGCGACGTCATTCGGATGGAAGCTCATGCGGGGCTTGGTTCGAGCAGTGGACGCATTATGAAGAGTAACAGGACGCCCACCGCCGCGGTCACTGCTGCGGAGAGCGGTGACCACAAGAGCAACTGCTGCACCAGCTCGAATCCGTGCACGCGCTGCTCACCGACGAAATAGAGGATGTCGAACACCCATTTGCCGAGGAAAAAGAAGAACGCGTTCAATACAAGATTGTCGGCGAAGAACACGGCCTTGAGGTACGAGGCACCAAATCCGACGATCGTCATCGCGACGGCCCCGGCGCCAAGTGCATCTGGGGCCAGGGAATCAGAGATCAGCCCCAGAGCGAAGCCGATTACCGCGGCGGTCGCCGGTCTTACTCGCACCGAGGCGAGAAGGAGCGCGAGGACCAGGAAATCCATCGGCGCGCGCCATCCGAGGAGCGGACGGAGCGTGTAATGGAGAACGACGAAGATGAGGAAGCTGATTATCGCGCGAATAGCTCCGCCCACGTTCATCGCGTTGCTCCAGGTCGAAGTGGAAGGTCAGGTGAAGGAACGGAGTCCCTCTTGGTCGTATCGCGACGAATGGTATCACGCCGCGCAGTCGTGTCACGCCGGGCGTTGGTGTCGACGGGCGCCGGACGGCGGACAGGCACAGGTCGTGGCGCTACAGCGCGCGCACTATCGGTGGTGGCGGCGGGCGCCGGTGCGCTCGCCCGCGCAATGCTATCGAGCACGGCTTTGCGCGCTGCGGCCTCAGCCAGCGCTGCGCTCTTTGCGGCTGAGTCACCCGAGACCACAATTCTTTGTGCGGCCGCGTCGACCTGCGCGAGGTTCTCCCAAACGCCATCGAGCCCCTTTGCCACGCGGTCACGGCGCAGGATCATCACCGAGTATACGTCGGACGGATTGACAGCCGGACGCAGCAGGTAGGTCCGGGCCCAGCCTTCCGTAGTCTTGATCTCCTGGAGAACGGTCCCGACCGGAATACCGCGCGGCCAGACGCCGCCCCAACCCGAGCTGACGATGACGGAGCCGGGCTTGAGCGTCGCTCTGAATGGCACGCCGCGCAGCTCCAGCAGGTAACCGCCGGTTGCTCCAGTGAGATGCGCCTGGGCGATGCCGAACGCGCTACCATCGGGCGACATTGCGCTGACGCGGAAGTCGGGGTGCGTCCACAGCATCGCGTGACTCATCGTGGGATCGACCTGATCCACCACGCCCACCAATCCTTCGGGTGCTATGACGGGGCTGAGACGGCTGACGCCGGCACGGGAGCCCGCGCTCAGAATGACGGTGGTCTCGTCGCGCACTCCGCGTCCGTGCAACGCCTCCACGGGAATGAATCCCCAGCGGAGACGAGAGCCGAGGCCCATGAGCTTTCTGAGGCGGTCGTTCTCGGCCTCGAGCGAGCCGGCCTTCATGCTGCCGAGGGAAAGACTGTCGAGGTAGGTCTGCTTCGCGTCCGCGGAGAGGAGCGACTGGCGACCCTTCTCCGATCTTTCCTGAAGAAGAACGAGTGGCGCTAGGAATGAGCGTCTCATTCCCGTGGCCACCGGATCGCGCATCGTATTCGGAAGGGC
>DATCPG010000345.1:0-6161 GCA_036570225.1 Gemmatimonadaceae bacterium | reverse complement strand
CCGCCGGATTGCGATCATCAAGGGCTCGCCCCGCAACTACGATGCGACGGAGCGGCTGCGCGGCTATCGTACCGCGCTGCGCGATACCGGAATCACGCCAGATCCAGCGCTCGAGCGTGAGGGTGATTTCACGGAAGCCGCTGGTTACGACGCGGCGATGGAGCTATTGGCGATGCGGAAGCGTCCCACGGCGATCTTCGCGGCGAACGACGCGATGGCGATCGGCGCACTGAGCGCGCTGCGCGAGTCGGGGGTGCGCGTGCCGGAGGAGATCGCCGTCGCGGGTTTCGACGACATCCCTCTCGCGCGCTACATGGATCCGCCGCTCTCCTCGGTGCACGTGCCGATCTGCGAGCTCGGAGAGAGAGCCGTGGAGATGCTGCTTCACGGAATTACGCACAAGAACGATCACCCCCGCCGGCGTGAGAGAGTGTCGACGGAGCTGGTCATCAGGCGCTCGACCGGCGGAGATTCGGCGGAGCGGCCGCCACCAAAAACACTGATAAGGGAGACCGTTTTCACTTGATGCAGCAGGTCTATCGGAAATCAGCATTACAACGACAACAGGAGATGTAAATGAATAGCAGCAAGATCAGTTTTCACAGATTCTGTCGGGGGGTAGCCGTAGCGCTGGCACTTCTGTGCATGGCGGGCGGTGACCTCTTTGCGCAGAACACAACGGGCACGATACGCGGCACGGTGACCGGGGCAGGTGGGGTGCCGATCGGGAGCGCGCAGATCATCGCGCGCAATCAGAATAGCGGTGGCGTGCGCACGACCCAGTCGAATGATGCTGGAGCGTATACGCTCGTCGGTCTCGTTCCGGGCACCTACGACGTGAGCGTTCGGCGAATCGGCAACGCCCCGCAGAACCGGACAGTCGTCGTCCAGATCGGCGCGACGCAGAGCCAGGATTTCGCGCTTGCGACGCAGGCCGCTCAGCTCGAAACGCAGGTGATTACAGCCACCACGGGCGTCGAAACGAAGACTTCCGAGGTCGCGACGAACGTAACGCAGGCACAAATCACGAAGCTTCCGACGCCCAGCCGAAATTTTCTCGACCTAGCCGCCCTCGCTCCGGGCGTTACGGTGACGGAGGATCGCGTCGATGGAAATTCAAGAACAGTGTCGGCCGGTGGACAACCTCCATCGAGCGTCAATCTTTTCATCGATGGTACAAGCTTCAAGAATGAGTTGACCCAGGGCGGCATCTCTGGTCAGGATCAGAGCCGTGGCAACCCATTCCCTCGCAGCGCGGTGCAGGAATACCGTGTGATCTCGCAGAACTTCAAGGCGGAATATCAGAATGCGTCAAGCGCGGTAATCACAGCGACGACAAAATCCGGCGGCAATGTCTGGAGCGGTAACGCACTCTTTGCCTATCAGAACAAGGGCATGGTGCAGCTAGATAGCTTCCAGCGCAGGAACGGCACGCCGAAGCCCGACTATCGGCGCACAGTCAGTGCCTTCAGCATTGGCGGCCCGATCGTAAAGGACAGGATTCACTTTTTCGGGTCGTACGAGGGGAATTATCAGAACCGGGCGAACGCAGTGAACATCTCCAACCTTCCGGCTGCGGGGCTATTCCCGGCGCTTGATACGGTGAATCTCCGCCAGTACAATGGCAGCTTCGTGTCGCCGTTCCGTGAAAACCTGTTCTTCGGGAAGCTGACCGACGATATCAACGATAAATCATCCGCCGAGCTCAGCTTCAGCAATCGCCACGAGACCGACGTCAGGGATTTCGGCGGCACCGCCAGCCTAGCAGCCGCGACGAATAACCACAACTACAACACAGTCGTGCAGTTGAAGCACAACTATTTCACCGGACCGTGGCTCAACGAAGCGAAAATCGATGTCTCGCGATTCCACCGCGGCTTCAGCCCGGCGTCGAATACTATCCCCCGGCGAATCTACACCGTGACCAACGCCGACTACGTGATTGGCGCTGGCGCTTCGATCCAGGAGTACATCCAGAAACGTCTGGGCTTCCGGGACGACCTCACCTTCACTGGTTTCCAGCTGGCGGGAGAGCACGTTTTCAAGGGCGGATTCAGCTTCAATCACGACATATACGACATCGACAAGCGCAACAATGAAGTCCCAGAGTTCAAATACGCCCGGACAGCCGACGCTGGCAACGGTGTCCAGACGTACAACTTTGCGACCCCGTTCCAGCTCTCGTTCGGCACGGGTGATCCGTTCTTGAACACGAAGAACAACCAGACCGGCTTGTATCTCCAGGATGACTGGGCTCCGGTCAAGAGGCTGCTTGTGAATGTCGGCGTGCGCTGGGATTACGAGAGCAACATGCTCAACACCGGTTACATCACCCCGAACACCGGGCGCGTCCATTACGTAGACACGCTGCAGAGGTACATGTCGCTCCCGAATGCCGGATCGCCGTCAGGGGTCAATTTGTTCGTGCCTCTGGACCTCAATCGGTACATCGCGACTGGAGACAACCGCCGGCCGTTCAAGGGAGCGTTCCAGCCGCGGGTAGGCTTTTCGTATGGAATCGACGAGGCGAACCGTACAACCGTGTTCGGCGGTTGGGGATTGTACTACGACCGAGTCCCGTTTGACGTAGCAGTCGATGAAAAGCTGAAGATCTCCAATCCAACCTACATACTTAAGTTCGCGCCGCAGGGTACGGCACCGGTTGCGGGACAGGTAACCTTCCAGCCTTCCTATCTCACGGCCGATACCGCGACGCTCTCCGCACTAGTCCAATCGGTTGGTACTTCCGAGCTGTGGCTGATGGACAACCAGTACAAAGTCCCGAAAACGACACAATGGAGTCTCGGCGTCCGACAGCTTATGGGCCAGTTTGCCGCGGCTGTTACGTATGCGTCGCAACGTGGCACCGACCAATTTTCATGGAATGTCGCGGCCGGCGGACTGAATACGAACGGAACGTGCTGCAACTTTCCGTTCCCTTGGGCGGCCCACGGGATATCGTCGGTCATCTACTCGACCAGTGACGGGAAGACGTGGTACGATGCGGTGTCGCTCCAGCTTGATCGTCCCTACAGCCGTCCATCGCTGGATCAGTTCGGATGGGGTGCCGGGTTCACCTATACTTATGCCACGCGTTACCTAGAGGGTCAGGACGCCTTGGGTAACACTTTTGCTTTCCCCCAGTCAGCCGTGATCAAAAAGCATGCGGCGAATGACGAGAAGCATCGCATAGTCGCCAACTGGATCACAGACGTCCCGAACCTGTTCGGCATACAGTGGTCTGGCCTCGTTACACTTGGCGGTAAGCAGCGGATCGACGTTGGGTGCCAGACGGGCTGCAGCATCTTCGAGAGAGGTGGATTCACGATCCCCGGCACGTTCCCGTACCAGGACGTCGACATGCGTCTGCGCAAAGACTTTCCGAACTTCGGCAGAACTACTACAGCGTTCGGCCTGACTCTGGATGTCTTCAACACTTTCAACCACGCTAATCTCGGCTGCTACAACACCGGAAACCCGACCGATGCCGCCTTCGGAACGGCCGGCTGCGTGGTCACTGATGCGCGGAGATACCAGCTCGGAGCAGAGATTGACTTCTAACTTCATTTCACTGCCGCATACTGGATAGACGGCTTGGGCGTATAACGCGATCGGCGCTGGCTGCGGCACATTGCAGTCAGCGCCGAATTCTTTTGGGTCAACGGGGTTGCGGTGAGCGGTACGGATTGGCAACCTCAGGAAGCAAGAATCTACCAACACCGCAAGGGAAAACTCGATGCTCGATTCTGGGTTGAGACTTCGGTCCAAATCGCTGTGTCTCGCACTGGCCTTTGTTGGTTCGGCGTGCACGAACGCGACATCGATCACGGGTGTTTCCGGGGCGATTCCTCCCTCGTCGCTGACACCACGCCAGACCGCGTTCCTCGATACGCTCGAGCGCCGCACTTTCAACTGGTTCTGGGACAAGAGCGATCCGAACACGGGGCTCACCCCGGATCGCTGGCCGACGCAGAGTTTTTCCAGCGTCGCCGCGATTGGGTTTGCGCTGACCGCGTATCCGGTGGGCGCGGAACGTGGGTACGTGTCTCGCGCCGACGCTGCGCAAAGGACTCTCAATACTCTGCGCTTCATGTACACCGCGCCGCAGGGTCCACAGGCTACAAACGTCACCGGCTACAAGGGATTTTTCTACCACTTCCTCGACATGCAGACCGGCTATCGCTTTCAGCAGGTCGAGCTCTCTACGATAGATACGTCGCTGCTCCTCGGCGGCGTTCTTTTTTGTCAGTCGTATTTCACTTCAGCTGATCCAACCGAGAGCGCAATTCGTGCCTACGCCGATTCGATCTACCTTCGCATCGACTGGCAGTGGGCGGTGCACAACGCGCCGCTAGTCAGCATGGGTTGGCATCCCGAATCCGGATTCATCAATTCCGACTGGAAGGGATACGACGAAGGGATGATCGTTTACATCCTCGCGCTCGGCTCGCCAACTCATCCGATCGATCCGGCGGGCTGGACGGCGTGGACGAGCACCTACGTCTGGCTGCCGTACTACGGACAGCCGCTGGTGAATTTCCCGTCGCTGTTCGGGCACCAGTACTCGCACGTCTGGATCGATTTCCGTGGAATACAGGACGTCTACATGCGCGGGAAGGGCATCGATTACTTCGAGAACACGCGGCGAGCTACCCTGACGCAGCGGTCGTACGCGATCGACAACCCCAGGCAGTGGCGGGACTACGGCCCCAACGTCTGGGGATTTACCGCGGACGATGGTCCGCATGACACGACAGTGGTCATCGACGGAAGGAGCAGGGAGTTCCATACATACACGGCGCGTGGAGTTGCCGCCGACTATGTGATGGATGACGGAACAGTCGCGGCCACCGCCCCTGGCGGATCAGTTCCCTTCGCCCCGGAGGTCGCCGTACCAGCGCTCATCGCGATACGCGAGAAGTACGGTGACAATCTCTTCACCAATTATGGGTTCGTCGATTCATACAATCCGACGTTCCAGCTGCCGATCACGCCGCACCACGGTCGCGTGGTGCCGGGTGTGGGTTGGTTCGACACGGACTATCTGGGAATCGATCAGGGGCCTATCATCGCGATGATCGAGAACTATCGGTCTGATTTGATCTGGAAAACGATGCGGACCAATCCGTACATCGTTGCGGGTTTGAAGAAGGCGGGTTTCACTGGCGGCTGGCTCGGTATGTGACCGCCAGTGAAGCTTGTAGACGCTTGCCGACTGGTTTAGTTGACCGGGTCGGAAGCGATGCGACGATAGGTGAAGACGATGTGGTAATCAGTCGAGGTTGGATTGATAACGAGGCTCAAACCGATGGGAGAAATGATGCCTGTTTTGACGGTAGGGCACGTCCCAATGGCCAGGCACATCGACCCCATTTGTATCTGGCTGCCTTTGATGCTGTACCCGTAAGTGGTCGTGTCAGTAACGTCGCCTCGAAACGTTTCATTGCGGTGCTCGATCACCACTGCCTGCCCTGTTTTGTCGAGCCTCAGAATGGACGAAATAATAGTTGCGGTCGGACCAGGAGTTTCAGCGATGAACGTCGGCAAAGGGCGGCCGTCGATGGATTGCAAGCTGAAGAACGCGGATATCGTCTGGGGGCCCGTGCTGTCACGGCACGCGATGTCTGAAACGAGTACCAGGAGTAAAGCTTTCTGACGAAGCAGTCGCATGAAAACCTCCGGGATGGGATGAGTGTGAAGCCTCTGGCAATTATGCAGTATTTGCCAAGCCAGTGTCTGGCGCGCATGGGCGCAGGGTTACTGCTTGCAGCCCTCGCTCTCTCGTGTTCCTCCGCCTCCGCCGGAGACAAGACCACACTTCGCATCTGGGCCATGGGGAGAGAAGGCGAAGTCCTTTCTCAGCTCATCCCCGGATTCGAGAAGGAAAACCCGGGTATCCATGTAGAGGTCCAGCAGATACCCTGGACTGCCGCGCACGAGAAGCTACTCACCGCCTACGTTGGCGAGTCGACGCCCGATATCGCCATGCTCGGCAATACCTGGGTGCCGGAATTCGTGGCGCTCAACTCGCTTGCGCCGCTCGACTCCTTCGCAATGAAGTCGAAGGAAGTTCGCCGAGACGACTACTTTGCCGGAATCTGGAAAACGAACGTCGTCAACGGAAAGACGTACGGGATTCCGTGGTACGTCGACACCAGACC
>DATCPG010000344.1:0-2109 GCA_036570225.1 Gemmatimonadaceae bacterium | reverse complement strand
GATTGATGCTCTCGCGATTCATTGCGGCGATCATGGTCGCGAGGGGCGGCGAGCGAAGACCGGCAACCTTCACAGCGCTCGCCGGAGACTTGCCCAGCCTGGTTCCACCGTCCACCCGAATTCCGCGGGAGATGAGCGCGTTCAGAAATGCGCCGGTTGCAAAGGCTGCGGGATCTTCGACGATGTAGACGTACTTTCGAGTCCCTGTCCGGGACCCGATGGATCCGTTGGCCTGGATCGTCCCGTTTCCGAGCTTGCGGAACCCCAGCCGCGCTCCGCCACCTGCGACGGTGCGGACATTCGCGACCAGAGGTATCGTGCTCGTTGAAGGCTCGAGCGCCACTGTCGCCGGCTGCCCGGGAGCAGTGGGCGAAACCGAAACGGCAATCAGGTTCTCGTTCAGCGAAAGTGCCGACACGCGCGCGGCGTAGGATGCCTGCAGATACCTGGTGAGCCATCCGTCTGGGATTTTCTGATCATCGAACCCGGACGCATCGCCGACCACGCTGCCAGTGATGTGCTTGATTCCCCGCGCCGCGACCATATCCGCGAGTCGGTTCATGGGCGCGGACGGGCCACCGGTCAGGAATTTTCCGGACAGCGCGGGATCGCCATCGCCCCGGATGTAGATGTCTCCGCTAAGTGTTCCGTCGGGACCGACCTGTCCATCGCGAAGCGCATCGGTGCTGAACTGGTAATTCGGGCCGAAGCGCTCCAACGCTATGGCGCTGGTGAAGAGCTTCATCGTCGAGGCCGGCTGCATCTCCTCACCGGCATTCTCGGCGTACAGCGTGTCACCGCGAGTAAGCGAGACCACCATCGCCCCCCAGGTCCCGCTCCGAGTCTTCCCGGTCAGCCCGCTCAGAGTCGACGCGACATCGGCGGAGCTTTTGAGGATCGTGTAGCGAACGACAGGCGCGGGCGGCGGCCGATTTGGATTCCTGCGGCGTACCCTGCGGCGAGTGACGGTGGCTTTCTTTTTTGTCTGAGCTTCGATGATTGGCGGCGCTGCGCCACAAACCGTCAGCGCTACCAGAATGGCAATCCTGATTTTGCGAGAGAACATCTATCCCTTTTTCAATTGCGATTGTCGGCTACGGGTGAAGTCGCTTGGGATGGCGAGAAAGGTGCCACGCCCCAGCGCGAAACATTTCGCTGTTGTCCTTCTGTTCGCTTGGAATATACCCCGTGAGGGGGTATTTTCCCCGAACAACACGGGCGTCCCACCGCTTCAGGAGAATGAATGGCTGAGCGGCACCACAATTTCTTGCGCGAAGGCGTGATCACCGGTTTCATCGGCGCCACCGCAATCGCACTCTGGTTCCTCATAGTCGACTCGATTGCCGGCCACCCATTCTACACTCCGATCTTCCTCGGCAAGGGCGTCGTAAGCGTTCTCGGCAAGAACATGATGGGCGACACCGCTTTCACCCACCTTCTCGGCTACACGATCTTTCACTACGCTGCGTTCTTCGTGGTGGGGATCGTTCTGACCGTGATCGTTCACCAGGCTGAACGGACGCCGGCCATTCTCGCCGGGTTGCTGGTGGCGTTCGTGATGATGACCCTGGGCTTCTACATGATCGCCGCGGCGTTCGCGGGCTCGGCGCTGGGAAGCCTGGCCTGGCCGCAAATCTTCGTCGCCAACCTTCTCGCGTCGGGGCTGATGCTCGGCTATCTGTGGCGGACGCATCCCAAGCTCGAGCGACAGCTCAAGCAGGCTCTGGAGGGAACCGACGACTAGGCCGTCGACGGTTTCCAGTCCACCTGCGCGCCCGCGATCGAATCCTCGCCGCGGGCGTTCCATTTGAAGAACACCACCGTCATGATGATGTAGAAGATGATCCCGCCCGGGATCCACATGATGAGCGCGCCCAGTAGCTGATCCTCGAGAGGCGAAAGCGGCAGTACGCGTGGCGCGGCGGCGTAAGCCGGATAGAGGACGTGGTCCGACATCGCAATGTAGACCGCGATGATCGACATCGGGATGCTCATCAAGAATGCGTAGAGCATCTGCCCGGGATAAGCGAGACGCGGCAGCTCTGGCAACTGACTCATGAGGGGCCACCACATCAGAACCGCCGCCACCATGAACATCAGGTGCTCCAC
>DATCPG010000343.1:0-11440 GCA_036570225.1 Gemmatimonadaceae bacterium | reverse complement strand
CAGCATCTGCTGGATCGATTCGGAGCAATATTGAAGTCGCGCCGCCCGACTTCGTAGGAACTGTACGGAAAGGTTGAGTGTTCGTCGTACGGTCAACAAGGAGAGTGACCCATGCGGAAGATTATAGTCGGCGCCCAGGTTTCCATCGATGGCGTCATGCAAGCGCCCGGCGGGCCGGCCGAGGACCCGACCAGCGGATTCAAGTTCGGCGGCTGGTCGATGGCCTATTTCAGCAAAGAAGCCCGCGAAGAGATCGATCGCCTCTTCAGCGATAAGTTCGACCTGCTGCTCGGCCGCAAGACCTACGAGATTTTCGCGGGGTACTGGCCTTACTACGACGAAGACGCTCCCGCTGGCGGCATCGCCAAGTTGTTCAGGAACATCAAGAAATACGTGGTTTCGCGCTCGCGCAAGGTCGATACGGGATGGGCGGGCTCGGTGCTCCTTCGCGACATCGCCGACGTGAAGCGCCTGAAGCAGGAAGACGGCCCGAACCTCGTCACCCAGGGTAGCACCGAGCTCGTCCACGCACTGCTCGCCAATGACCTGGTCGACGCTATCAGCACGTTCACGGTGCCGGTCGTGCTTGGCAGCGGCAAGAAGCTCTTCGCCGACGGCTCGGCGCCGCATTCATTCAAGCTGACCCGATCCCGCGTCACTCCAAATGGCCTGATCGTCGGCCATTACGAGCGAGAGGGTGAGATCAAGGTTGCGAGCGCTGCGCTCGATTCCCCGAGCGAACGTGAGATTGCCCGCCAGGAGCGCATGAAGCGCGAGGGCTAAACGTTGAAGCGATGCTTTGCACAGCAGATACGTCCGCGGCCGCGTAGAATGAACGACGCGCGCAAAGGAGTCACGCTTGGAAGTATCGGCCTACGTCAGCTTCAAGGGCGATTGCGAAGCTGCGTTCAAATACTATGTGGAAGTGCTCGGTGCCAAACCTGGTCTCCTCTTCAGTTACGCCAACTCGCCGATGGCGGACGTCGTTCCCGATGGATGGGAGAGCAAGATCATGCATGGCAGCGTAACGATTGGCGGAAAGCTGTTAGAGGGCGCCGATGCTCCTCCCGAGCGCTATGAGAAGCCGCAGGGGTTCGCGCTCTCTCTGAACGTCGCGACTGCGCAAGAAGCCGAGAGGGTATTCGAGAAGCTGGCAACGGGCGGTAAGGTGCAGTACCCGATCGCCAAGACATTCTGGTCAGAGAGATTCGGGATGGTCGTCGATCGCTTCGGTATTCCCTGGATGATCAACTGCGAGACGACGGGAGACAACCCACTAACAACGGGGCGATAACCAGCATCAACGTGGAGTGGTGTTTTTGGCGGGCGATAAATTGAGCGCATGGCCTTTCATCCAAATCGCTCTTATGCGTAAGATGGAAGGAGCTCACATTAGCGCCGAAGACGCAAGCCAAGTGAGAGGGAGGACGGAATGACATCATCGACGGAACGCGCGGTGCTCGCCGGCGGTTGCTTTTGGGGAATGCAGGATCTCATTCGCAAATACCCGGGCGTCATCTCGACTCGGGTCGGTTATACCGGGGGCGATGTTCCCAACGCGACCTACCGCAAGCACGGGACGCACGCCGAAGCCATCGAGATCATCTTCGATCCGACCCAGATCAGCTATCGGAAGCTGCTCGAGTTCTTCTTCCAGATTCACGATCCGACTACGCGCAATCGTCAGGGCAACGATATCGGCTTGAGCTACCGGTCGGCGATTTTCTACACGACCGACGAGCAGAAGCGAGTTGCGCTGGACACGATCGCCGACGTCGAGGCGTCGGGACTCTGGCCGGGCAAGGTGGTGACCGAGGTGGCGCCCGCGGGTCCGTTCTGGGAAGCCGAACCGGAGCATCAGGATTATCTCGAGCGGATTCCGGATGGCTACACGTGCCACTTCGTCCGGCCGAACTGGGTGCTGCCGAAGCGCGGAGCGGCCGAGCGGCAGCCGTCGCTAACGACTTAAGTCGAGACAAAAACTAAAAACCGAGGCAGCTCATCAGTCACGCGGTCGGGACCCTGGAACAGTAACCGACAACGAGGCGCGCGTAGTGACTTGCGTTCACATCCGTAAGTCTTAAGCCGTCCCTCTCCTCGAGACCCTTTATTTCAGCAGCCCGCATTGCAATCGCCTGTCTGGCATCCGCCGCCGCTGCCTGGGCGGGGTACCGCTATTACGAGCGCGCGCAGCTCTCTCCATTTGTCATGGGAACGGTGCGCGCGGGTATGCCCTTCAGTGTGGTGGACGATGAGGCGAAGCGCGAGATGGGTCACGGGTTCACGTGCCAGAAACTGGATGCGCACGTTCGATCTTGCCGGCTCATCACCGATACGCCCATAGGCGTATTGAAGATCATCACTGATCGCTGGGATCGCGCGGCCGTCATTCAGATGCTGGTGACTGAGAACTCCTACCGGTGGACAGAGACGGCATCCCACCAGGAGGTCCAGTGGAGCCACGTGCACAACAGTCAGCCCGCGTATTCAGAGTTGGGCACGTCGGTGACACGGTGGGAAAGCGACGACCATCGTTGGTCAGCGTCTGTCGCGAGGCAAATTGCGACAAACCTTCCCGTGGAGCTGATGGTTGTCGACGCGGATCGGCTCGGACGAATCGCTGCCGCAAATCCGTCAACCCTTTTGCGCCTCGCCAACGAAGGCATGATCGCCAAAGCAGACCTGATCGCGGCGGAAGAGTACGCGTCGGACGCAATGGCCAAGGCCAAGGAGTCGATGGCCGCCGAGGGAGTAGCACTCGCTCGCCGAGCTTCTACCATTCCGCGTTGCCCGCCGAAGCCGGGCGATCAAATCGTCGCCGGCGATGGCTTGCGCAATCAAATGAGTCCCGAGCTCGCGGCCGTGGCCGAACAGACTATTGCCCGAGCCTACCCGGGCAGCAAGCTCGTGCTCGGCGACCGGGCGGCGTACCTCGTCGACGCGAGCGGTGCCGCCGAGGAGATTCTCATCTTTCCCAACGCGGAGAGAACCGCGTCCAATCTCTACGCCTTTGGGGTGACATTCCCGCACCGGGTCAAGGCATCGGAGGCAGCAGCAACGGCGTTTCAAACCGATGAAGAGTGCCGCGCGCCGGCGGAGGTCATTGTCGCCAACCTCGATCCGGCGACTCGAGCAGTTACAGGCATTCAACGAGTCGAAATCGATAGGGAATCAACGTCGAGCGTGATCGGCACGCTCGACTTTAGCCCGTCGTCATACGGAGGGCCGACGCTGGTGGCGAGCTATCTTGCGACGTACGGCGCCCCGCAGTGGTATGGGCAGGTGAAGTGGAACGCGCTGATTGAAGTGAATCATGCGCTTACCGTCACGAAGCGCGCGCCAACGTCCGGTGGAAAGAGCGATTCCGGGGGTGACATCACGATTGGCCTTCTCGTGCCCGATCGCCCGAACAACGATGATGCTTTTGGATTCTCACTCGAACCCGGACCGACAACGCAGATGTCGGTTCTGGATGTGGCGAATCTTGGAGCGGCAAAGCACATCTTTTTGCTCGCGGGCCCTGATGGTCTCGCCAGCGGCTGGGCCCTTCTTTCCCAGCTATAATGGGCGTTGCGACGTCCAGGGACGAATTAATCCGTTCAAGGACCCGAGGCCTCGACGGTTTGTTCGCGGGGTAAACGCAGCTGGCTCCAGACTGCAACGATGAGGCTCGCGACACACATCAGCCACGCGATCGCGCGCATCCAACGCGCAATCACCGTGTCGTGTTGGAGCAATCCCCAGCGAGTGAGCAGGTTGTTCCAGTCGTGCCCGTCGCTCTCCTGCCCTGTCGATCCGTCGATGAGCATGAGCTGGCCGGCGCGGGAGTCGGCGCAGTAGATCGCGACGCTCAGCAGGTTGATCCCGGACCACCAGAGACACACCATAGCCGCGAACAGGTCGCGCCGCCGGCCGTCGGGCTGCCTGCGCATGAAGTACCCGACGAATACCAGCGGAAAGGCCACCTGCGTGAGCGATCCGCTGAGGATCATCATGGTGTTGCCGAGAAACTGGATCCCGAAGGGCATGAAGAGCATGTGCCCGAATTCGTGGATGGCGAGGTCGATGTCACTCAGGAGCGGTATGTAGCCGTATTCGTTGCGGAAGGCGCTCCATGCGAGCAGCGCGAGCACCACCGTGAGCGCGAAGCGCCCGTACCTTTGCAACGTGCGCGGTGAATCAATGGAGCCGATCGAGGGCGATGTCGCGCCCATCTTGACTTCGTCGCTGCTGGAGGGAGGCATCGGAGTGAGGACTCCTCCCGACGGCCTGGCGCAACGGCGACTTCCACTCGCGTTTGAACGTTTCGGAGTCCAGCGGCTGTCTAAGTAGGACCCGGAACGGCCCCTGATCCTGAGGTGAGAAGATATGAGGAACATGCTTCTGTTGGTTGGCTCGCTCGCAATCGCTGGAGGATCATGGCCTCGAGCAGGCGTACAAAGCGCTGACGACAGCGCGAGAAGAAGCGCGTGTAAGAAGCCTGGTTTGTCGAACATCGATGAAGTCGCCATGCACTGTAGATCGTGCAATGCCCAGACTTCACCGCCCACCAGTTTATTCCGTTTTGCAGCCAACCGCCGAGCAACGGAGGGAAGGATCCTTCGCATTCGCACCGTCAAACGCCGTCTATAGCTCGCTCACCCGTTTGTCCGATACCAGCGGGACGACCAACCAGCGAATCTGAGGAAGCCACTTTCACCAGGGTTCGCATGTCAGCGCAGAAATCAGGAAGCTCCAGCACTCTCCAGGAGCTGTCGTCGCAGCTCGCCGCGGCTGTGGAAACGGCCGGCAACTTCGTTGTCTCCATTCACGCGCGGCGCCGCATTCCGTCCAGCGGAATCGTCTGGCGCGACGGAGTGGTCGTCAGCGCCAGCCACACTGTGCGCCGGGATGATGAAGTTCCGGTCACGCTTCCCAGCGGAGAGTCGGTCGTCGCCAAAGTCGCGGGACGCGATCCGGCTACCGACCTGGTCGCGCTGCGCGTCGACGGCACCAAGTCACACGTTGCGGCACGCGCGGATGCGAGCTCGCTGCGCGTCGGGTCACTCGTGCTGGCCGTCGGACGGCCCGGCCGAGATGTCTCGGCCAGCTTCGGAATCGTCAGCGCCGTCGGTCAGGGATGGCGCAGCTGGCAGGGTGCGCGCATCGACAAGGTGCTTAGACTCGATGTCGCGGTTTACGACGGATTCTCCGGAGGCCCGCTCGTCGATCCCTCCGGTGCCGTGCTCGGCCTCAACAACTCGGCGCTGGCGCGCGGTACGCCGTTGGCTTTGCCCGCGGCGGCCGTCGACAAAGTGCTCGACGAGCTGCTCGAGAACGGTCATGTCCGGCGCCCTTTCATTGGCGTCGCCGTACAACCCGTAGCGTTGTCGGAATCGGTGGTGAACCAGCATGGGCTGGAAGGCGAGGCAGGCTTGTTGATCATATCGATCGCCGATGGCTCGCCGGCAGACAAGGCGGGAATGATGCTCGGAGACGTCCTGCTCGTAGCAAACGGGAACGCGCTGAAGGGCCCGGATGACCTTCTCGACGCGCTGTCGAGTGTCGCGAAGAACGGCGCGGTGACGGTCAAGTTCCTGCGCGGCGGCACCATCAAGAGCGCGGCGATTACGCCAGCGGATCGTGGAGGACGGGAATGAATTTCTCCATGCTCGGCTCTGCGCGCGCCGCGTCGTCGAACCTCAATGGCTTGGCGGAGACTCTCCAGCAGGCCGTCGTCGAGGTTCGGAGCGGTGAGACCGCCAGCGGGACTGGAATCATCTGGGGCGGCGCGGGTCTCGTCGTCACGAACGCGCACTGCATCCGGCGTGGTGCGTCGTTGCAGGTCAGTGCCGGCGCCAAGTGGCGCGAAGCACACGCACTCGCATACCATCCTCATCATGATCTCGCGCTTCTCGCTGCCCCATCGGTTAGCGGACCGCTGCTCGAGTTACGCGATCCGGATTCCCTGCGCACCGGCGAGCTCGTTTTCGCGCACGGGCATCCGCTCGGCATCAGGGACGCGCTGGCGATGGGCGTGCTGCACGCCGTCACTCGCGACAAATCAGGATCTGCGCGCTGGATCGTCGCCGACGTACGGCTCGCACCCGGCAATTCGGGTGGTCCGCTCGTCGATGCGGAAGGACGGCTCGTCGGCATCAACAGCATGGTCGTCAACGGACTTGGCGTCGCGGTGCCTGCATCACTGGTCCAGCGATTCGTGGAGCGGTCGCTCTCGCAGCGCGCGGCGTAACAGCTTTTCGTGGCGATGACACGCATCGCCATCGTAGCGCCGTCGGAGAAGCTTCGAGCATCGCTGGCGGCGGCGTTGCGGACGAATCCCGAGTTCGAGCTGGTCGGCGTCGGCGCGACGAGCGCCGAGGTTCCACCGTCGGCCGATATTGTTCTGGTGGCGAGGCCAACGTCCGGCCGATTGTCCGGCTACACCGGCGATGAGGCGAAGGCGACGGTGCTCTCCAATCGCGAGCGCGAGATCCTGGCGCTGCTCGCTGACGGCCTCGTCAACAAACAGATCGCCGCCCGGCTCGGCATCTCGGCCAACACCGTGAAAACGCATCTGGAGCTGCTGTTCGACAAGCTCGGCGTCGCTACGAGGGCGGAGGCCGTTGCTACTGGCGTCAAGCGCGGATTGCTGCTTCTATAGGGCGTGAGCACGACAGCGGCCAGCGGCAAGGTCCTCAGTCATCGCGTTCGACGGATGGGCGGCCGCGATCCGCACGAGAAGAACCGCGTCGCTACGCCGCTCGAATTGCTCTTCGACCTCACGTTTGCGACTTGTTTCAGTTTCGCTGCGTCGCAATTCGCCGCTGAATTGGCCGAGGGACGCTACGCGGCAGCGTTACTCGGCTTTGGCTTTGCGAGCATTGCCATCTGCTGGGCCTGGGGCAGTTTCTCGTGGTTCTCCTCGGCCTACGACACCGACGACTGGCTGTTCCGCGTTGCCACCATGGTGCAGATGATCGGCGTGCTGGTCCTGGCGATCGGCCTGCAGCCCATGTTCGCGTCTATCGAGCGCGGTCAACGTCTGGACAATTCAGGCATGGTGCTCGGGTACGTGATCATGCGCGTTGCCCTCGTGTCGCAGTGGCTGCGCGCGGCAAAACAGGATCCGTCGCGGCGCCGAGCTTGTCTCACCTACGTCATCACTATCTTCGTCGCGCAAATTGGCTGGGTCGCGCTGATTTTCGCTCGTCTCTCAGCGGTGGGCTCCATCATCCCCTTCACCGTTCTCCTGCTCATTGAATTCGGTGGCCCAGCCCTGGCAGAGCGAAAAGATGGTGGCACACCCTGGCACGCACATCACATTGTGGAGCGCCACAGTCTTTTCACAATCATTGCGTTGGGAGAGGGGGTTGTAGGCACCGTTGCCGCATTGTCAGCGGTGATCGAGCAACAGGGTTGGACGCTGGACGCGGCGCTGGTCGGAATCGCCGGCACCGGACTCACCTTCGGCATGTGGTGGATCTACTACATAGTGCCGGCGGCGGAGATTCTCGAACGGCATCGCGATCGCGCGTTCGTCTGGGGGTATGGCCAAGTGCTGATCGTGACCGCGATCGTGGCGACCGGCGCCGGCCTGCACGTCGCGGCGTACTTCATCGAGCATAAGACTGTGATTGGTCCGCTTGCGACGGTGGTAAGCGTCGCCGCGCCCGTCGCCATCTACATCGGATTGGTTTATGCGACATACTACTATCTGATCCGACGTTTCTCGCGATTGGGTGCGTGGCTGCTGGGTGCGATCGCGGTTGTGCTCGTCGCGAGTGTCGTTGCGGCGCAGTCGGGTGTCGACGTGGCGAAGTGTCTTGTAATTCTGATTCTCGCGCCGGCGATCATAGTCGGTGGATACGAGGGCCGGGGCTATCGCTACGGCGCCTGACGAACGTTGCAGCCGAAATGTATTTTCTGGATGGCGCCAGGCAGTGCATTAGGAATGCAGGGGGGTTGCCGTGACCCGACGAGTTACGAATTCGAGCGAGTTTGTCGACAAGGGCGAGAAGGAACGGGTCCCATCGTTCAGTCGCCGAACTCTGCTCGCCGGCGCCATCGGCGCGGTCAGCGCATCGTTGCTTGAAAACGCATCGACTCTACGCGCTCAGGCCAACGCACTAATTCAGCCACCCGGAGCGATTGATGACCCGGGCAAGGCGCAAGGTCATATTCCGACGGAGCTCGGGGAACGCTCGCCTTTTGAACACCCGCGCCGCCGAATAAATCGCCCCGCCCCTTCGGGCGAATCGGAGACGCCGCTGCAGGACCTGTTCGGAACGATCACGCCATCCGATCTTCTTTTCGAGCGTCACCACGGCGGCGTACCGGTCATCGATCCGGCGCGGTACACGTTGCTGATCCACGGCATGGTGGACCGGCCGCTCAAGTTCACGCTCGCCGATCTCAAGCGATTCCCCGCCATAAATCGGGTGTGCTTCATCGAATGCTCCGGGAATGGCTATCGTGGATTTCAGACGACGACGATGAAGCGTGATGCAACGCCTTCGTGGATCGATGGCCTGTTGAGCACGAGCGAGTGGACCGGGGTTCCTCTTGCGACTCTGTTCCGCGAAGCTGGCGCGAGCCCAGACGCAAAATGGTTTCTCGCCGAAGGATCGGATGCAGCGCACATGACGCGCAGCATCCCGGTCGAAAAAGCCCTCGATGACGCGATGATCGTCTACGCTCAGAACGGCGAGGCGATTCGACCGGAGCAGGGATATCCTGCACGCTTGCTTCTTCCAGGCTGGGAAGGCAACAGTCAGGTGAAGTGGATCAAGCGCATCGAATTGGCGAAAGAGCCCTTCATGACGCGAGAAGAGACATCCAAGTACACCGACCCGCTCGCGAACGGGACGGCGCGGATGTTCAGCTTCGTCATGGACGCCAAATCGTTGATCACCTTTCCGGCGTTCCCGGCTACCGTCAGCAAGGGTTGGTGCGTCATCACCGGCCTCGCCTGGAGCGGACGCGGTAAAATCAGGCGGGTTGAAGTGAGCACCGACGGTGGAAATAACTGGACGAACGCCGAGTTGCAGTCGCCCATCTTGTCCAAATGTACGACTCGCTTTCGCCACGCCTGGAAGTACGATGGGGGCGAAGCTTTGTTGATGAGCCGGGCAGTCGATGAGACCGGCTACGTGCAGCCGACTCGCGCCCAGCTGGTCGCCGCACGTGGTGCGGGCACCTTCTACCACATGAACAACATCCGTGGCTGGAAGGTGGAGCGAGGCGGCAAGGTTTTCTTTCACGTGGAGACGTGAGTGCTGCGTCGGTCAGTCGTCTTAGCCCTCGTTTTGTTGCTGCTCGTGGTGGGTGCTGCACTCATCGATCTGTGGCCGCGCTTCCGCGGGTCACAGGTACCCGACCGATTCGGATTCGGTACTCCGGCGACGCGAGAGGAGATTCGTCAAGCCGACACCGATGTGACGCCGGACGGTCGAGGACTGCCGCACGATAGCGGGACGGTCTCACAGGGCGAATCCGTCTACAGATTGCGTTGCGCCGGATGCCATGGCGCGACCGGCACCGAGGGACCATTCGACCGTCTGGTGGGACGTGAGCCAGGCGACAGGTTCGATTTCGGCCGCGACCCAAAATTTCTGGCGAAGCGAACGATAGGAAATTACTGGCCTTACGCGACCACGCTGTACGACTACATCAATCGGGCGATGCCCTTCGATGCGCCGGGCTCGCTCAGCTCGAGCGAGGTCTACAGCGTGGTCGCTTATCTCCTCTACCGCAACCAGGTAATTCCCGGGAACGCAGTAGTGAGTGATCGTACTTTGCCGCTCGTGCACATGCCGGCGCGCGATCGCTTTGTCGTCGATAACCGCCAAGGCGGACGGTCGGTTCGCTAGAAGGGAGAGCTTATCCTTTATCGCCCGGCGACCGATACGAGATCGACGAAGCCTTTTTCATTGCTGCGACCGTTTCCTCAACGGTCAGCAGGACGGAAGTCCGAAGGGAGCTAGCCTCAGCCTTTGCCTTCGGCAACTTATCTTTCTGTGTATGACTTCACGCCTGTTGATGATGCTTCAGGTTGTCGTCTCGCCGCCGCAAAAGCTCGGCGCCGGACCGCTTGGAACGCGCGTGATAGCGCCCATCACGAGCGGTACCTTCGAGGGCCCTCGCCTACGCGGCAAGATTTTGGGTGGAGGTGATTGGACCCTCTCGCGGTCCGACGCCGTTCTCGAGCTCGATCTGCGAATCACGCTCGAGACCGACGACGGCGCCTTGATCAGCATGACGTCCTTCGGCCTCCGCCATGGTCCCCCTGAGGTATTGGCGGCGCTCGCACGAGGCGAGTCCGTCGATCCGTCGACGTACTACTTCCGGACAGCGCCCCGGTTCGAAACGAGCGCGCCCAAGTATGAGTTCCTGAACCGATTGGTCGCGATCGCGTCCGGCAATCGCCTGCCGACCGGGCCGATTTACACGATCAACGAGATCCTCTAGCCGTGAGCACGCTCGAAGACGAGGGCAAGCGACCCACCGACATTACCTCGCGACCACTGATGACAGTGAAAGTCATCGCCGCTCCTCCGCAAAAGCTGGGTGCAGTACCCTATGGCGTTCGTACATTCGTGCCGGTCGCGGGAGGCGACTTCGAAGGCCCGCGGCTTCGCGGGAAGGTTCTGCCGGGCGGAGGTGATTGGCTGCTTCTGCGCTCCGACGGCGTGCTGGAGCTGGACCTGCGCATCACGCTGGAGACAGACGATCACGCGCTGATCTACATGACCTTCCAGGGCCTGCGTCACGGGCCGCCGGACGTGATCTCCGCGTTCAGCCGCGGCGAAGTCGTCGACCCCGCGCGTTACTACTTTCGAACAGTGCCGAAATTCGAGACCTCGGCGGAAGCATACGCATTCTTGAATCGCATCGTCACCGTCGGTGTTGGCGAAACTCGCCCCGACGGAGCAGTGCACAGGATCGACGAGATCCTGTGATGACGCCGCACCGCAGCTTTAACTGATTTCCTAGTTTTTCCTGAAACCAGCCGCGGCTGGGTGCCGTACGGCGGGTGACCACCCATACGGAGTCCCGCCCGATGAGCGCTGTTTCTTCAATCGATCGCCCCGCAGAGATGTCGCCGCGCATGAAAGGAAGGTTCGCTGGGGCGATCTATCTCCTTTACGTAATCGCCGGCATCTTCGCCCAGGCCTTTGTCAGCGAGCGCCTCGTCGTATTCAGTGACGCCGCGAAGACCGCCACCAACATCCTCGCCAATCAATCCTTATACAGACTTGGATTCACGGTTTACCTGCTGGAAATGGCCGGCCAGATCGCAACGGTGGTCTTGTTCTACCAGCTACTGAAACCGGTGAGCAGGACGGGTGCGATGCTCGCCGCGGTATTCGAGCTGACTGGATGCGGGATCAAGATCTTCAGCCGGCTGTTCTACCTCGTGCCGTTGCTTGTGCTGAGCGGCGGCGCCGCGTACTTGAGC
>DATCPG010000342.1:0-4719 GCA_036570225.1 Gemmatimonadaceae bacterium | reverse complement strand
AGCTTCAACATCAAGGTGCTGCACGCCAGCGCGGTGGCGCGATGGGAGTACCGACCCGGCTCGACGATATTTCTGGTGTGGACGGAGGGGCGCGATCAGGACGACCGCAACCCGGGAAGCTTCGTGCCGACGCGGGATTTCAGGGATCTGTTCGGGGCGCGGCCGGACAACACGTTCCTGGTGAAGGCGTCGTACTGGCTCAACTTCTAAGAAAAAACAGGTTTCAGGTACCAACTGAACTGAACGGGGTGAGAGGTGCCAGTACCGCAGTTGCCTGGCACCAGGTGCCTACACCCAGACTTCAATACTGGCGTGATAGAGGAAGACAGGTGTAAGACACGGCGGCGCCGGTCACGAGGTGCCTGGCACCTGAATGCGGACAGAACGCCAATCGCAAAGTCTTGTCGTGGTAACCCGGTGCCAGACACCTACGCATCTCTGGCACCTCCTACCCTGTTCAGTTCAGTTGGTACCTGTCAGGTAAACTGCGCGAACCCGACGGTATTTCCACCCGGCTCGCGAACGTAGATCTCGATACTGCCGTAAAAAGTCTTGTGTCGCGGCTTTACCACCGGCGCGCCCGCGAGCGATTTTGCCACCTGATCGAGATCGTCGACGGTTATGAACAACGCGACGGAGTGGCCCATCAACTCCTTCGCGGCTCCGGGTTGCTCGTCGATGACGCTCGCTCGCGTCTGGTACATGATCTCGACCGATCCCAGTTGGACACTGGCGAAGATCAGTTTTCCGTCTGGTCCGGGAACCTCGTTCGTCACCGCGAAGCCGAGGCGATCGACCCAGAATTTGAGGCAGGGCTCGACGGACTCCACGATTAGAACGGGCGTCAGCTGCTTCAGCGACGTGCTCAGCTTTCCGGATGCACCTTTAGAGTCTGCGGACATCCAAACCTCCAGGAATTGATCAATGCCCGCCGGCCCGATGCGGCACAAGCGCGCACAAGGCCTTGAAGCGAATAGCGGCCGGCTTGCGCCGACCGCTCGAGTACTGCCGACAGCTCAGGTTTACGACGGAAGAGTATTGCCGCCGTTGTTCGCGTCGAAGCCCGGACGGAAAACACCACAGACCACTCCGAGAACTCCGAAATCCATCCCCGGCTGAACCGTGATGTCGCGGTCCGCTGGATTGGCCGCCTCGAGCACGACAGCTCCCGACCGGTGGGTCAACGTCTTTACCGTCGCCTCTTCACCGAGACGTGCGGCTATGACGTCGTGATCGCGCGGATCCTGGCTGGGGTTTACCATCACGTAGTCGCCGTCGTTGATGCATTTGCCGACCATGCTGTCGCCCTTCACCTTGAGGAAAAAAACATCCTCGGAAGGCACGAAGCGGCGATCGATGGTGATGAACCCCTGACGGTGCTCCGGAATCAGCGCCGGCTCGCCAGCGTGAATCTTACCGTAGTAGGGAACGGGCTGAGTGCGCAGTGCGCCTCCAAAACCCAGGAGGTTGACGCCGCGCGATCTCGACGGGTCTCGCTCGATATAGCCTTTTTTTGCCAGCGACTGGAGCAGATCAGAAACTGTCTTCGTCGACTTGATCTTGAATTGCTTTCCGATGTCCCGAATGCTGGGCTGATACGTTCTCTCGGCCGTGAAATCGAGGAGGTAGTGGTAAACCGAGCTCTCGAGCTTCGTTAATGGCTCGGCCATCTGATGGTCCCTTGAAGTGGCGAACCCGCGTCGGAGCAGGTCCGCGTCCGGTAATTAATAACGTTAGTAATGTGTGTACGGAATCGTACCTGGTCAACAGTTTGTGCGACCAACCTCTTTTTTCTACGCGCCAAGCGCCAGAAGTGCTTTATCGATCCGCTTCAGGGACAGCTCCCGCCCCATCTGGATCAGCATCTCGAAGATCCCGGGACTGACGGTGAGACCGGTCAGTGCGACCCTCAGCGGCTGGAAAACCTTGCCCGCGCTCACCCCTCGGGCCTCTGCCAGCTCCCGCAGCGACGACTCCAACGGGGCCGTTTCCCAAACCGTCGCACCGGCCAAGGCGACGCGCGTCGCACTCAGGAGGTCCGAAGCCTCGGCGGGATCCTTCCAGTTCTTTGCCACTGCGACTGAGTCGTACTCGATGTCCTCGAGAAAATACGGCCCTGCCTGACGGACGATATCGTCAATCGTGCGGGAGCGAACTCTGAGCAGATCCAGCAGGCGCAGATACCACTCGCGCCTTTCCACGAGCTCTTCCTCGGTGGCGAGACGCGCCGTAATGATCGCCGGGGTGACGCGCGGCTCCAGCTCCTCGAGCGGAATCATCGACAGATGCTGACCGTTCATCCACTCCAGCTTCTTTGGGTCGAAGATCGCGGCCTTCTTTTGAAGACCATCGACGCTGAACAGCTCGATCATCTCCGGCATGGTCATCACTTCGCGATCTCCGCCGGGTGACCAGCCGAGGAGCGCGAGGAAGTTGAGCATCGCACCGGGAAGAAGTCCGTAGTGCTGGTAGTCTCCCACCGCGGTTGCACCATGACGCTTGCTCAGTTTCTTCCCATCGAGCCCGTGAATCATCGGCAGATGCGCAAAGGTGGGCAAAGGAGCGCCGAGCGCCCGGTAAAGCAGGATCTGCTTGGGCGTGTTCGAGATATGGTCGTCCCCGCGCATCACCACGGTGATGCCCATTGCGATGTCGTCAGAGACCACCGCGAGATTGTAGATCGGCGTCGCGTCCGAGCGAAGGATGACAAAATCCTCGATGTCCTTGTTGGGGAAGGCGATCCTCTCGTGGACGAGGTCGTTCCACTCGGTGGTGCCCTCGGGGACGCGGAAGCGAATGACGTGCGGCTCTCCGGCGGCGACTCTGCGCGCAACCTCTTCGCGGGAAAGACGGTCGCAGCGGCGATCGTACTTGAACGCTTCCTTGCGCGACTCGGCTTCGCGTCGCCGCTCGTCGAGCTCGGCCGCAGTGCAGAAGCAGTGATACGCGGCGCCGGTTTCGAGCAGCCGGCGCGCATCGGCCTGATGGCGAGGCAGATTTGCGCCCTGATAGACGACGCCGTCGTCCCAGTTCAGTCCAAGCCACTCCAGCCCGTCGAAGATCGCGCGGGTGCTCTCGTCGGTACTCCGCGCTTTGTCGGTGTCTTCAATGCGGAGCAGGAACTCGCCGTCGAACTTCCGGGCGTACAGCCAGTTGAAGAGTGCCGTGCGCGCGCCGCCGACGTGGAGATATCCGGTCGGAGAAGGGGCGAAGCGTAGGCGCGGTTTGTTGGCGTTTGTCATCGGTCACTCGAAAATGAACAGCGGGCCCACACTGGATGCGCG
Source organism: Gemmatimonadaceae bacterium (assembly GCA_036570225.1). GTDB lineage: Bacteria > Gemmatimonadota > Gemmatimonadetes > Gemmatimonadales > Gemmatimonadaceae > UBA4720. The sequence goes on along the minus strand of DATCPG010000342.1, from coordinate 1,435 downwards.
GACCCGCCGAGCGGAGAGAGAGGGATTCGAACCCTCGATACGCGTTTCCACGTATGCCGGTTTAGCAAACCGGTGCCTTCAGCCTCTCGGCCATCTCTCCGGGAGAGTTTCGGAAGTTATTGGCGCAGAGAGCGTTCTACAACCCTTCGCGATGCCGTGACGCTGGCGGAATTCTTTGCGCGCGTGCATCCATTCCGAAGAACGCTTCCACCCGAAGCATGGAGATGAGATTGTCGGTACCCCCGCTCGCTTTTTCCGTTTCGTTTCTGATCGCAGTCTCGAGCATGCAGCTGCATGCTCAGTCGGCTGACCCGAACCCAGCCACTCCAGTTACGCCGCCGCCATCTGCGACGCGCCCGGGACGCGATCCGAATCAGCCCATCGACGAGGAGTACAGCCGAAAGATCCGGGAGTACACGACGGAGTCCTTCTTCCTCTCGCCACTCGTGGACTATCTGCCGGCTTCGCCTACTGTGCCGACTCCGAAAGCGCTGCTCGGTGACATAGCAGGCGCGCGCAACAACCTGCCGTACTCGAAAGAGGTCTACACCTACATGCGGATGCTCGCCAAGGCGAGCCCGAGAGTGCGCGTCTATTCGATTGGCAGATCCGAAGAGGGGCGGGAGATGATCGCCGTCGCGGTTGCATCCGAATCGGTGTTCGCGAATCTCGACCAGAACAAGGCAAACCTTGCGAAGCTCGCTGATCCGCGGAGCATCAACATGGACGATGCCGAGGCCGAGCGGCTCGCCAGCCAGACCATTCCGGTCTACTACATCACGGGCACGATACACTCTCCGGAATCCGGCGCACCTACAGCGCTGATGGAGCTGGCGTACCGTCTCGCCGTCGACGAGAGCCCGTACATCACGAACATCCGCGACCACCTCATCACGCTCATCACGCCGATCGTGGAAGTGGACGGACGCGACCGTGAGGTGGATGTGTTCCGCTGGCACATGGCACATCCGGGAGAGACGTATCCGCCGCTCTTGTACTGGGGGCACTACGTCGGTCACGACAACAACCGCGACGCGATGGCGCTCACGCTCAAGCTGTCGCAGAACGTCCTCGACACCTATCTCGACTGGAAAGCGCAGGTGCTGCACGATCTGCACGAATCCGTTCCGTATCTGTACGACAACACCGTTGGCGACGGACCCTACAACGCCTGGCTGGATCCGCTTCTGACGAACGAGTGGCAGATGCTCGGCTGGAACAACGTGCAGGAGATGACGCGACTCGGAATGCCGGGAGTCTTCACACACGGCGACTTCGACACGTGGTCCCCCGGTTATCTGATGTTCATGGCGGCGACCCACAACGGAATCAGCCGCCTTTACGAGACATTCGGAAATGGAGGAACGGCCGAAACGGTGGAGCGCACGCTGTCGCCGACGGAAACGGCGCGCACGTGGTACAGGCAGGACCCGCC